>CAZMBP010000106.1:0-41495 GCA_964564545.1 uncultured Saprospiraceae bacterium
AGTACTTATTGGGATACTGAAGCATATTGTCTTCCATTTTATTTAGCGACTGCTGATCAAAAAGTGGCGAGAAACTTATTGCTGTATCGCTATAAGCAATTGGATAAAGCAATTGAAAATGCAGCGAAGTTAGGTTTTAAAGATGGTGCAGCTTTGTATCCAATGGTTACCATGAATGGCGAAGAATGCCATAATGAATGGGAAATTACTTTTGAAGAAATTCATCGGAATGGTGCTATCGCCTACGGAATTTACGATTACATTCGACATACTGGTGACAAAGAATATTTAATTGATTACGGAACAGAAGTCTTGATTGCAATTGCGAGATTTTGGAAGCAACGAGTTCATTTTTCAGAACGTCGAGGAAAGTATGTGATGCACGGAGTGACGGGGCCAAATGAATATGAAAACAATGTGAATAACAATTGGTACACGAATTTCATCGCAAGTTGGTGTATGAAATATGCTTTTGGAGCCATCACTTATATGAAAGAAAAAGCACCTGAGAAATGGTCAGCACTTGAGGATAAGATTAAATTCTATGAGCATGTAGAAACTGGTGAATGGAAAAAAATAACGGACAATATTTATCTGCCTTACGATGAGAAATTAGATGTATTTGTTCAACATGATGGTTTTTTAGATAAAGAATTGATTAAGGTAAGTGACTTGTCAGAAGAAGATCAACCCTTGAATCAAAAATGGAGTTGGGATAGAATTTTGCGATCCTGTTTTATTAAGCAAGCAGATGTTTTGCAGGGACTTTATTTTTTCGAAGAGATGTTTGATGAAGAAACGCATCGTCGAAATTTTGAATTTTATGAGCCGATGACTGTTCATGAATCTTCGCTTTCACCATGTGTGCATGCTATTTTGGCAGCCAAATTAGGAATGATAGAAAAGGCTTACGAAATGTATGTTCGAACAGCTCGCTTGGATTTAGATGATTATAATAATGATACAGAAGATGGGTTACATATTACGAGTATGGCAGGAACTTGGATGGCTGTGGTCAAAGGATTTGGAGGAATGAGAGTTTTGGGAGAGCAATTGATTTTAAATCCTTCTTTACCCGATGAGTGGGAAAGTTTTTCTTTTAAAATATTATTTAAAAAATCATTATTGCAAGTATTAGTCGGGAAGGAACAGGTGGAAATTAGAAATTTGTCTAATAAAAATGTTGGTTTAGAAATCTATAAAGAGCATTATGAAATTCCAGCAAAAAGTAGTGCTAAGTTCTACAATGAAATGGCAAAATAATGTGCTTCCAATATCTGTGACACGATTTCAAATCGTATCGCAGGCTTATTTAAAATAAAAAAATATTCAAAATGAAAAACCTATTTGTATTTACCATAGCAATTATATTAAATTTTGGAATTAGTTCCTGTGGAAATGATGCTAACTCATCTCAAGAATCAAATGCAACCACAACTGAAGTAAAAGCTGCTGAGAACCACGATGGACACAACCATGACGGACATGATCACGATGGACATAATCATGATACTCCTGAGATGGTTAAATCTAGTCCGATTTCACCATACATTGGTATTTGGAAACAACATGCTTCTTCCTTACAGGGGCTTTTTAAAGATGATCGATGGATTGAATTTTATGCTGATGGAACATTTATTAATGGAGCGAATGGGAAAGAAACGAATAAAGGGAAATGGGCTATTGATGGCGAAACAAATTATATGACTATTGATTATGATGATAATTCCAAAATTAATGATGAGCATTGGAGAGCTCAACTAAATTCACCAGTAGTAATTTTGATAGGAAATACAGATAAAACAAAAACAGGAGAGCAAATTAAAATGGATAAAGTGGCAGAGCGCCCTGGATTTAAGAAATAATTTCCTCTAAAAATAACAATACAATTACATTCTATACAAAAACGAAAACAATGAATAAATTCAATTTGATTTTTGCTTTAATCCTTTTAGTCTTTGTTGGATGCCAACAAGATAAGAAGGCAAGTGAAAATAATTCAACTGGGGTAGAAAATGTAAAACATAGTCCGGGAGACATGCCGAGTTGGGGGAAGAATGCAACAATCTATGAAGTCAACCTTCGGCAATATTCAGAAGATGGTTCGGTAAATACTTTTGCTACTCAACTACCTAGATTAAAAACAATGGGTGTTGATATTTTATGGTTTATGCCTTTGCATCCAATTAGCATGACTAATCGGAAAGCAACTCCAGAGATTATGATTGAAGAAATAAAAGATGAGGAGGAAAAGAAAAAATATTTAGGAAGTCCATATTCCGTTTCAGATTATCGAGGTTTTAATCCTGAGTATGGAACGATGGATGATTTTAAAAAAATGCTAAATTCAGCTCATGAGTTAGGGATGAAAGTTATTATCGATTGGGTGCCAAATCACACAGGTTGGGATCATCAATGGATCAAGGATCATCCAGATTGGTACACTCAGGTAGATGGAAAAATTATCAAAGCACCTACTTTAAAAGGTGAGCCAACTGACTGGTACGATACAGCTGAGCTAAATTTTGACAACCAAGAAATGCGGAAAGCTATGATTGAAGACATGCTTTTTTGGGTCAATGAAATAGGTATTGATGGATTTAGAATGGATGTGGCACATGATGTACCAGCTGATTTTTGGAAAGAAGCAAGCGATGCAATTTTTGCAGCTGGCGATGTTTTCATGCTTGCAGAAGGGCAGGAGGCAGATCAAATTAATAATGGATATTTTCATTCAGATTATGGTTGGGATATTCACCATATAATGAATGATGTAGCTAAAGGAGAAAAACCAGCAACTGCTTTTGATGATTGGTTGAAGCAAGATCGAGAAAGGTTTACCAAAGGATTTCATATGATGTTTACTTCCAATCATGATGAAAATACCTGGGCTGGAACTGTTTTCGATCGAATGGGGGATGGTGCTCAAACTTTTGCAGTATTTGCAGCTACTTTTGATGGAATGCCATTAGTATATTCAGGTCAAGAATCAGCGAATCGGAAGCGATTAGAGTTTTTTGAAAAAGATGCCATCAAATGGGGACAATATCCTTATGCTAGATTTTATAAAACACTTTTTGATTTAAAACATAAAAATAAAGCATTGTGGAATGGTGATTTTGGAGGGGAACCTCAGAAAATTATAACTAGTAATGACAAAGATCTTTATGCATTCATGCGTGAGAAGGATGGAGATAAAGTGGTAGTTATTTTGAATTTTTCAGATAAAAATCAAAACTTTGAAATAAAAGGATCAGGTTACGAAGGGGAATATAAAAATGTATTTTCTAATGAAAAAATGAATTTAGAGAAGGGAGCCAAAATGGTAGTTAAAGCTTGGGATTACCTTGTTTTATCTAACAAATAAGCTTTCAATTTTTCTAAAAAGTTATAAAAAGCCTCAAAATCTATTAATAGATTTTGAGGCTTTTTAGTATTAATTATCAGTTCGACACCCAGCGGATAGTTCAGACTTATTTAGAATTTGCGAAAACTTCGGATTTTCGTACTTTTGACCGTTTTTTACAAAATACTTCTATAAAGCAACCTTTTAAATATTTTTTATTCTTTTAGTATGTGATTTTAACATTTAAAATCTCTGACTATATTTTCTTTGATATAATTACTAATCAAATTATTAATGATGAACTTCAAAAATTTACTAAAAACATGTTTTCTTTTGTTTGGTATGATTGCTTTTTCTACCACAATTTCTGCACAGAAGAAAACTTCTAATCACGGAAACAGATTTGAGCAATTAGGACAAGATTTACCTACTCCTAACTCTTATCATGCAGCTGATGGAATGCCAGGCCCAGATTATTGGCAACAACAAGCAGATTATGATATTGAATGTACTTTGGATACTGAAAAGCAACAATTAAGTGGAATTGAAAAAATCAAATATTACAATCGTTCTCCAAATACCTTAAAATATATTTGGTTACAATTGGATGAAAATCAACACAGATCTGATAGTGATGCTAATCATGCTAACTCAAGTTCTATTCGAAAAGTAATGAGTCAAGATGGTTTAGAAAGATTAGAAGCTTATGACGAACCTAATAAGCATGGTCATAACATCGAAATGGTAACTGATGCCAATGGAAAAGATCTAAAATATATCATCAATCAAACGATGATGAGAATTAACCTTCCTAAAAAATTAGCTCCAGGAGAAACTTTTACTTTTAATGTTAAATGGAATTACAACCTAACTGATCGGGTAGATGGATTAGGTGGCCGTGGAGGTTATGAATATTTTGAAAAAGAAGATAACTACATCTTTACGATAACTCAATGGTACCCAAGATTATGTGTGTATGATGCAGTTGAAGGATGGCAAAATAAACAATTCACAGGACGTGGAGAGTTTGCTTTGGAATTTGGAAACTTTAATGTAAAAATGACTTTGCCTGATGATTATGTAGTTGCCTCAACTGGTGAATGTCAAAATATGGATAAAGTTTTAACCTCCACTCAAAAGCAACGATGGAAGCAAGCTTCTAATAATACTGGAACTGAACCTGTAGAAATCATTACACTTGATGAAGCTAAAGCAAATGCCAAAAGTAAGAAAAGTAAATCTTTAAAAACTTGGGAATACCAAGCGGAAAACGTGCGAGATTTTGCTTGGGGAGCTTCTCGAAAATTTGTTTGGGATGCATTACCTCACACGACTACTGCTGGTAAAAAAGTAATGTGTATGAGTTACTACCCAAAAGAGTCTTACCCAATTTATAGTAAGTATTCTACTAAAGCAGTAAAACACACTTTGGAAGTTTACTCTCGATATTCTATTCCTTATCCGTACCCAATTGCCATTTCTGTAGAAGCAGCGAATGGGATGGAATACCCAATGATTTGCTTTAATTACGGTCGTGCAGAGGAAGATGGAACTTATACTGAGCGTGCTAAAAAAGGTGCTATCTCAGTTATTATTCACGAAGTTGGGCATAACTATTTCCCAATGATTATTAATTCTGACGAGCGCCAATGGTCTTGGATGGATGAAGGTATTAATACTTTTGTGCAGTACTTGGCTGAGCAAGAATTTGACAATAATTATAACTCTCGTCGTGGACCAGCCGCGAATGCAGTTGGATATATGAGTAGCAATCCTGATCGATTGGAACCAATTATGACCAATAGTGAAAACATAGTTGGCTTTGGTTGGAATGCATATGGAAAACCGGCTACAGGTTTGAATATTCTTCGTGAAACAATTATGGGGAGAGAACTTTTCGATATGGCATTTAAAGAATACTGTGAACGATGGGCCTTCAAACACCCAACTCCTGCTGACTTTTTTAGAACAATGGAAGATGCAAGTGGTGTTGATTTAGATTGGTTTTGGAGAGGTTGGTTTTACAGTATCGAAAATGTAGATATCGCTTTGGATAGTATCAATTGGTACAAGGTTGATTTGAAAAACAAGCCTAAAAAAGTAGAAAGAGAATTTCCGCAAAAAAGTAAAAAACCATTCGATGATATTTCTAAAGTTAGAAATCAAAAAAATGGAATGAAATTCAAAGTAGAAGAAGATAAAAACTTAGTTGACTTTTATACTGATTATCGACCTTGGGAAACGGAAGATTCTGTTCAAGTTATGAAAGGAACTTTGTATGATGAAGCTCCTAACAAAAGGAAGAAGAAAAAACTTTACGGTAGCAAAAATTACTATGAATTATTTTTCAAAAACAAAGGTGGGTTGCCAATGCCAATCATCATTGAATGGACTTTCGAAGATGGAACGAAGGAAGTACAAAGAATACCTGTTGAAGTTTGGAGAAAAAATGAAAATGAAGTTCGAAAAGTATTTGTGAAAAATAAAGAAGTGAAAGCGATTCGATTAGATCCTTTCAAAGAAACTGCGGATGTAGATGAATCGAATAACCAATTTCCTTTAAAGGAAATGCCTTCGAAGTTCCAAGTTTACAAAAAACATAACTTCCCTGATACTCCTAATCCAATGCAAAAAGCGAAAGCTAAGCAGAAAGTGATCAGACCATAAGTCTATTGTATAAAAATAAAAAAAGTGCATTCATTAATTTGGATGCACTTTTTTTTTGTAAAGTTTAATAACAATACATTTACAAATTAAGCCAGTACGTAATCTTCGCTACGATCGCCCGATTTCTAGTTGTAAATCGTTCATCATACATTGGACTAGAACTAAAGTTTTCATCATACAATTGATTATCAGTATAAACCAAAAAGAAATCCGAGACAGGTGCAAATCTCCATTGGAAACGAGTATTAATATTAATATTTTGCGATTGACTGTTATACTGAATAAAAGTGGTCAAGAATAATTTTTTAGTAAACGTCAAATCAATTCGAGGGCCGAGTAACCAAAGATTCGCATCTTCAAAGTCCTCACCTAAATTAGTAATTCGATTATAGTTATAATCCAAACTCACAAAACCAAATGGTTGATATCGGTATGTAATGCTACCACCAATCCCATTTCGATTACCGCTGAAAAATTGCCCAAATCTAGTTCTTAAATTAAAGTTAAACTTCTTTCTTTCATCTGATCGATAACTAAATCTAAAATTAGTGAATTGAAAACGATCACCTGCCGCTAAAAAAACATCGTCTTCTTGAATTCTAGTAGGGTCAAAATCATCTAATAGCAATACATCATTTATTTCGGCAGAGAAATTTAAATTGGAAGTATTCCTAAATTGGATATTCCAACTTCCTTCTGCTTGGTTTTCTATATTGCTAAAATCAGTTACGATTTCATTTCCATCTCTTCCAGTTTTATAAATTAAACGAGGCTCAAACTGTACCCTATGTCGACTAACTCTCGAACTTTTGTTAGGAAAAAAATTAAACTCAAATTCAGGATTGACAAATAAAATATCTTTCCTTCGAATAAATCCAACTTGTGCATCAAAACCACTACCCACAAAATAATGTGCCCATTCCAATCGGTATCTTCTCTTATTATATTCAAGTCTTAAGAAGTGATAAAACTTATCTTTTTCATCGCTGGGAGTAAAGGCATGAAAATAGGAGGCCTTTCCAGTCCAAACATTATCTTGAGTTGCTAATCGATATTCCAATCCTGCTACTCGATTATAATCATCAAAAGAACCAGAAAATTCTTCAGCGTTAATGGCTTGTTTATTTACCATGATAGCAGCAATGGTTGACTTTGCAAAAATATTTTGTTCAGCAGTTGCCACAGTATAATTAAAGCTAGGTAAATCATTATTTTCTTGCTTCGCGGTTTGCATATTCAGTAATCCAATTCGAGTTCGTTCATTCAATTTTCCAGAAAGTCTAGCTCCGTACAATATTGTGTTTTGTATGTTGTCACCAGAGGAAGTGTCTTGAGTCACACCTATTCTTCTTGAGAAAAAGGGAGTAACTCGACCAGCGCCAAAGCCCGAAAACAAATCAGCATTTTCCAAAAAGAATTGTCGACGCTCAGGAAAGAAGATTTCAAAACGATCTAAATTAGTCACCTGTCGATCAACTTCCACTTGTGAGAAATCAGGATTGATGGTCAAGTCTAAATTCAAACCTGAAGTAACTGCAATTTTTGCATCACCACCAAATGAAACATTAGCATCTGGTTCCATTTGTTCCTCATCTTCAAAGTCACGTGTAACAGAACTAGCCACATAAGGTATGATGGAAATATTTTTTCCAGCCTTTTGCAAAGGTTTATCCCAGATCAACGTTCCCATGTAAGACATATCCATGAGGACTCGGTTTTGTGGAATCCTTAACCAAGTAGACCTCTCACCAGTTTGGGTATCATTTCGATAAGCAGCAAATCTCCATTGTGTGCTGCCTTCATTGTAGCGAAGCGTTTTGAATGGAATAGCATATTCTCCAATCCAATATTTATCATAAATTTTTGCGTTACCATTCCATTTGTTATCCCATGATGAATTAAAATCATTTCGTTGTCTCCCTCCTCCTGATATTAATGCTTCTCTTCGAATCCCAAAAGGATTAATTCCAAATAAAGCTGAATTGGTATTATCATTATAGGTATCAAAGTGAATACTGAAATTATCATTTCCTCCAAATCCATAATCTCGACGCAAAGAAGGCGTTACAAAATCATTTCCAACACTATGACAAACAATAGCGACGTACAAATTATCATCATCATAAGTCATGTACATTTCAGTTTGAGCTTTTGCATGAATACTATCACCTGGGAAGTTTTGCCAAAATTTTCCAGAAGCTTTTCCTTGTTGCCAAGCGGCTTCATTTAACTCTCCATCAAGCACAATTTTCTCATCAGTATGATGAATGTAAACGGCATAGACTGTATTATCTAATTGGTCTGGAACCGGAGGAATGGAATCTTGCGCAAATAATTGAAGGTTAAAAAGTACACATAGAATTGCGCCGATTGATTTGGTCTTATTAGAAAGTAATGAATAAATCATTAGAATAAAAGGTTTTTACTTTAGAGAATAAACTCTATTAGACATTTTATAACTGTAAATGAACGTTTTCGGAGGTGATTGGTTTAAGACAAAGTCCATTATAAAATTATTTTTTTATTGACTTTTGAGGAGATAATTTTTTGGGAGGTTCTCCAAGTTGTAAAGCTCCCTTTAAAAATAAATATGTTGAAATGGCGATAAGGATGTGTGATAAATCATTATGATTAAACCAAATATGAGGAGCAACACGATAATTAAAAGCACTAATAGCAACAACTAACATTGCTACTCCTGCTAACATCCATCGACTTCCGTTATCGTTTGTTTTATAATAAATTAAAAGGTGCAATGAAAAAATGACCATGATAAATCCATAAACCATATGATATTGGACATATTTAAAATCTACAAAAGCAACTGTGAAAGTTAAAGCAATGATTATTTCTATGATGCTAAATCCCATTAGCATTTTATGCAATTTCTTAGGAATTAAATTAGCAGTATATTCCAATGCTGAAAATTCAAAAAACAAAACTGCAAACATCCCTAACACCCAACCAACACATTTCCATTCATAAGAAAAAACATATTGAAATCCATGTCCAATCAAACCACCTAACCCTATTCCAATGCCCATCAAAATAAAATAATACTTGATATGTTGAACAGCTCTACTAGAGTTATTACTTTTTTTGATTTTCCAATAGGCATAAAAGCACACGACCGTGACGAGTAAGTCTGTGAAAGTTGTTATGGGTTCTTGCAATCTAATACCTAATATATTTACATCCGGTTGTCGCAGGATGGATAAAATCATATGTTGCTTAGTTTTCGCCAAAGGTCAATAAAAAAACCGAATTTTCATATCTCGAAAATTCGGTTTTCTTATTTTTTTTGAAAAAAAACTATATACTACCTGTCCTTCACAAATGTAATTTCGGTTCACCAAGAACTACTTTGATTTCAGGAGTGATTTTTACCAGAACTTTAACCAAAACGACATCATATTCTTGACTACTTATTTTTGCATGGGTTTCGTAAGTCATTTTTATAGTTCTAAAAACAGAATTTAATGAAGTGCTGTCTTTATTTTCATCCATCAATTCTTTGATTCGTTCCAGAGTGAATTTTTCGGCAGGAGCTTCTAGTTCAACTTCCAAAGATGGAGATAATGCCACTCCTAAACCAAAACTGGTGATTTTAAATCCGTACTCTTCCAATCTTCGAAAAACTAACAACCAATCATCGATTAGTTTTTGAGATTTTTCTTTTGCGGCTTCGCTAAAGGTGGAAGAACCTTCTTTGATCACTTCTCCAATGTTTGAAGTTTGTTCTCTCAAAATTTCGCCAGCTTGATTGAGGGTTTCTTTTAATTTATCTATCATGATTTTTGATTTTAAAGTAAGAAGGAATTTCGCCAAAGATTACTCAGATTTTCACAGGTTAATATAGTCAAAAAAAATCTATGAAAACCTGAGTAATCCGTGGTGAAAAATACAAATGTAATAACGTCCATTTTTAAATAAAGATTAATTTTTTTCGACAAACCTAGGTACAACCACTAGGGATTGCCTCTACATTAAAACTGTTTAAGAATTTTTCAAAAAATAAAAAGCGCATTACTAAGATTTGGGATTCATTTTGTACTTTGGAAAACTTTAATTCATGACTTCAATTATTTAGAAACAAAAATCAATATAAATGTTAAATCTAGCTTGTATTTTAGAAGATAGCGCAAGACGATATCCTACTTCTCCAGCTTTTACTTTTGGAGAAACTACCTTGAATTATGCTCAAATAAATGGAGCGGCAAATCAAATTGCCAACGGTTTAAGAAGCAAAGGAATCAAACGTGGGGACAAAGTTGCGATTGATTGCTTGAACTTACCTTATTTCCCAATGATCTATTTTGGGATTTTAAAAGCAGGAGCAACGGTGGTGCCTTTGAGTGTTTTATTGAAAAAAGATGAGATTGCTTACCATTTGGCTGATAGTCAAGCTAAAGCATTTTTCTGTTTTGTGGGAACACCTGATTTGCCAATGGGAGAGATGGGATATGGTGGTTTTCAAGAAGTAAGCACTTGTGAGCAATTTTATATGATTACTGCTAAGCCAACAGATCCAAGTCCAATTGCTGGAACTGAAACTTTGGGATCATTGATGGCTGGGCAATCTCCTGTTTTCAAAAAATTAGCTTCTGATCCAAATGATACCGCTGTAATAATTTATACTTCAGGTACAACTGGAAAACCAAAAGGAGCAATGTTGTCGCATTCTAATATCATGCTGAATACGATTATTTCTTCTAACCTTGCAGACGTTTCTCACGATGATACTCAAATAATTGTATTGCCATTGTTCCATATTTTTGCCATGACTGTTTTGATGAATTCAGGAGTTTATCGTGGAGCACATAATATTTTATTACCACGTTTTGATGCTGATGCAGTATTTGGATTATTGGAAAAACACGACGTAACGATTTTCGCGGGTGTGCCGACGATGTATTGGGGGATGGTGAACTTTGATTCTTCAAAATATGATACAGATAAAATTAGTAAGAATCTTCGAGCTTGTTTTTCAGGGGGAGCATCATTGCCAGTTCAAGTGTTGAAAGATTTTGAAGCAAAATTCAATGTTCCGATTATGGAAGGGTATGGAATGTCGGAAGGTTCGCCAGTAGTTACATTTAATCACAAAGATGATGTAAGAAAACCTGGTTCGATTGGAAAACCTGTTTGGGGAGTGGAAGTAAAATTAGTAGATGACAATGGAGATGAAGTTCCAGTTGGTGAAAAAGGTGAGTTACTTTATCGAGGTCACAATGTGATGAAAGGATATTACAACAAACCAGAAGCAACTGCCAAAACGATTCGAAATGGATGGTTGCATTCAGGTGATGTTGCAACTAAAGATGAAGATGGATATTACTACATCGTTGATCGAACTAAAGATATGATTATCAGAGGTGGATTAAATGTTTACCCAAGAGAAGTAGAAGAGGTGATGATGAAACATGAAGGTGTTTCTATGGTTGCGGTGATCGGAATTCCGGATGATAAATTCGGAGAAAATATCAAAGCATTCGTCATCATGAAAGAAGGTCATACTTCGACTGAAGATGAAATGAAAGCATGGACGAAAGAACGCATCGCTGATTACAAATATCCTCGACAAATTGAATTCGTTGACTCGCTTCCAATGAGTGCGACAGGTAAGATTTTGAAGAAGGAATTGCGAGTGAAGTAATTTTTGAATAATCTCTAATATTCAACAAGGAATTTCCAATATCCAACACGTTAATATTTAACAAAGTTGGAAATTGGATATTCCTTGTTCGATATTGGTTATTCAAATTCCATCTCAAAAAGGAGATAATGTTTGATCCCAAATTTCTCTCCCCAATTTTCAATGTCTTTTCCACTCGTTCCAACCTGACACCAGGATCTTGAACCATCTTCTCTTTCATAGGGTAAAATGTAAGCCAGTAAATAAAATTTTTTATCATAACCAATTTCCATTTTACTTTCTTCCACCAAATTCCTTAACCTATACTTATCAGATTCTATTGCATCATATTCCCTTGTCATGGAAAAACGAGGGAATAAAAAAGTCATCTTTAGTTTATTATTGTGAGTCAACTTTGAGATCACTTTTAGATTTAAAACTGTGTCGTTTACAGTTTCAAATTGTTTAACTCCAAGTGACTTACTATCAAAGACAATTGTGTCACGAATAGTTTTTCCATCCCAAATTTCCTTTACCGTAAGTTTGTAGCTTTTGGTTTTAAGTTCTTGTCCAATAAATTTTAGTTGCCAATATTCAATTCCTTCAAATTGAAGAATGTCTTTTATTTCAGGATTATCAGAGGAATAGTTTGAAATCAACTTTAAGCCACTCTCCGTTTGTCCAAATGAAATAATTGTTAAGGTCAAATAAATTAAAATTAGAAAATTCTTTTTCATGCTTTTTATTTTTTTTATTTAAAATTCTTACTTCACACTCACATCCATAATCGGCCGAAATCCAATAAATGGTGAAGGCTCTTTCCACCCATCAAATTCATCTTGCGCTTCAATTGTGTTATCAAATCCAGTACTATCATAACATCCACCCTTCGTACGATTTCCATCACTTGTAAGTGATTTTGTCGAAATCATTTCCGCTGCATTTCCTACCATATTATATAAACCAAAATCATTTGGGAAGTAAGATTTTACTTTAACAGGCATTGAAGGTTTTCGATTAGTATCAATCATTACTTCATATTTATCATTTTTGCGATCATAGTGAATAGCACCTGCACCCAATGTTCTGAAATTGGCAAGGAAGCAACCTTTGGAATTTCGGAGATAATATCCACCCCAAGGATAAGGAGCATGATCATGTCCGGCTCGTGCAGTATAAACCCATTCATGTTCGGTCGGTAATCTAAAACTGATATTATGTTTTGGATATTTAGGTTGTAATTTTTCTGTTAACCATTGACAATATAATTCTGCTCCTTTTTTGGAAATAGTCAAAACGGGATAATCTTCATAGGCAGGATGAGTTGGATAATTTTCTACAAATGGTTGACCATAGACTACTGATTTTTCTCTCCATTTTCAGGATGTTGTTTGGCGATTTCGTACTGTTCTGTTTTTCCTTGTTTTTTTAAGTCTGCTAAAAATTCGTTGTATTCCAAGTTAGTGATTTCAGTTTTTGACATGAAAAATGGCAAGACAGAGATTTTAGTTTTGTTGAACATAAGCAATGTTCCACTTGGAATGTAAGTATAAGTTTTAGGTACTTTGAATCTTTTGCCAAAAGGGTGCTTTGGTTTTTTTTCTAATAAAAAAGAAGAGGAGAGGAGTGCAAATAATAACAATGCAATTACGGAGATAGAAAAACGGGTTTTCATGTTAAAAGAAGTTTTATTTTTTTGGAAAATGATTCTTGGTGGGTTAGTGTTAATAGTTAGAAAAAAGTTACAATTGATGTTGGGATTTCTTCAAGATTATTAAGAGAAGGAAGTTTTATTTTTTCTATTCTTTATGGAGCTATATTTTTAATTATGATAAATTTTAATGTGTTCTTTTGTTTTTATTATATTTACTCTACTAGTATTGGTATTTTGAACAAGTACTTAAAATAAATTATAGTCAACATATCCACCGTCAACCTCAAAAATGAAGAATCAAGTAAAAGATATTGAAAAAATAAAAGAGCTTATCCAAAATGATGAGCTTGAAAAAGCTTTGAATGAATTAGACAATTTATTGAAAGATAATAATTCCATAAAGGAAATCTTATTTCAAAAAGGTCGATTTAGCAATTTATTGACAAGAGATAGATTAGGGATAATTTCTTTTGATGATGCGAATTTGGAAAGAAATAAAATAAGAAAATCAATTATTGATTTGATTTCGGAATGGGAAAAAGGACAATTGCCAAAATCTAATCTAGAGCGTGTTAATGAATTTTTCATTAGGAATAGAAACCTCTTATTTAAATTATTTTTAGCTATTGCAGTTAGTTTAATAGTTGGATTTTTTATTACAAAAAATAATGAGAAAAAGATTATTGATGTAGCAAAATATATCGAACTAGGAAATGATAAATTTGAAAAAGAAAAATGGCAAGATGCTTTATTTTATTTTGATGCCCTTGTCAAATTAGAACCTCAAAATATTTCATTTTTAGAACGAAAAGGATATTGTAATTTTGGATTAAAAAGGTACGATCAAGCTTTGGCTGATTTTAACAAAGCAATAGAAAATGGACCGGTTGAAAAAAATCCCCAACTCCTTTTTTTTAGAGGCAACACCAAGCGACAATTAGGAGACCATGAGTCTGCAATTAATGATTTCAATCAGTTATTAAAAATCCAACCAAGACATCTTGGAGCTACCAATCAAAGAGGTCTTTCATATATTGAGATTGGAAAAAATGCAGAAGCTTGTTTAGACTTCAATAGGGTTTATAAATTTGGGATAAAAAGCTTGAAAGATAAAGCAAAAATAAATATAGATAGATATTGTAATTAGAAGGTGAGAATATTGGCTAGATTACTTAGGAAATATACATAACAAAATATAAGTTTCATGGAAGATAAATTTTTTATAGGATTAGGAATCTTAACTGTCATCAGCGGAATAGCATTAATATTTGAAAAGAAATATGTGGCAGGAGTCTCAGGTTCCATTGTGGGAGCATGGTTAATTTTTGACAACCTAAAAAAACTAAAGGATAAGAAAAGTGAATGAAATTTTTAAAATTAAATTATCATAATTGAAAATTAAATGCAAGCCAACCGCTACACCTTTAACGAGAATCGAAAAAGACTAGAACCTACTTCTACATTATGTCAATTTTGCTTCAAAGCAATATCAGAGGATATGGCAGATAATTATTTTGCACCTATTTATAAAGAAGCCGATAGAACAAATATCGTAATTTATCGATCAGTCAAATTTCAAAAAATCCACATAGGAATTCCACGTTGTAAAAACTGTAAAAAGATTCATCATAATTCAGAAATATATTCTTGGATTCTTGGTTTTGCTTTGGCTGTCGGAGTAGTGCTTTTAATAACTTATTTTTTTAGAAATAACTTTGTGTATAAACTGTTTTTTGGGATTCTTGGATTCTTTCCAACCTTAATTTTAACTCCACCAATTTTAGCTACCATAATATCTGCTCGGCAAGGGATTTTTTCTTCAAGAGAAGGAGCAGAAAATGAACCGCAGGTAAAAGCGATGCTTCAAGGAGGTTGGACGTTAAGTCAGCCTAATGCTTAGCTTTTGATAGTAGGATGATAAAGACTAAAATCAAACCATTTTATTTTTTGCCATTCCAAAACATTCTCCTTTTCTCTTTGTTATGTACTTTTACCCAATCGTAATTTTTTCAAAAAAATAAACTCGTAAATAGTTTACATAAATGAAGCAAGTAAAAACATTAGGAGAATTAAAAGCTACCAAATACCAACCTAAATCAATCAAGGAAGAATTGAGAGCCAACTTGGTTAAAAAACTCCAAAAGAAAGATACCATTTTTGATGGTATCCTAGGATTTGAGGATACAGTTTTGCCTGACTTGGAAAGAGCGATTTTATCCAAACACAATATTTTGTTGCTAGGGTTAAGAGGGCAAGCGAAAACTCGTTTGGCTAGGTTGATGGTGAAGTTGCTAGATGAATATGTTCCAGTTGTGGCAGGAAGCGAATTGAATGATGATCCATTGGCTCCTATTTCGAAATTTGCATTTAGTCTGATTGCTGAAAAAGGAGATGACACGCCAATCGAATGGTTACATCGAGAAGATAGATATGTCGAAAAATTAGCCACTCCAGATGTGAGTATAGCTGACTTGATTGGAGATGTTGACCCAATCAAAGCGGCAACCTTAAAGTTGCCATATTCGGATGAACGAGTCATCCACTTTGGATTAATTCCACGTTCGCACAGATGTATATTTGTGATCAATGAGTTGCCAGATTTGCAAGCAAGAATTCAGGTTTCATTGTTTAATATTTTGCAAGAAGGAGACATGCAGATTCGAGGATTTAAGTTGAGACTGCCTCTGGAAGCGCAATTTGTATTTACTGCCAATCCAGAAGATTATACCAATCGTGGAAGTATCATCACTCCATTAAAAGATAGAATTGAAAGTCAGATTTTGACGCATTATCCTAAAACGATGGAGATTGCAAAAACGATTACAAGTCAGGAATCAAACTTAGCAAAAGAGCAAGAACAAAAAATTGAAGTGCCTGAAATGATGAAAATTTTGATGGAAAGAATTTCATTTGCAGCGAGAGAAAGTGAATACATTGATGAGAAAAGTGGTGTCTCGGCTCGGCTTAGTATCTCTGGTTATGAAAACTTAATCAGTACGGCTGAACGTCGAATGTTGATCAATAATGATAAAAAAACGAGAGTTAGAATTACTGATTTTTGGGGAGTCGTACCTGCGATAACTGGTAAGGTGGAATTGGTTTACGAAGGGGAACAAGAAGGACCATACAATGTAGCCATGAAATTAATGTCTGCTGCTATCAAAGATGAATTTATGATGACTTTTCCTAATCCTGAAAAATTGAAAAAAGGTCAAATGTCAGATCCATATGGAACGATTCGAGCATGGTTCTCAGGAGGAAATGAAGTTGATATTTTAAATGATATGAGTGAAAAGGATTTCAAAAAAGAAATTGAAAAGGTAGCTGGGTTGAAGAAGTTTGTAGAGCAGTTTGGTTTACCAAAAGAAGAACTTCATACTTACATGGAATTAGTTTTACATGGCTTGGCGGCTTTCAGTATTTTAAGTAAAGACTACTTGGAGTCGAGATTGTCATTTTCCGATCCGTTGGCTAATATGTTTGATGATGATGACGAAGATGATGATATCTTTAAGAATTTTAACTAGTTGATATTCAATAAATTATATGATATGACGGTGTTAGGGCTTTAAGTTCTAACACCGTTTGTTGTTTGTATTCTTCTTCTTGACCAGCCAAAAATTAACAATCCAAAAATAATAATTGCTCCACCTACCAACTGAATTGGAGTAACTATTTCCCCAAAAGGAAAGGCCGTCAACACCGTAAAAAGTGGAATCAAATTCATGTACAAAGCAGACTTTGTTGCACCTAATTTTACTACACCTTTATAGAAAAAAGCATACGCCACACCTGTCCCTAAAATTCCCATAAATAAGATACTTCCCCAAAAGGCAAAATCAGTTGGGATCGTAACTGAAATCAACTCTGGTAAAGAACTTAAAATAAATAAAATCAAGGCTGCCAAAGATGCAAATGAAGTCGTCACAATAGAATCTACATGTGATAAATTCTTTTCTATAACGACCTGTGAAATCGAAAAAACAATCGCCATCATTAGTATATAAAAATCGCCTTCTTCAATTTTTAAATCTAATAATTGGCCTAAATCACCTTTGACTAAAATAATCGCAACTCCTAAAAAACTGATAAAGATTGCGAGCCATTGAAGTTTAACTAATTTTCTACCCATAGCAAAAAATGCTAGAATGGCAGTAAGAATGGTACTCGTCGCAATGATCAAAGAACTATTGATTGCACTCGTAGTTGTAAGTCCCTTGTTGAAAAAATAAATAGTAAGAAAAAAACCAAAAAAGCCGGTGATAAAAATATTCCACCAATCTTTCCTAGAAAATTTCATGGGTAGTTTGGGGGACTT
Organism: uncultured Saprospiraceae bacterium; assembly: GCA_964564545.1. Lineage (GTDB taxonomy): Bacteria > Bacteroidota > Bacteroidia > Chitinophagales > Saprospiraceae > CAJQQY01. The sequence continues at coordinate 17,621 of CAZMBP010000106.1, forward strand.
ATATTGTGTCCACATGATCGGGAAAAGAATAATTACTCCAAAGAAAAAACGAATTGCCGCAACTGCCATTGGGGAATAATATTTCAATGCGATTTTTGCCATATGGAAATTGATGGCCCAAAATAGCATGGTGAAAATTACCAGTAGTGTGATGACTTTTTTATTCATTTATTGTGTAAATTGGTTTTCTTCTTTTTATTGAGAAAGAAATTTTAAACCTACAAAATCCTTTTTTGTTTCTGCTAAAAAATTAAAATGAAAAGTAATAATTATGAGAAATATCATTTCAATTTTATTCCTAGCTCTTTTGATGAGCTGCAACTCAAATCCTAATTCCAAAACTGATTCAACTCCACAAGACTCAGTTACAAATGACACAATTCAAAAACCTCCAGTTGAAACAACAGAACCAACTCAATTGGCGAAACCAAAACCTGAAAAGGTTGACAGTATTTTTGAAGGAATGTATTCTTACATGGCTGATGCCAATATGTTTGTCTCCTGCAATAAAAAAATGAGAATGCCGGTAGAAATGAAAGGGAAGTATTTGGATTTAGAAAGAAAATATTTGAGGACTGTAGATGGTGGGGTAGAAGTGTATGTGAAATTAAAAGGATATGTCAAAAAGGTTCCTCCAATGGAAGGCGACAAAAAAATTGATGCTTTAATAATTACTGAAGTTTTGGAGCTTAGTAAAGATAAAAAGTGTGATTGATTTGGAAGGTTGTAAATAACCTTAAATACTAGTTTACCTACAATTTTCACAAAACAAAAAAAGCGATGTTAACATTAGGAGTTAACACCGCTTTTTCTTTCTTAAAAATTCTTGATTATGCTTCGTCGCCAATCACAACAATTTTTGTCATCACATCACCTTGAGCAATTTGGTCAATTACATTTAGTCCTTCGAAAACTCGTCCGAAGCAAGTGTGATTTCTATCCAAGTGAGCTGTGTTTTCTCGACTATGGCAAATGAAAAATTGTGAACCTCCAGTATTTCGTCCAGCGTGAGCCATTGATAAAACACCTTTGTCATGGAATTGGTTATCACCATCTAATTCGCAAGGAATGTTATAACCAGGACCTCCGTTTCCGATGCCATTTGGGCAACCACCTTGAACTACAAAATTTGGAATTACTCGGTGAAAAGTCAAACCGTCATAAAAACCTTTTTTCGCAAGGTCTATAAAATTTTTTACGGCAATGGGAGCATCTTGTTCGAAGAACTCAACCTTCATTAATCCTTTCTCAGTATGAATTTCTGCAATCATGTTATGTTATTTTTGAGTATTGATATTTTTTATATTTGAGTATTGAGACTGAAAACAATACTCAATTTTCAGAATCTTAACATTATAGTTTAATTTAAGTTTAATAAAGAGATTGTTTTGAAATTAGAGTTTTAGAATAATATCAAAACTTAAATCCCAAAACCCAATATTCTTTTATGCCATATTTGTAAACACCGCTTGAACATCATCATTCTCTTCTAACTTGTCTAACATTTTTTCAATGTCAGTCATTTGCTCATCAGAAAACTCAACAGGTGAAGTCGGAAATCGTTGCAAATCAGCCTTAGCCACTTCAATACTTCGTTCCTCCAAAGCAGTTGATAAAGTCCCAAAATCTGTATATGCTGCATAAGCATATACAGTATCTCCATCTTGCTCAATTTCAGTCAACCCAAAATCAATCAAGTCTAGTTCCATTTCTTCCAAATCCATTCCCTCTTTAAATGGAATTTCGAAAACAGCTTTTCGATTAAACATATATTCCAATGAACCAGTCGGAACTAATGATCCACCTGATTTACTAAAATAAGATTTTACATCAGCTACTGTTCGAGTTGTATTATCAGTTGCACATTCTACGAATACCAAAATCCCATGCGGACCTTTACCCTCATAGTTGACTAAAGTATAATCAGTAGCGTCTTTTCCTGAAGCTCTTTCGATGGCTTTTTTGATATTATCCTTAGGCATATTGGATGCCTTTGCATTTTTGATAGCCAATCGCAATTTAGGATTCATCTCAGGGTCAGGGCCTCCTTCTTTTGCGGCCATTGTAATTTGTCTCGCAAGTTTTGGAAAAATTTTAGACATGCTTGCCCATCGTTTTTCTTTCGCAGCGCGTCGGTATTCAAATGCTCTTCCCATGATTTGATTTATTTATATAATTTTTTAATAATATAAAAGCTTTTGAGAATAATTCAAAGCTTTATTTTGTGCCGCAAAAATAAAAAAAAATAGCCAACTATGAAATCCCATAATTGGCTATTTTAGGTAAGAATTTAGAAAAAAAGAGGTCTAAAAGCTATTTTATTCTTTTATTTTCTCATCCACTTTTTTCATTGTAGAGTCTAATTCATTTAAGATTTTTTCTGCTTTTTTGATGGCCATATCTTTTCGAGATGCAGCCTCTTCGGAAATTTTCCCTTCTTTGATCTGTTGAGCCAATTTCTCTTTTGCCTTTGCAATTTTTTCCTTAGCTGCACTTGACTTTTCTTTTCCTATATTCATCTTGGCTTTAGCCATTCCTTTTTTGGCTTTTAATCGACTTCGTGCTTCTTCAGGTGTTCTTTTTCCAGGCTTTTTGGCTTTCATTGCTTTCTCCTCTTTTTTGACCTTCCTCTCCTTCTTCTCTTTCTTTTTCATTTCATCATTTCCATCATGATAGTCCATTGCTTGGTCAGTTTGTTGCTCAGCTTTTTTTTCTTTTACTTTCGCTTTCATCTCCTTTCCCTTGGCTGTAGCCTTTTCTTTTTGAGCTTGACCTTTGGCATTTGCATCTGTCATTTGGGCATCAATCTGCTTTGTAACTTTTTTAGCCTGTCCTTTATTATTTTTTTTAGCTTTCTCCATTTTCTCTTTTTGCTTTGCATCAGCTTGTGCAAATGTTTCATTGCTAGAAAGTGAAAAAATCATTAAGAAAGCTAGCGATAATATTATTTTAAAATTTTGCATAATTTCAGATTTTGATTAAAAATAGAATAATTTTCAGAAAAGGAATTATTGATTTAATGCATTTTCCATTTCTCTAATCGCCTCATCCAAGGCTTTTGATTTATCATCAAGTTCTGTGACAACTTCATCAATTTCTGTACTAACGGAATCTATTTGGTGAAGCTCTTTTTTGATGGCTACTTCCTCTGGAGAGTCTCCGCAGGATGAAAGCGTGACTAAAGTAAAAATTGAAAATAGGATAATTAAGTTTTTCATTAAAAGATAATTTTATTTTTAAAAATTAGGTTATTTAAGATGTAAGATGATCAAAATTTTTAATTAGTCATCCTGATTAATAACAAAATATTTACGGTAATATTTGTTGTAATTTTTTTTCCATTCTCTTGCTGCTTTGGTATAAAGTTTTGCAAGTTGAGGTTTTTTGTCAGAGAGAATTTTAGCTTTATTTAAATTCAACGTTCGAGGATCAATAAAGTGTTCGTAAAGGTCATTTATTTTTTCAAAATTTTGTTCATTGTAATTTGTATTGGCAAAATCCTTTTCCGATTCTGAAGCAAGAAAAATTAAATTCCGAGTTGCTTCATTTCCAGGAGTAGCTAAAATATCCGTTTTAAAACCAGATTTTTCTAAAGTTTTATAAACTGATCTAGCAGCAGTTCCAAGTTCCCCTTGCACATATCCATAGAAATTTATCATAATCATTCCTCCTGGATTTAATATTTTTTTGGTGTCTTCAAATCCTTCAATTGTCACTAAATGTTCTGGCACCGCTTCACTTAAAAAAGTATCAAAAATTACGATGTCATATTTTTTATCTGTAATTCTAACATGATGTCGAGCATCGTCAATAATGACATTGGTCTTTGGATTTAGATTGAAATAATCAACTGAGACTTCCCAAATTCGTTTATCAATTTCTACCACATCAGTTTCAAATCCTAAACGATCTAATTGTTTGACGAGCGTTCCTCCACCCAAGCCAAGTAGTAAAACTTTTGACCCTTTTGGGAAAATCGAAGCCGCTGTTGGAAAATAATTTGCCCAACTCCAAATGCTATATTGCATGTCATTTTCTAAGCCGACATAAGTTTGCAAAGTATTGTTTACGATAAGCGCTCGACCATCTCGATGATCAGGAGTAATCTCATAAGAAGGATGGTCAACTACTTTTACTTGACCCAAAATTCCTTCTGATTGATAGAGCACTTTGTACTCTTCATTAAACTGTTCTGAAGGCTTTAAACTCAAAAATGCAAATGCTGCTAACAATACAATTACAAATGCTGCATTTTTATTTTTTCCCAAAAAAAGTGAAATAAGTGGGAATAAAGAAAGTAATATTCCGATGACTACTGCAGGCATTTCTAATCCATAATTTGGAATAATATAAAATCCCATCACGAACGTAGCAAGAATTCCGCCAAGGGTAGAAATGGCGTAAACATTTCCTGCACTATTTCCCGCAGACTTTACATCTTCTGTCAAAAGGTTAATAATAATAGGGGAGACCATTCCCATAAAAACCAAAGGCGGCAACATAAAAATGAGCAAGGAAAAGATGGCTCCCATTTCCAATGAAAGATTAATAGTTTGATTCATAATCAACTCACTCGTAAATGGCATGACGACCAAAAGTAATCCAGCGCAAATGAGTATCCAATACAAAAAAGAATAACTACCTGCATATTTTTTGGAATAGCGACCACCTAAAAAATAACCTAAGGTCAAACCTCCAAGCGTTAATGCTAATGCTGCTGCCCAAACGTAAAGTGAGGTTCCAAAGAATGGTGCCAGTAATTTTGCTCCAACCAATTCACAAGCCATCACAGATCCACCTTCTAAAAAGGAAAGGAAAAACAAATATTTTTTATTCGGGTTTTTCATATGTTTAATTTCGTAAAAAAAAGGAGGCGAGCAAAATTGCTCGCCTCCAAATATCTAAATATTTTTTCCAAAAGGAAAAAAGTTAAATTAATTAATGATGGGCAATATCATCAGGATTTCCATCAGGATCTCCATTTACAGTTCCATCTGTAGTGATTCCTCCTATCAATAAGATTCCACAAACATGAGGAGCAGCCATTGATGTACCACTCAAGGTTGCATATCCACCACTTTTGTAGGTCGATAAAATACTTGAACCTGGTGCGCAAAAATCAACTGGAGGATTTCCATAATTAGAAAAAGAGGACCAATTATCATTATTTGATGTCATTGAAGAAACAGTATAAATGTTATTTCCATTGGCTCTAGCAGGAGAACTATTATTGGCATTTTGAGATTCATTTCCAGCAGCTAAAGCAAAAGGACAATTACAACCAGATGATGAAGCAGCAGCAATAACTGCATTATCCAATGCAGTAGATATTCCACCACCTAAACTCATGTTAGCAGCATCGCCGCTAGCAGCATTAGCACCAACATAATCAACACCTGCAATTACACCAGAGTTAGATCCACTTCCTCTTCTGTTTAAAACTCTTACTGAAACTACTGTTGCTCCAGCCGCTACTCCGATTACACCAATTTCATTATTAATAGCTGCAACAGTTCCTGCAACATGAGTTCCGTGCCCATTTTGATCATCAGGAGTAGTATTTCCTCCTAAAAAAGTTGCACTATTTGCTACATCAACATTTAAATCAGGATGATCTAAGTCAATGCCTGAATCAATGATCCATGCTGTACCTGAATTGGCTCCATTGATCGCACCACCTACTCGAGTAACTCCCCAAGGAGTAACTTGTGGATCACTTCCACCACCACCTCCGCCACCTGGAGGGCCACCCATAGAAACACTAAGGATTTGGTCTTGCTCAATATAATCTATTCGATCATCTTGTCTTAAAGTTTGTAATTCATCATCCGTTAATTCTAATGCGATTCCTTTGATAGTTTTTACATAAGATTGAGTGATCGTTTTTCCTACAAAACCTTTTTCTTTCATCATCACTTTGGAGTCATTCTCCAATTTAGTTTTTTGCTCTTTATAATTTTCTTTTGTGATAGCTGCTCTTCCTAATAAAGAAGGGAATGCATCTTCTTTATAGACAACAATATAGCTACCTTCTATTGGTTCACCTTTGCTGTATGTAATAACGTGAGCAAGATCTTCCTCTTGAATTTCAGAATTTGGAGTTGTACTTTCCTTTGTACAGCTGTAAAGTACAAAGGCGCAAATAGCTGTTGCTAAAATTGTTTTGATTGTAAATTTTTTCATAAAAGTTAAAGTGTTTTGTCAGTTAATAAAAATGATTAAAGTAAACAGAGTAGTATTATTTTGGCTATAGTTTACATATTCCTCATTGGGTGAACGAGAAAATTCTATTATGATTGATATTTGATTAAAAGGGGGAAATGATATTGAGAGTATTGATTGTTTTTTGTTTGGTATTAAAAATAGTTTTAATAAGATGGGGTGTTTGAAAAAATCTGTTTGACAGGTGAATTTATAAATATTAATTCAAAATTGGAATTAATTTAAAATAAATATTTAAAAATATGTGTTTTCACCAAATATATAAATTAGAGTATTTTGTGTTTATAGGTTGGTTGGAATATGTTGGGATAGATTATTTTTCTAAAATATCTAGTAACCATTGTCGATCAGTCAACAAACTAGTTTCTTTAATTTTAGCTTTAATTGCTTCTTTTTTGTTTTCTTTATTTCGAAGAATCAAATTTAGAATTTCACAAAAATTCAAAAAAGTTTTTCGCAAATTGTCCGAGATATTTTTATTCCTTTTTAGGAAAATCGTAAACGAAGCAATCAAAGATGTCAAGGCATACTGCTCATCAGTTTCATAATATATTTTTATCAAAATAACTCTTGAACCTAAGTGATAATTCAAATCTGAAAATTTTACTCGATTCAAATAATCCAAAGCTTGATCATAATCTTTGGTGTAATAATGCAATTCTGATAAGTTATAATACAATGCATTTTCTCTAAAGTCCTCAGAGATTTTACCTTCATTTTCCCAAATAAAAGTTTTTATCCAATCATATCTTTTTAGTCGCAAAGCTAATTTGACCACATTGGTAAAAGTCCAAGGGGATAGGAAACCATGATCAAAAATAACTTCGCTTTGGATTCCGTCTTGGTAAATATCCAGCGCCTCCGAAACGTATTTTCTTTTTCCTTTTCGAATTTTTCTTAGGCAGAAATTAATTAAAGCAAAATTTATTTCTTTTTTGACCGGCTTAGGAAGTGAGTCAAAGTGAGTTTTAAAAAGTACTTTTAATTGATTAAAATATTGATCAGATTTTTCTTCAGTCAACATCAGTAGTACATGAAGATAAATATCAATTTCGGGAGGATTGTTATTTTGTTGGAGGAGATAATTTTTTAGTTCTTCCACAAAATTTAATTCATATTTGTCAGCCAAAACTTGTTGCCGATCAATTATCCCGCAGCAGTATTTTAGTTTATTAAGAAAATAAAAATGATCCAAATGGTTGGTCGCATTTTGTAGGTGAGCATTAAATTTTCTAACCATTCGATTATCAAATTCTTTGGAAGCAATATCAGCTAGCTTAAACTGATTTAAATAAAAATGTTGCTGATGTAATTTATCCTCATTAAGTTTTAAAGAAGTTTTCCGAAATTTTTGCTGATAGTGTTTATTTAATTTTCGTTCGGCAAAAGCAGATAAAGTATTTAATTCCAAAGCAGAAGATTGATCTTCAATCATTTTCCAACCAATAAATTTTTCTGCCAACTCTAATAAATAATTCATCAAATAGCTAAGTCGTTTTTCATCATATTCTTTTTTGGGATAAATGACTTTGAAAATTTTAGTTTTCGAAAGTTTTTTGGGAGAAAAATTAGGAGCATTAGTTCGGAGATATTTGCAGAAAATTACTAGTTCTTCTTTTTTATTAAAATAGGGAGAAGCCACGAATTCATTAAATCTTCGCCACTCTTCGGTAGAAAATGTTCGTAAAAGTTGAATTAATTTACTATCTATCATGCTGGAAATTCGTAAAAAATCTGAAAAAATGTAATTTTGAAATTATCAATTAGTTTAAAATAAGAATGTTTAAATAATTGAAAATCAGCTTTTTATGAATTAGTTAGGAAGGATTCTGAGGAATCAAATGTAATATTTTTTTTATAAAAAACCTGAAAAATAGGGAATTATGTAATTGGATTATTTTAATATCTGCCCTACATTTGGATTATAAATACGAAGTTATTATCCCAGAACTGATAATTTTTTATGAGAAGCACATTCATTTTACCCTTAATAATCTTTTGTGTTTTCAGCTCTATGTTGAATGCTCAACAGCTTTGGCCTGGGGATGCTAATAATAATGGTGAAGTAAATATTGTCGATGTTCTATTTGTAGGATTGGCATATGGGGAAACAGGACCACTTCGTGCTAATGCATCCGATGATTGGATAGCTCAAGATATTACCACTTTTTGGACAGGAACTTTTTTTAATGGACTAAATCATGTGTATGCTGATTGTGATGGGAATGGAGTAATTGATAAGGATGATATTAAGAATCCAATTAAAGATAATTATGGATTGACTCATGGTATAGTTACTCCTGATGTTTTTTCGAATGGAACTGGAGGACAAGATGTGCCCCTTAAATTAATCAATACAACTGGAATAGGAACCTTGTCAGGAAGTGTGGATATTGATATTAATTTAGGGGAAATGAGTTTGCCTGCAAATGATTTTTCTGGAATTGCATTTTCTATAGTTTATGATCCAACTATCGTTGATGATTTAGAATTTGATGTAGATCCTAGTTCTTGGATTGAAGGTAGTGGAGATGAAACTCATGAACTTTCAGTTAAAAATACAGTAACAGGAACTTATGATATTGCAATCATTCGAAAAGATCAAAACCCAGTTTCTGGATTTGGTACAATTGGTAAACTGAATATTATCATTGAAGATATCGTAGTTGGATTATCAGAACCAGATACTACCATCCAAATTCTTGTAGAAAATATAAAAATGCTAACCCCAGAGATGACAGACATTCCTGTTGTTAATGACTCAATAATGGTAACTATCGAAAATGTAACAGCGCTACAGACCGAGAATAATTTAAAAGGACAAATTGAATTAAACCCAAATCCTTTCTCTGATTTTTTTGTGGTGAAATCTGGCGCGGCCACAATTAAATCGATTCACCTTTATAACCTGCTTGGCGAATTAGTTTCGTTCCAGCAGGGGATAAAGGATGATAAAACAACCTACTCAACTTCTAACTTAGAAACAGGAATTTATTTTGTAGTAATTACAACAAATGAAGGCATAGTGACTAAGCGAATAATTAAAAATTAATATCCCATTTTTATAAACAAATTTTTATCCCATGAACGAAGTTGGTTCGGATATTTTTTATCTGAACTGACTTTTTTTTAAACTAACTAATCATGAAGAACATATTAACTTCTTTCACTATTTTATTCATTTTAGGGTTTTTCTTTTCTTGCGATAAAGTTGATTTTACTCCCCTCACAGATAATGAAACACCAACATATCCCATCCCTACAACTTCAGAAACAATGTTTAATGTTCGTATGACTGATGCTCCACTTGGGGTAGAAGAGGTCAATATTGATTTGGAATTAGTAGTTTTATTTGGTTCAGGTGATAATCAAGATTCTATTGGTTTAGGTACCAATGCTGGAATATATAATTTACTAGATTTCCAAAATGGTTTAGATACACTCATCGCTTCATCAATGATTATCTTAGATACTGTCAAGCAGGTCAGGTTAGTTTTAGGAGAAGATAATACTATAAAAGTAGATGGTGTATTACATGATTTAAAAACACCGAGTGCTCAGCAGTCAGGCTTGAAGGTTAAAGTTGATGTGCCATTGGACAGTTTGAGTATTTACGATTTGATTTTAGATTTTGATGCCGACGAATCAGTTCATCAAACTGGAAATGGTAAATATATGCTTAAACCAGTCATTAAAGTTTTATAGACAATTTACGAACACTTTTCAAACTCATAAATATTCTTGATGCAAAATTCTAAGTAGGAATCCAGAGTGCTCTGGGTTCCTTTCTTTTTTCTAAAAAATAAATATCATTTTTGAACTGAAAAAAATGAATTTCAATTTTAAAATTATTATGAAATAGTGTTCTTATACCAATCCATATCTAAAAAGTGTATTAAGTTCGAGTTGATTTTAATTTTAGACAAGGTATTTTTTGAAAGCATAGCCGAGAGCTGCGGTTGATAAAAATAACGCGGTATAAAATCAAAAGCAGCCGAAATTAATATGCTTTTTAGGAGTGGATTGGTATAAGACAAACCGATAAAACCAATGCAACTAATAGACATATTAAACAAAGATGGAAGTACTTCAAAGATTATTCATTTTCCTGCCAATTCAAACCCACCAAAATCAGTAATAATCATTTTTCCAGCAATGGGAGTGCGAGGATCTTATTATGAGAGTTTAGCAAAAAAACTTTCTGAATCTGGTTTTGAAGCAATCATTACAGATTTACGAGGAAATGGAAATTCCTCAGTTCGGGCAAGCAAAAAAAATGATTTTGGTTATCACGAAATGTTGGAACTAGATTATAAAAGTATTTTGGAAAAAGTAAAAACTACCTTTCCTCATAAAAAAATATATGCTCTAGGACATAGTTTAGGTGGTCAATTGGCAAGCCTTTTTTCTGCTAAAAATGCTAACAGTTTTGATGGATTAATTTTGATAGCATGTTGTTCAGTTTATTACAAAGGGTGGGGGAGCAGGCAGATACCAACCTTGGTCGCCACTCAGTTTTTTAAATTTGTAAGTATATTGTTAGGATATTTTCCTGGGAAAAAAATAGGATTTGGAGGAACGGAAGCAAAGACTGTGATTTCTGATTGGAGTAATCAAAGTAGAACAGGAAATTATGTTATCAAAAATGATGACTTCGATTTTGAAGTGGCTTTACAAAAAGTGGAAATTCCTATTTTAGCGATTTCATTTCAAGCAGATACCTATGCTCCTCGCAGAGCGGTGGAACATCTCTTAAGTAAGTTTGGGAAAAACGAAAAAAAGAAATATATCTATTTAGAAAATGATGATCCTCGGAGTAAAAATTTTAGCCATTTTAATTGGGTGAAAAAACCGAAGGAAATAGTAATGCTAATAGAGAAATGGAATATATAACTTGTATTTATTATATAATTTTAGATTCAAAAAAAGAGGATTGGATTATTTTTTGTTTCACTAAGTGTTAAAATTTTAAAATAAAAGTTTGAATTATTGCATTTTGACGAAATCTATATTAAATTTGTTTCATACAAAGGATATAATTTTTGAAAATTAAAATCACTTGACACTCTTTAATATATAGTTTGAATCCCTAAGTATTTATTGAATAAAATTATTCTGGCTTATCAAACTTAATCATGAAGAAGATGACTTTTTCAATTACACGTTATTAAAAGTGTTAAGTTTATTTATATAATTTTAAAAAATTTAAATATGGATCCGCCATACCAGAAAGGTGCGAAGGTTTATTTTTTCCTTCGCTTAAAAAACCGACCAAGTCAATTCGTGAAAGAATAGCTCGTTTTTTAACCATGGTGTAAAAATAATTGGAGTTTGATTTTATTTTATAAACCAATTATGAATCACATAAAGTAATAACAAAATATCGAGACTGTTTTTTGAAGTTAGAATTTTTTAAGCTGGCAGTATTATTCTTCACTTGACTTTCTCAAAAAAAAATATAAATCCTTAAAAAACCAATCCTTAGAAAACAAACACCTGAAAATATTTTTCGAAGTATTCTCAGGTGTTTTTATTTTATAGATGGTTGAAAATTTCTTCCATATCTGAAATTACAGTTGCTCCTTTTGATTTTAGAACTTCCGCTTTTTTTCCTTTTGCAAAACCTAAAACTTTCATATTCGCAGCAATTGCAGCTTGTACTCCTGATGGACTATCTTCAATAACTAAAGTTTCTGAAGGAGGAAAACCATTCGACTTAGCTGCAGTCAAAAATAAAGTAGGATCAGGTTTCCAAGCATTGACTTGATAAGCGCTGAAAATATTTTTTTCAAAAAAATGAAAAAGCTTTACCAATTTTAGATTGAATTCGACTTTGTAGGTAGGTGCATTGGAAGCCACACAAAATGGAAGTTGTAACTGTGTAACCACATCGTGAATTCCAGGAATTGGTTGGAGGTTTTTTTCAAATTCTTCAAAAGTTCTTTTTCGATAAATATCTTCGAAATTTTCAGGAAGTTTTTTTCCCAGTCTTTTTTCAATAAAATCAAAAACAAAACTATAACTCGTTCCTGCAAAAGTTTCTATAGCTTCTTGATTGGATAAATCAGCTCCTAAATTTCTAGCTTCTTCGGCTAGAACTCCACAAGAAATTTCTTCCGTATCGACCAGAACTCCGTCGCAATCGAAAATGATAAATTTTGGTTTCATCTTTTTTTTGCAAAAGTAGTTAATTCAACTTTCTGTCAAATTGTTTTTAGCTAAATTTGATTTTTAATTTCTAACCAATAGACTTTATTCGATGGAAGTTGAACGTTTTAGATTTACTCAAACATCTTCATTTAGAATAAACTCTAATAAATATCGATATAATGAAATCACTTTTCTCCTTCTTTGTTTTCTCTTTCTTGATCGTTTCTAATTTTTTTGCACAAGATGCATCTTCTGAAAAGTCAAAATCAGATGAACCTTATTATGAAATTCCTGCAGCACCTGAAAAGTACGATGGAGTAGGAGTGGCCGCTAGAATGATTGATGGTCTTGGATTTCGGTTTCATTGGGCCAGTAAAAATTTGACGGAAAAGGATCTTGAATATAAAGCAAGCGAAACAAGTCGAACGACGATGGAAATAATGAAGCATATTTATGGTTTGTCCAAAACTATTTACAACGCAGCTGCTCAAAAGCCGAACATTAGAGGTAATGCGCCAAAAGAAGAATATGGATATAAAGAATTGAGAAAAAAAACTTTAGAAAATTTAAAAAATGCAAGCGACCTATTGAGAGTGGAAGGGGCAAATTTGGAGGATATGAAAATTGTATTTCAGAGAGGAGAAAAAACTTCGGAATATCCATTTTGGAATATGATTAATGGACCAATTGAGGATGCGATTTGGCATTCGGGACAGTTGGTTTATAATAGAAGAGCCTCGGGAAATCCTTTGGCTCCTGGAGTGAGTGTTTTTAATGGAACAAAGAGAGATTAGAGTTTGATTTTTTTTTAACCACAAAAGACACAAAAGAGAATCTTGTATAAAAGTATTTTTGATTCTTTTGTGGTTAAAAAAAAATTAGGGATTTTTAAATTTTCACGACAAAATTCTTAGAGTTCTCTTTTAATTTTTTTGGTAAACTTTTTTTGATCTCCTCAAAAAGTGTATCCAACATTTTCTTTTTTATAAAAGATTTATGCACGACTAAACTCACTTCTCGTACTGGTCGAGGATGTTTAAATTGAATTATTCTTTTCTTATCAATTCCTTTAGTGGCTAATTCGGGTAGAATGGTAATGCCTTGATTTTTTTCGACTAACCTTTTTAGTGTCTCCAAGCTGCCTGATTTATAAGAAAAATTTGATTTGATTTTTTCTTTTAAATGGCATAGGTTTAAGACTTGGGAGCGCAAGCAATGTCCTTCCTCCAATAACAATAATTGATTTAAATTTATGTCCTCAGGTAGGATAAATTCTTTCTCAAAATCGCTAGCCCCATAAAGGGAAAACTCTTCATAAAAAATTGGGATTTCTTCGATATTCATTTCCTCCAAAGGTGTAGCAAGTATTCCAATGTCAAGATGTCCATTTTTTAATTTTTCAATAATCAAAGACGTGTTAATTTCCTCAGCAATGATATTGACGGATGGATATTTTGTCGTAAAACCTTTGATGAAAAGAGGAATTAGGTAGGGAGCAATAGTAGGAATAATTCCAAGACGAAGATCTCCGCCAATGGTTTCCTTTTCTTGTTGAACGGTTTCGAGTAATTGATTTTTTTGTTTTAAAATGATCTTCGCATGTTCAATTATTTTTTTGCCTTGATGCGTTGGAGCAATTGGTTTTTGTTTTCTATCAAAAATCATCACACCTAATTCTTGCTCTAGTTTTTTTATCATCATACTCAAAGTAGGTTGAGTCACAAAGCATTTTTTTGCAGCTTCTGCAAAATGCCTAGTTCGTTCGACTTCGATGATGTATTCTAATTGTTGGAAATTCATATAAATAGATTTTGTCTATTGAATCATAAAATTAATCAGTTTGGTTTATATTTTTACGATTGTTACATTTGTTTTTTTTAATTCTGGAAAAAGATTTTTTCATAACCTTTAAAATTTAGCAATGGATTTTTTTCAATTAATTAGGGAAGGAGATTTAGGACAAATTAAGTCCATGGTTGAGGCGGATAATAATATCATTCATCAAAAAAATGACCGAGGATTTACTCCATTGGTTTTGGCAGGTTATAGTAACCAGTTGGAAGTGTCTGAATACTTAATAGATCAAGGTGTAGATATAAATGCTGTTGATGCTGCAGGAAATACAGCATTAATGGGAGTTTGTTTTAAAGGATATTTGAAAATTGCAAAGGTATTAATTGCTAATGGAGCAGATGTAAATGTAATTAATAGGACTGGAGCAACTGCTCTAATTTATGCAGTTATGTTTAATCAAAAAGAAATTGTAAAAGTATTGTTAGCAGCTAATGCAGATAAGACGATTAAAGATGCGGAAGGAAATGTTGCAGCTACGCATGCTAAGCTAAAGGGATTGTTGGATATAGCTAAGTTGTTAGAATAAAATGGAATTATAAATAAAAAGGCCAATCAAAATCAGAATAGTAAGTTTGATTTCGATTGACCTTTTCATTTTATCTTATAACTTTAATTCTATCGATAAATAGTAATATCTCCTTTTTTCTGAATTATACTTCCATCGATATGACAGGGGAATTCTAAGAAATAAATCAGTACTCCAGAAGGAATTTTTCTTCCATTTGAGGTTCCATCCCAACGTTCATTAATATCATTCGATTGAAAAAGTAATCCTCCCCAACGATCGAAAATTTGCATTTTGTAATTTTCTACAATGAGTGCTGAAGAATATTTTATTTCAAGCTCGTCATTTTCTCCATCGCCATTTGGTGTGAATGCATTTGGTACTCCAATTAAATCTTCAGAACAAAAGTTTATCAATTTAACAGTCGTATTCAATGTTTTTTCACAACCTGAAAAAACATCAGTAACCGTTACAGAGTAACTGATATCTCCATCAATATTAGCTGTTGGATTTGGACAATCTGTGCAGCTTAATCCAGTTGTTGGAAACCATTCATAAGAGTAATCTGACGAGGCATTTTCAATATTTAAATTGATAGGTACTCCTTCGAAAAAACTATAAACCGCAGGTAAATATACATCAGGTAATTCGTTTACTTCAATCATTGCTTCTGAAGTATCAGGAATACAACTTGATAGGGAAGCAATAACGGTATAAGTAATGTCGCTAGTTGGAATTGCAATAGGATTTGCGATAGTTGGATCGGATAATCCTTCTGCAGGAATCCATTCAAATTGATCTGCATTTCCAATAATATCTAGTTGGGCGGTATCTCCCAAACAGACTGTCGCACCAACTGCTTCAATTTCTGTTTTATCAACGACACTTACTCTAATTGAATCGCTTATAGAGCATTTGTCTGCAGTAATAGATAAGGTATAAGTAGTTGATTCTGAAGGCATTGCCTCGGGATTCAATAATGTCTCATCATCTAAACTTCCTGCTGGAGTCCAAGCAAAAATTGGATTTATATTCCCAAAAGGATATAAGAATTCAGCTTCTAATAAAATTGATTCTCCTCGACAAACTGTTGCATCTTCCCCTAGGAAAATATCTTGTTGGGATAACACATTTACTCGAACGGTATCGATGATATCGCACCCTTCATTAGTAGTAACCTGTGCTACAAAATCAGTTGTCTCATTTGGACTAGCCACAGCATCAAAACAAGTGGAGCAATCCAATCCGTCAGACACTAACCAAATAGGATTGTTTCCTGTATTTATGTGCAATTGAACTGTATCCCCTTGACAAATAGTTCGATCTGGTCCAGCAAAAATTTGATTTTGATCGAGTACATCAACGGTGACTGAACCAATACTAGAGCAATTAAAATTATTGGTAACAGTTACAGTATAAGTTGTCGAGACTTCAGGTCCAGCAATTGGATTTAGACAATTATCATAGCAAGTTAATCCTGGTTGACTATCATCCCAAATATAGGAAAAGACATCATCACCACCATCAACATAAAGTTGAACTACATCGTTGGCACAGATAAGTGTGTCATTTGAAATTTCAACAACTGGAGCATAAACCGGTCGAACATCAACTTGAATATCAACTCTAGTTTCACATCCCTCATTACTTACTGCTACGAAAGTATAAATAGTAGTGTCGATTGGATTAGCAGATGGATTCAAACAATCGGTACAACTAAGCGTGGGGTCATTTTCCCAATAATAAGTTACTCCAGTTGGATCACTTGTAATGGTTGCAAGTAGTTCAGTAATTTCTCCAATACATATTTCTTGATCACCGGTAACTGTTACATCAGGTTGCAGTAATACTGTAATGCTTTGAGTAATGCTATCAACACAACCGACATCTGTGGTTACAGTTAATTGAGCATCAAAACTTGTTCCGTCAACATAAGTGTGAGTTGGCTGTTCTAAAAACGATTCAAAACCATCTCCAAATTTCCAATGCCATTGTTCCACATTTCCATTGATAACTGTCGTTATATCTGAAAAAGTTACCTCAAATGGTTCACAGCCAATTATTTCTGACATGGAAAAATTAGCATCTGGAACATCACCAATACGGATATAATTATCTCGAATTAAAGTATCCGAACAATATGCATTGTGAGCAATCAAAGTTACATCATATAAACCTGGCTGATCGAAACTAGCAGTTGGTTCAAAATCATTACTAATGGCAGGTAACCCACCTTGGAATTGCCATTGTAAACTGTCAATTGGGCCAGTTGAATTGACCAAATTTAAAAATGTAATTGGATTGTTAAAATCACAAAGGACGGTATCAGTACCTTGAAATCCTAGGTCTAATACTGGGACAAAAATACTTGTAGGTGATTCCAGAATTCGTTCACAACCAATCTGATCAATGATCGCTAATTTTGGAATATATGTTCCTCCAGGATAATAGTAAACTGTTGTATCCGTATTTGCACTCATTACTGTATCCAAAGCAGAGCCATCTCCATAGTCCCAGAGGTACATAAAATCTCCTTGTGATTCAGCGAAGAAAGTAACTTTCATTGGAGCGCAACTGGTATCTACTTCATAATGAAAATTCCCAAGTGGCCCATCCAAAACAACTAAGTTTTCAATCATAAAGGTATCGGCGCAATTTTCGTTGGAATTGGCAATCAAAGTTACATTGTAAACTCCTGGAACAGTATAAACGTGAGCAGGGTTTTCTAAATTTGATAACCCACTTCCATCTCCAAAATCCCATTGGAAAGTTGTGGCATTTATAGAAGTATTTTCAAAATTAACTACAAGTGGAGGACATGAGGCATAACTAGTATCCAAAGTGAAATTAGCACTTGGGTCAGCTATAACTATATCGTAATCTAAACAAAATGTATCGACACATCCATAAACGTCCGTTACGGTCAAACATGGATTGTAAATTCCTTCAGTCATGAATACATGCATTGGATTTACTTCTGTTGAAAAATTTCCGTCTCCAAAATCCCAAATATAAGTTGGATTTAGAGCAGTAGAATTATTGGTGAAACTAACTGGGAAATTAGTACAACTTAAAGTGTCTGCATCAAAATCAGCAATTGGTCGAGTCACTTCAACTGCATTTGCTATGGTTAAATTTCCAACACAACCCCAATCATCTGTAACCGTTAATGCTACTTGATGTTGTCCTAAGTTTTCGAAATTGTAAGTTGTTGATTGTCCCGTTGCTGTTCCTCCATTATTTTCAAAAATCCAATCCCATTGAATATTATTGGCAAAAAGGTTGGATGAATTTTCATTAAATGTTACTTCGAATGGTTGGCAACCACCAATAGATTTTGGATCAAAATCAACGGTTACCTCATTTGCGTAAATCGTTTCATTAAATTGAGTAGTGTCCTTACAACCATTTATGTCGGTTACGATTAATTGTAAGTCATTATAGGTTCCAGCCGTAGGCATGGTAATATTTGTATTGGCAGCAGCTGAATTAGAAAAATTAATTCCAGCTCCTGACCATTCATATGTTTGTGCATGAATTGAATTATTGATCGCAGTAATCGTCATCGGTGCACAACCTTCCGTATCAGAAACAGTAAAGACTGAGAGAGGGTCATGAATATATAATGTTCGAGTTGTTGAGTGAATACAATTAGTAGTGAAGTTTTCAGTTGTCAAAGTAACCACATAGGTTCCAGTATCTGGATAGTTGAAAATTGGCTGAAAAAGATTTGACGTATCGCTATCAGTACCCGCTACTCCAAAATCCCAAAAATAAGAGTCAGCACCAATGGAGTTATTGACAGATTCAATGTAGAGTGAATTTTCACAATTTTGAGCTATTGAAAAAATTGCTTTTGGAGCAGTCACTTCAATATAATTATTCAATGTAATTTGATCAACACATCCTTTATCAGATACAACTAAGGTCACGTCATAAAAACCTGTATCGGCATAGGTGTTGGTTGGATTTTGAAGATTACTAGTTTGCATATTTCCAAAATCCCAAAACCAAGTATCCACAAAAGGAGAAGATAAATCTGTAAAATTAACAACTTGATCGACACAAGCTACAGTAGGTATTCCTTCAAAATTTACTAATGGATCATCTCCTACACAAACTGCATCGCTAAACGTTTGAGTACTAGAACAGCCTAAAGTATTAATTACAGTCAAAACTATATCAAAACATCCTGTATCAGGAATTATGAAATTTGGTGTTTGATCTGTTGACGTTAAATTGCCAGATGGTGTGTTAATTTCCCAGAGCCAATCAGTAATTGGTAAAACTGTAGTTGAGTTATCGGCTAAGTTGATGCTTAAAGGAGTACATCCTGAAAATTGACTATTGACAATCGAAGCTTCCGTTTCGATCAATTCAATATTAGTGGTTGAAATAGTATTTTCGCAACCGTTAGGATTTGTAACTACAAGTGTCACATTATAATTTCCAAATTCTGTATAAATATGATTTGGATTTTGTTGATCACTTGTAGTGCCATCTCCAAAGTCCCAAGACCAGGCAACTGCATCGGTAGAAGTTCCTGTGAAATTCACAGAATGCGGTATCGAACATCCTAAAGTGTTATCATTAGTATAAGCTACATCAGGTAACGCAAAAACTTCAACCTCAGTTGTAGTGATATGACTATCGAGACATCCTCCAACATCTCTTGTCAAGGTAACGATATAAGATCCAGGATCCTGATAAACATGAGTTGGATTTGCTGCATTAGAAGTAGGAGATCCATCACCAAAATCCCATGTTACAAGGTCTGCTGATTCAAGAGATCCATCTGTAAAGGTAACTGACAAATCTTCACAACCTGCATCTGGGGTGAATGAAAAATCAACCTCATAACCAATGGTGATATAGTCTTCCAAGATTAAAGTATCTCGGCAATCGGTATCAGCATTTTCTCCAATCACAGTTATGGTGAATGATCCTTCAGCGTTGAACCAGACTGCTGGGGGAGTTGCCCCAGAGAAATTTGCTCCATTTCCAAAATCCCAAGTATAGGACATATTGGGTTGAATATTATCATTGACAAAAGTAACTAAAAAAGGAGGTTCACATTTAAATGTTTCTATTGCATGCGCATTCACCAAAGTGGGTTCATAAGTAGAGATATAATCATCTTTTGAAATAAGGTTAACACAACCATTATCATCGGTTACTGTCAAACTAATGT
The DNA here is from genome assembly GCA_964564545.1 of uncultured Saprospiraceae bacterium. GTDB lineage: Bacteria > Bacteroidota > Bacteroidia > Chitinophagales > Saprospiraceae > CAJQQY01. The sequence continues at coordinate 37,543 of CAZMBP010000106.1, forward strand.
TATATTGATCTGCGATTGAGTAGGTAGATTCCGCATTTGGAGAAGCACTTCCATCATTAATAATCACACCAGCAGAACCTCCAACTCCCCATATGAATTCGGTGATATTTGTTGATGTTCCTGTATAGTTAAATGTAGTGGTATGAGGAATACAACCATCAGGTTGGGGTGATTCAAAATCAGCTTGAGGCAATGGATGAACGACAATGTAATTAGGTTCACAAAGTGTACCTGTGTTTCCCTCGCTATCTGTTACGGTTAAACAAATTTCATAACTTCCAGCTGATCCAAAAATTCGCCCTTGGCATTCATTGCTCGAATTTACTCCTCCCAAATTCCAGGACCAGGCAACAATGCTTCCAACAGTTGAAGATGAATTATCGCAAAAATTAACTTGAACAGAACCGCATCCTTCGGTTTGATCAGCTGTGAAGTTTACGGTGATTTGTGCGGAAGAAGAATAAACTCCAAAGCAAACAAATAGTCCCAACAACAAAAGTCGAGTTAATGACATTTCAATTTACGGTTTATAAAGATTTAATAAAAAATAGATTTCGATTACGACAGGGGATTAACGTCTCTATTCATTTTTAAAAAAGGAAAAATAGGAAGAGTGTGTACAGATTAGTTGAAATATTTAGCCTTTTAAACAAATTGATACCTATGGGAGATAAAGGATCTTTGATGGATATAAAATATTTGAAATAAGGCCTAAGTAAAGGTAAAAAAGCAAGGTTTTGTGACAGCTTATTGTATAGGTTTTTCCAAAGGAAAGGATTCATTTTGATAAGGAATTAATAATATTTTCAGAATAGGGTTCTACAATATTTTTAGTTCATAAAAAGCAAAACGATAATAAATAACTGATCATCAGCTATTTATTTAAAAAATATTCGAAAGAAATAATATCTAGATCAAGAAGGATCAAAATATAAGTTGTGTTTAATATAAGTTTTATTTTTTTGATTATATAACAAAAAAGAGACATTGTAAAATTAAATATTATTAAAAAAACAATATTTTTTTGTTAAAAATCCGAGGAAAGGTAAATGCAGTTTTGAACTAATGAATTTATAATCTTAGATTTAGGAAAGGTGAACTAGTTATTCAAAAAAGTCCTTCCTAATTTTCAAAATTAGGAAGGACTTGATAATTAAATAATATAAAGGAAATGGAGACAGTTAATTTGTGGTTCGCTTAATTTCAACAATCTCAACCCTTCTTTCTACTGATGCTTCCACACTATAAATCGAATTCCGTTGATCATCTAAGTCATCACTAATGCCTTGAGAAGCAGTCGTTTCCCCAAATGGTTTTTCTGAAATAATCAATTGACCAGATTTTAAGTAAGGTTGAAAAATTCCATCAGCATATGTTTTAAAGTGATTTCGCACACATGAAATTCTTCGTTTGGACAAAAATAAATTGTAATCTGTTTTTGCTCTTGGACTTGTAAAACCTTTTAAGAAAATTTCTACCTGATCTCCATCATTTAATCTTTTTAATAAAATATTAGAAAACAAAAAGAGGTGATCATAACCTTTTTGAACTTTATTTTCAAAGAAGTCCATTAAGTCATCTTCCGCTTGGAACCTATCTTCTTCATCTGCTAGTGGTTTGGCGTATTCCCTAATAAATTCATACTTCCGACTGATATATGGAAGGTAAGATTGTTCGTATGATTTTTTCGTAGTGGGTCTTCGAGTTCGCTTGTCAGGTTCATCATTATCATAATATAAAGCTAATGGTAAAAAGTCCTCTAAGGTTGTTGGTGCCTGTGGCAATTCAGGAGTAACAGGTTTAATCGGCTCAGGTGGTTCTTCCACAATTAGTAAAGAATCAATCGGAGGTGGATCGTCAGACATTACTTCTTTTACATAATTTACTTTGTAAATATCATTGCAGCAAGTTTTGTTTGCTTTATTTAAATACATTGACCCGACACGATTGCTTGCCAAAAATGCAGAAGAAGTATCTGAAGCTAAAGTATAATAAATATCATTATAACTACTATTGGTAGGATACCCTAAATGTTCAGGCTCCGCCCACCCATCTTCAGTATTTTTACTTTTATAAATATCAAAACCACCTAATCCTTTGTAACCATCAGAACTAAAATACAAAGTTTGTGAAGGTTCGTGGAAGAAAGGAGTTAAGTCATTTTTTATAGTATTGATGCTTTCCACATTTTGAGGATCAGAGAATTTTTTTCCATTAATTTCACTTACCCAAATATCTAATCCACCTTTTCCTCCTGGACGATTCGATACGAAATATAAAAGTTCTTTTCCAGTTTTTTTATCAAAACCAATGGCAGGGTGGGTGGCAGTAAACCCTTTTTGATTGATACTTTTAGGCAGTTTGATAATTTTCTTTTTCCATCGATTTTTTCTCTTCTTGTCTTTTTCTCTGTAACAAAGTGTACACGTAATTTCTACACGACCTTTATTTTCACATTGAGTATAGTAAATTCGTTTTTTATCTCTACTAAATGCAGTATGTGCGGTGTGTAATTTATCATCATTAAATTTGTATTTCATCGGTCGGCCTTTCGAACCATTTACTGAATACAAAACTTTGGTCATCTTTTTTTCTGGGATACTTTTATCTTTGGTATTTCGAAATTTTAGACTTGAATAAAATAGAGTATCTCCTTTCATAATTGCTCCAAAATCTGAATATTTTGAATTTACTCTTTTGTTCAATCGGTTAATTTCAATGTCCTCTGGAATTGCTACTAAATCAACTGCCCACCTGCAAGCTTCAATTTCGGTTTTTGCTTGCTCTATCATTTCTGTATTTCCATTTTCGCTGGAATTATATTTTTCGAAATAACGAATGGCTTCTGCGTAAGCTCCTTGATTCTTTTTTACTTTTCCTAGCCAAAAATTAATTAAGGGAAAATTATCCGCGTCATCACTCAAAGCTATTTTATTGTAAAATTCCTCCGCTTGTTCATAATTATGATAGAGTCGTGCGGCGTCAGCAAATTTATACATTACATCCGCTGATTCATTTTTTATTTCCAAAGCATTTTTAAAATAAATCATCGCTGCATAATAGTCTTTCTGCTCAGTCGCCTTGTCACCCGCTTTTACATATGCTTTAAAAGTTTGAGCAAAAGTATTTGAAAAGGAAAAGATGAAGAAAAATAGAATAAAGGGAATATGAATTTTTTTTATCATTATGTATCTCGTTTGAAAAAACTCTTTTTTCTAAAAATGAAATTAAAAAACAGGACAGGACTCTATCACCTTGACACATTCTTTTACATTAGTGATGGTGTACATGGCTCCAATTTCGATTCCACCATTTCCATTGGTAGCAGCATCAAATGCAGAGATATTGGTATCATAGCTAACTCCAATTTTCCAAGCAGCATAGTGTAATTCGAAAGTTGGAATTACTGCATCACCAAGTCGGAAAGAAGTTCCAATTTGTATCGCCACTTCTTTTCCTTTTGCTTCACTTAAATGATATCGCGCAGCACCGCCAACTAATAATTGTTCGTAAGATCCTTGCAATTGTCCCAAGGCATGTACTACAATATCCCATTTTGGATGAACTTGTACTACTCCTCCTGAATATATTGAAAGACGCATCGGTAATTTTGAATCTGGATCATCTTTAAAGCTTTGAACTGGACCTGTCAAATGATATGCTCCAATTCCAGCAATAGCTTGACTTCGATTATCCTCTGTTTGAAGCATCCAACTTAATCCCGCATTCACATCAACAAATGCTTTATTTTCATTATTGAAATTTTCTTTGCTATCTCTAGTTGGATCAAATAATTCTCCATCGAACTGATTATTGAATTGCAAACCTGAAATTGAAAATGATCGTTGAGAAGCAACTGATTGAACTCCTAGACTTAAAGTATTCATTTCATTTACTTTATAATGAACTGCTCCTGTCACTCCAAATGCAGACAGACTTAATTCTGAATCACC
>CAZMBP010000107.1:0-57057 GCA_964564545.1 uncultured Saprospiraceae bacterium
TGTTCTTGGAATAGATTTAATCGGAGTCATATTTTTGTTCTTTATAAAATTACTTTCCGCTGGAAATGGTAATGATTTAATTGTAGTTTCTTTAACTTGAAAAACTTTACTTTCTTCATTTAAATACAAATCCTCATCAAAAGAGAAAAAGCATAATCGAGTTATATCCTTTCCTGACTTATCTATTTTGATGTGTAATTTTTTTTCATAAAACTCTGACACTTGTACGTAGGCAGAAAGATGTTGGGACTGATTGGAGTTCACCCTAACAATGATTTTACATCCATTACCACTTGGACTTAAAAAGCAAACATATGTATAAGGCAGTTCTCGAACTACCTTACTAACTCGTTCCAATTCATCATCCTTCAATTTATCAATATCCAATATCACCAACGGATGATACTCCTTTAATCGCTCCATCGTTCGACCACCTTCGAACCGTCCAGAAATCGTAAAAGCGTGCAACTGTTTCTTTGTTTCGTCCGCTATCTTTTGGTCGCCTCGTTGCACCGCTCTACGCACGGCGAGGACATCCTCCTGATAGACTCCTTGTTGAATCGCTTTCAAAATTTCTGGCAAAGTTCGACTGCCGATAACCTGAGTGTAATTTTTAAAAATGGTTATCTGTTTCATTGGGTTTAATATTTAATTCGAGCTCGTAATGGAAATGAAATGCTGGCTATATTCACATGTGCTTTGGGATCAAAAGACATCATGCAGAGATGTTGAAGATCTCCTCCTTCTTTGGAAAGCCTTTTAGTTCCCAGCTTTTTTTCAAAATATCGATAAGCTCTTCTAAATACTTTTGAATGAGATTCTATCTTCTCTTCTGATTTTAGAATAAAACAAATCCCATGACCCATCGTGTTTTTAAAGCAGGCAAATACATAAGGACATCTCACCAAAAATGATCTGGCGCTTTCGTATTCTCTAGGATGCAAATATTTTATTTCAAAAAATAAATACCCAGAGTAATCGATTATTTCTAATTGTCGATTCTCTACTTTAAAGTTTCCTGCAATCGAAAATTTTGGAATCATCCTACGTTGAGAATCAATCAAGGTATCTAACTCTCGCAAGTGCATATCTCGAAATCGTTCAATCATATCTTCGTATTTTCCACGTTTGATTTGACTAATAAAAGTGATAAGTGGTAAGACGGAAACGACTCTTTTTGGGTATCCGAATAAAGTGACTATTGACATAAGTATGTTTAATTTTAATCGTGATAAAATGAGTTAAGGACATACCTCTCCCAGGCCTCTGATAAGTCAGAAGTCATTTTTTAGGTTTTAAAAAAAATCTGTTTTATAGTCTGCTGAAAGAATCCACATTTGTGGATTTGGAAAGTTTAGAATCTAAGTTCATCTAACTTTTTTGAAATGGCAAAAGGTTGCTTATGATGGTCTTCTAAAAATTTCTCAATGTCAGAAAGTCGGTAATAGATTTTTTTCCCTTCTTGACTAAAACCGATTTTCCCTTCATCTCTCCACGTTTGAGCGGTGCGAAATGATATGCCCATCAACTTTGTAAATTGTTTGTTATCAACAAACGCTTCGTTCGGTACGGTAATCTTTTTGACGTGTGTTTTGATTTCTTTTAAATCCGCTTCGATTGCTGCATAGTCTTCTTTACTTAAAATAACTGCTTCCATAAAATGAATTTTTTAATGTGAATAAATAAATTTCTCAGAAGCAAAGTAAAGGTGTTTTGAGTTTAGTTTAGGTCTTACTTTTTAAAGTTAAGACCATGTTTTTTGAAATTATTTTTGAAACCCTTTATTCATAAGGATTCCTTTTTGAAATTATTTTTCATCTTATAAAAAATCCTAATAGGTCTTACTTTTAAAATTAAGACCTCCAAAAACTTTTAATCAAAGAAGTACTTTTTGATTAGATTTCAATCGGAAACTAGTTAATTGAATGATAATTATCTTAATTTTCATCAAGGTCTTAATTTTAAAAATAAGACCTCAGATTCCTTTGTTTGCAAGGCTTTCTTGCTTGGATCTATCTCTAAAAAAGGAAGGTCTTATTAGGTCTTACTTTCTTTTATTACGACCTTCAGACTCATTATACTTTTTTATAATTTCTTCTAAGTCTATCCTATCTTCTGGACTAGGTCTCTTCTCATATCTCGATGGAGTCATGATAGTTCGAATGGTAGTTGGGCTAAATTTCTTACCGTCAGGTGATGCAAAATGTGTGGATAGAAATTTCTCCATAAATCTTTTAGAATTGCTAATTGCTTTTTTCCCAGATGGTGTTTCCATAGTCATACATTGATAGATAAAATCAATAAACACATTTTGGGGAAGTTCCCATTTTACCACCATCGGTTCTAATTTTGATGTCAATGAAAAATTTGCTTCTTGAGATAATTTTTTAATTGCTTCTAAATAGTTTAATTCTAAATCAATCTGCTCATCAAAGTCCACTCCATCCTCTCGATCAAAATCATATCTTTTTTGCAAATAGTCTGTTTTCATCCGAAGTAGGTAAGCTTTCTTCTTGTGATAAGTTTCAAACTTATCCAAATGAGGTTTAATCAAATCAAATTGATAAGGGTTATCGTCCACAAAATCATCTTCTCGATAAAATCTTGGAACTTGTTGATATTCCGTCCTTTTATCATTTACCAATTTCATGGCATAATTTAACTCTTTGCCTAAATTAATTTCAATCAAAAGGTCAACATTATATTCCAATAACATATCCAATGAAGTCAACCATGAATGAGGTCGTTTCAAAAGCTCACATTGAAAATTTAAAAATCGAGTAATCAGTACTGAATTCAAATTCAATACTCGTTCCAATAGTAGCTTGCAATAAAGTCGATGGTCAAAATAATCTTTCTGTTCTTTTGATTGCTTAAATCCTAGAGAGTAGATTTCAAATAATTCAACTTTCACATTTTTGGGATGAGAGATTGGATGTTCATGAAAATCTACACATTGAATTCTTTTCAATGGTAATTGCATTTCCTTCTTGTTTTAGTAATCCGAGTATATTAGTTTTCTAATATCTCATAGCGGTTTATCGTAATATGTATAAATAAGAAAAGCCCACATTTTTACGTGCGAGCTTTGTTTCGTAGGAATTTTTTGGTGTGATTTAGTTGAGAAGACAATATAGGGAAGAAACATTATTAAAACAAATTGTTTTAATAATGTTTCCCACTTATTTACCCGAATAAGTGAAATTACCCAAATTTTGGTAGTCAAAAAATTAGTGAAAATTTTAATATAAAATCCTTCAAAATGAGGTTAGACTATCATTAAAAAATGGAAACTAACTTAATTAAGTTATCCTTCCTTCTATTCTTAACTAGATATTAATGATAAAGCAAATAGAAGTACTATAATGAAAGTAGCCCCTCACAGTCTCTAACCCTCTGCTAATTGGTTAGATAAGTAATAAATGGAGAAAAGAAAAGAATATTTTCTGTCACAGATTTGGAAGAGAAGAAATTGAAAGAAATAGATAGTTCGTTTTGGAATGTTGTACCTATGTTGTACCCACAATAAAAAAACCCTCATAACTCATTGAGTTACAAGGGTTTATGTGCTTTAGTAGTAGCCCCTAGGGGAATCGAACCCCTCTTTCCAGGATGAAAACCTGGCGTCCTAACCGATAGACGAAGGGGCCAAAAATATATATTTAATGAAATCATTGAATATATATTTTCAGCCGATTCTCGTCGCTGTCCGATTGGATTCTTTTTCAATTACTAAAGCCCTTTCTTCCAAAAGCGATGCAAATATATGTTCTGTTTTTTTAAAAATCAAAGTTTATTTCTTTTTTTTTCAAAAAAAAAAAAACTTCTCTAAAAAGCATTTTTTATTCTTCTAAAATTCCATTCTTCAAAACAAAATTTAGATTTTTTTCGAAGAAAATGTATTTCATAAAATAATTATTGTTACTTTTACACTAAGTATCTAATCATGAGGATTAAATACTTAACAAATTATAAACCTATTCGAATAATTTTCGTTTAAATTATTTATACTTAATCAAAAACATTTTCTCAAATGACAAAAAGAATTGCAATTAATGGATTCGGTCGAATTGGACGTTTAACCCTTAGAAATCTTTTAGGAAAAAAAGACGTCGAAGTTGTTGCTATTAACGATTTAACTGACAACCAAACTTTAGCTCACCTTTTCAAATATGATTCTGCTCAAGGTCAGTATAAAGGAAAAGTAAGTGCTGACGATAAATTCATTACCATTAATGGTAAAAAGATTACTGCTTTGACTGAAAGAAATCCAGCAGCTCTTCCATGGAAAAAATTAAAAGTAGACGTTGTATTAGAATGTACTGGTATTTTTAGAGACAAAGCTAAAGCGGGAATGCACTTGGAAGCAGGAGCTAAAAAAGTAGTTCTTTCTGCTCCTGGAAAAGGAGAAGGAATTCAAACTATCGTTTTAGGTGTAAATGATCAAACTTTAGATATCAAAAACAATATCTTCTCTAATGCATCATGTACTACTAACTGTTTATCTCCAGTAGTTAAGGTTTTGAATGACAATTTCGGAATCAAAGTTGGTTCTGTTAATACGACTCACGCATTTACTGCTGATCAAAATATTCAAGACGCACCACATAGTGATTTAAGAAGAGCTCGTGCGGCAACTGTAAATATTGTTCCTACCACAACTGGAGCTGCAGTAGCAACAGGATTAGTTATTCCTGAAGTAGCTGGAAAATTATCTGCTATGGCGTTTAGAGTTCCTGTAATCACAGGTTCATTGGTAGAAATGAATGTTGTTCTTGAAAAAGACACAACTGCTGAAGAAGTGAATGCAATTTTCGCAAAATATTCTCGAGGTAAAATGAGAGGTATTTTACAATATACTGAAGATCCAATCGTATCTTCTGATATTATTGGAAATAAATATTCTTCAGTTTTTGATTCTTCATTGACTCAAGTAACTGGTGGAAACTTTTTGAAAGTAGTTAGTTGGTATGATAACGAAGCAGGATACTCTGCTCGATTAGCTGACCTAACTGTAAAAATTGCTAAGTTATCTTCTGCTAAAAGAAAACCAGCTGCAAAGAAAAAACCTGCAGCCAAAAAAAAAGCAGCAGCTAAAAAAAGCACTAGGAAACCAGCAATTGCTTAATCTTAGTTAAATGATAAAAAATAAAAACACCGTGAAGTGAATTCTTGACGGTGTTTTTTTATTTTCGCACTCTCCTATCCTATTTAATAATTTCAAAAAAACAGAAAATGAATATTGATTTTAAAAACAAGAAAGTTTTAATTCGAGTGGATTTTAATGTGCCATTGAATGATAAATTTAAAATCACAGACGATACTCGAATCAAATCAGCATTGCCGACCATCAAGCATATTTTGAAAGCAGGCGGAGCGGTTATTTTAATGTCGCATTTGGGTCGACCTCAGAAAAAATTAAATGAGGATGGAAGTATCAATGTGAAAAAATTCACTTTGGAACATTTAGTATCTCATTTGAATAAGAAATTAAGACTCAAGGTTAAATTTTGCCCAGAGACTGTTGGAAAAGAGGCTACCAAAATGGCTAAGGCTTTGAAACCTGGTGAAGTCTTATTGATGGAAAATACTCGTTTTGAAAAAGGGGAAACTAAAGGTGATCCAAAATTAGCAAAAGCTATGTCCACTCTTGCTGATGTATACATTAATGATGCTTTCGGGACTGCTCACAGAGAACATGCGTCAACTGCTGTAATTGCCAAACACTTCAAAAAAGGAAATAAAGCTTTCGGTTTTTTAATGGAAAAAGAAATCGAGAATGCTAATCGACTACTCAATAATCCAGAAGGTCCAGTAACTGCAATTGTCGGTGGAGCAAAGGTTTCAGACAAAATCATGTTGCTCGAAAAGCTAATGAATCTAGCTAATAACATCATTATTGGAGGTGGTATGGCTTACACTTTTATGCGAGCTAGAGGAGGAAAAACTGGAAACTCATTGGTTGAAGAAGACAAAATAAAATTAGCTACCAAACTTTTGGAAAAAGCTAAAAAGAAAGGTGTTAAAATATATTTACCAAAAGATTCTATCATCGCAGATTCATTTTCTGAAAAAGCTAAACGCGAGACGAAATACTCTATGCGAATCAAAAAAGGTTGGATGGGACTTGACATAGGACCTAAAGCTCAAAAAGAATTTGCAGAGGTAATCGTTAAATCGAAAACCATTTTGTGGAATGGTCCAATGGGTGTTTTTGAAATGAAACCATTTGCTAAAGGAACTATGGCTATTGCAAAAGCTGTAGCCAAGGCAACTTCAAAAGGTGCATTCTCATTAGTAGGTGGTGGTGATTCTGTCGCTGCGGTCAATCAAATGGGATTAGCTGAAAAGGTAAGTTATGTTTCGACAGGTGGTGGTGCTATGTTGGAATTTTTGGAAGGAAAAGAACTACCTGGTATCAAAGCGATGAGTTAATAAGATTTTATTAATAGAAACTTTACTAATCCATTTCATTTATACAACCGAATGAAATGGATTTTTTTATTTGATGGAAACCATAAAACGTTCACCGTCTTTCATACAAAGGAAATTTACGTCAATAGAAATACTATTTCCCCTTATTTTCCAAAAGGAACAAATCAACTTTTTCTTTTCCCGATTGAGCAATCATCTCTTCTTGGGAACTCCCTGGAATTAGGACAAAAGAACCTAACATTATATCTACATCTCCATCTTGATCAAAATCTCCATCATCCATTACTAGTAGTCTACCTGTTAATTGTTCTGAAAAAGTGCTTGATTCGAAAGTAAAATCTTCCCCATTTTTATTTTCTAAATACACAAAGTTTTCCTCTGGAACAGAATCAAAACTAGGAAAGAAAGCCATTACTGCTAAATCAATATCTCCATCCAGATCATAATCATTAGCTAAAACTCTAGTTGCTCCATAAATTGGGTAAAACCACTTCTCTTCAAATTGATTTTCACCATCGTTTATAAAAATTCGAACACCATGATAAGGTTTTGGAAAAATAGAATAATCAGCATTATCACCATTAACTAAGACGATATCCAAATGATTATCACCATTATAATCAACCAATTCAAACCAACTAGAACCATACTCAGATCCCATTTGAATCACTTGCTCTAATCTAAAGTTCAAATTATTTTCTTGATACAATATATAGATACCTTCCCTTCCTTGAGAGGCCAAAACAACTATATCTTTTTTACCATCTTTATTAATATCAATAATTTCTGTTTTTATTATTCCAGGAAGTGGAAGGATGTTTTTTTTCTCAATTTTATCAGATTGAATAATCATTGAAAGTTCTCCAGTATGGTTTCCAAATTCGCATATTAAGACTTCATCAATGTTGTCATTATTCAAATCCTCCACTTGGGAAAATACAGGGCGATGAAGGTCTTTGGCTAAAATCTTTAATTGACCATTTTGCTTTTTATAAATTGCCCCACTTGGAATTTCACTTGGATTTAAGTATCCAACTTCGGTAAAATATTCAGCATCATTTCCTTTTTGATATGAAATCATAGAAGATCCAAATATTCGAAATTCATCTTTTGAGTTAGGCCAATATGTCGTTTCTCCATAAACATTCCCCACTATGAATTTATTCTTCGTCTTATCAAATTGGACATTTGTAATTCCTGCTAGATCTCTAGTATCAATAGATATTGGTTTGGGAGAAAACTGGGTAATATTGGAATTCCTTTTGTTTCTAAAAGAATCAACTTCAATTTTATCTGGGGCGTTTGAAATTACATAATCGTGAATTTTTTTCCAGGTCAAACTATCAATTAATGGTTGAGAGGGATAAACATTAGCCAATCCTACATGAAAATTTTCTTCCATCGAATTTTTTTTCTTGGGATTGTATCCATCATATAGATATCCCAATCGTGCTGCCATTTCAGGTAAAACATTTTCCTTCCAAATATTTTTGGGGATATGAGAAGGGTCGGGAGTAACGTGACAACCTGAGCAATAGCTACTAAAAAGAACCTGTGGATCAGACTCGCTGGTCAATGAATCGCTACAAGAAGTTAAAAAATAGAGAAATAAAAAGAGGAGAGAAATTATTTTTGATCTCATGGAATAGCCCTTAATTTGATGTAGAAGCAAGGTAGTAATTAAGTTATTTATTCCAAACAAAAAACCTAAGAGATGGTTTTAGGAACGAATTAAATTCGAATATAAATTACAACATTTTTTTAAAATCCCCCAAGATCCAGTCTCGAGGGATTCTATAACTCTATTGAATAATCAAGCTAGATACTGCAGATCGTCCCTCTTGCAAAAGAATTATTTGATAAATTCCAGAACCCATTTTTCCCAAATTTAAATTAATTTTTTCTTCTCCATTTTTTATTTCTTTAATAAAAACTACTTTCCCTTTTACATCTAATACTTTCAATTTAATTAAATTAAAACTTGGAAAAAATGGATTTTCTATTTTCACAGAATCTCCATTTGATGGATTTGGGTAAATTTTAAATTCACGGGAAGGTGTTGTTATTTTATCAGTAGATGTGATTTCACAATCTAGCATTTCTCCTTCAATTACTTTGCAAAAATGGTTAGCCTCAACGTTTTCAAACACTTGTACATTTCCATTCCCCCAGATTATTTCTAGGCTGTCAATCATCGTAGCCTCGCCTAAACCAAAATGCACCACTAAAGAATTCTGGCAGTTATAACCACCTTGTCCAGCGATTCTTCTAGTTTGCCAAACTGATTCACCGTTAATAGTTGCTTTAGCTTTGACAACAGTACCAATCGCTGATCGATTGGTTTGCACTCCTTCACAACTTAGCTTAAACCAATTATTATCGTTTCCATCATTCTTATACAAACTGTTCTTTTGATTATCATCCTTACAATTAGCTAAAACCAAATCCATAAAACCGTCATTATTATAATCCCCCCAAGCACCACCAAAAGTCCACCCAGTTTGTGAAGATGGAGAACTAGTCACATCTTTTATAAAACTCCCATCTCCATTATTTATATAAAAAGAATTCTTTTGAGTCCCGCCAAACGCATTGCAAATAAACAAATCTAAGTCACCATCATTATCCGCATCTGCAAAGGCAGATCCAAAAGACCAACCTTGTTCCGTAACAATACTTTCTCCTGTAACTTCAGAAAATGTTCCATCTCCATTATTGAAATATAATTCATTTTCTTGTCCTTGATAATTAGCAACAAATAAATCAAAATCTCCATCATTATCAATATCTGCCCAACTACTTCCAGCTGAATTTTTAGTAGAATTCAAGAAAGAGAGATTAGTAATTTTTGTAAAGTTTCCGGCTCCATCATTTTGATACAAAGAATTTTTTTGATTGCTTTCATTAGTAACAAAAATATCAGAGTCACCATCATTATCATAATCAATCCAATCAACCGATCTAGAAGCATAACTATCCAATACAATTCCTCCTGCAGAAATTTCTTCAAAAGTTCCATCTCCCATATTTCGAAATAATTTATTCTTTTTTATTCCATCACTATTCGTCACAAATAAATCTAACCATCCATCATTATCCATATCTCCCCAAGAAGCTGTTTCAGAGTAAGTTCCAGATTGACTAATAATATTACTTTCACTTGCAAATGCTCCCCCACTCTGGCCTCTATAAAAATTATTAATTTGACCATACCACGTTACCACACAAACATCCAAATCTCCATCATTATCTGCATCACCAAAAGTAGCTCCATCGGATTTAGCACCATCGCTTACAATAGGATCATTAGAAACTGTTGTAAATGTTCCATCCTGATTATTTAAGTATAACATATTATTCTGGCCAATCGAAGGACCATTGGAAATGAAAATATCATCCCATCCATCATTATTGATATCTATAAAATTGGCACTTCGAGAACCTGAGTTGGTATTAACTATATCTCCAACCGTAACTTTTGTGAAGGATTGTCCAGTCGAATGAAATGAGAAAAGAAGAAAAGCTAAAAGGATAAAAATCTGTTTCATATTTTTTTTATACAAATGAAACTAAGCTAATAGATTTTTTTTAGAAAAATGTAGCAATTCATCCCTTCGCCATATTAATAACTTACTCATCCGCCTGAATGGAAAATGGTTTATTTTCCATGTCATTCGTAGGGAGCAACCTGTCGTTAAAAAAAAAGTAGTTATAAAACCGCAGTTTTTTTTGCAGTTTTGTAAAATGAGACAACGGGTTGGATTACATATTGGGTTTTGGGTTTTATACCTTTTGCTTTCGTCATACATAACTGCAGATTTAGGAAACTCCTCCTATCGTGAATACTCTTGGGGATATCGACTAGGTATTGCCATTGCTGAAAAAATTGGAATTGTTGCTATTCAAGCAAGTATTTTCTATTGGCTTTTTTATTCCTTCCTTCCGAAAAATAAATGGAAAAACATTTTATCAATTCTTGAATTATGTATTGGTATTTTTCTCTCAATTTTAGCTTATCGAGTTTGGGTAGGTTACGTTGTTTATCCTTGGGTTCATAATGATGTTTATCCAGGAAATCCCTTTGGCTTTTCTCTATTAATTATTTCGTTTATTAATATTTATTCATTTGTTGGATTAGCTGGAGGAATCAAACTTATTAGAAATAAACAACAACAACGAGAAATTGAACAAAAATTAATTCAAGAAAAACTTGAATCAGAACTACATTTTTTAAGGGCACAAATCAATCCTCATTTTTTCTTTAATACCTTAAATAATATTTATGGACTCGCTCGAAAAAAATCAGAAAATACCGCTGAAGTGGTGATGCGATTGTCTAAATTAATGAGATTTATTTTATACGAATGTACCTCTGAAAAAATCTCAATTATTCAAGAAATAAAAGTATTAGAAGATTATTTTGAATTGGAAAGAATACGATATGGCAATCGTCTTTCAGTCAATTTTACTCAAAAGATTGACGACATCAATCAACCGATTGCTCCACTTTTACTTTTACCATTTGTAGAAAATAGTTTTAAACATGGAGCAAGTGAAATGCGGTTTAACACTCAAATTGACATTGATATTATTTTAGAAAATCAGGAATTGTTTTTTTCAATTTCAAACCATAAAGATTCAGAAAGAAATAAGAGTGAAAAGGGATTAGGTTTGCAAAATGTAAAAAGGCAATTAGTATTAATATATCCAAAATGCCATAATTTAGAAATCGAGGAAAAGGAAAACTCATTTCAGGTAAAATTGAAAATTGATTTAAAATGATACAATGTATTATCATAGAAGACGAACCGATTGCAATGGAAATTATGCAAGACTATATTGGGGATATTCCTCAATTGGAATTGATTGGTTCCTTTTCTGATGCATTATTTGCTTTGACTTTTTTAAGAAAAAATGAAGTGGATTTAATTTTTTTAGATCTCCATTTACCTAAATTGAGTGGGTTTGATTTTTTAAAGACACTCAAAAATCCTCCAAAAATTATTGTAACCACAGCTTATCATCAGCATGCTGTAGAAGGTTTTGAACTCAACGTGGTAGACTATTTATTAAAACCTATTGAGTTTAGCCGATTACTAATAGCTGTCAATAAATTGGATTTTGATAATGATGAATCTCAAAAAGTTTCTGAACCATCTCAAGGAATTGATGAGCCTTTTTATTTTTTTAATGTCAACAAAAAAAATGTAAAAATATTTTTGAAGGACATTTACTTTATTGAAAGTTTAAAAGAATATGTCAAAATTCATTTAAAAGATTCCTACATTATTACTCAATTTCAAATAGGAGAAATTGAAAAGAAATTATTTGAATTAGACTTGATCCGGATCCATCGATCCTATTTAATTGTACAATCTAAAATCGAAGCATATTCTTCCTCAATCATTGAAATAAATGGAAAACAATTACCGATAGGGAGAACTTATAAAAAGTCGGTTATTCAAAAAATAGAAAATGGTTAATTACATGCATGTAATTAACCATTCACCTTTATAAATTATCTTTTTATTTTATACTCGATCAGCATACATTTCGTCGTAGTACTTTTGGTAATTTCCAGAAGTAACATTTTCTAGCCATTCTGTATTTTTCAAATACCATTGTACAGTCAATCGAAGTCCTTCTTCTGATTGGATGGAAGGCTCCCACCCTAATTCATTTTTGATTTTCGTTGCATCAATTGCATAACGTTTATCATGACCTGGACGATCCTTTACGAAGTGGATTAATTTTTTCGAACTTCCTTTTTCCCTTCCTAATTCTTCATCAACAATGTCGCAAAGCACATGAATCAAATCAATATTTTGCCATTCGTTATTTCCTCCAATGTTGTAAGTTTCACCATTTTTTCCATCATGATAAATAACATCGATAGCCGTAGCATGGTCCATTACCCACAACCAATCACGAGTATATTTTCCATCTCCATAAACAGGAAGTGGCTTTTCATGCTTAATGTTGTTGATAAAAAGTGGTAATAATTTTTCAGGAAATTGATTTGGACCATAGTTATTCGAGCAATTCGAAATTACAATTGGCAAACCATATGTGTGAAAATAAGCTCTTACAATATGATCAGAACTTGCTTTACTTGAGGAGTAAGGTGATCGAGGATCATATGGAGTTTCCTCCGTAAACAATCCAGTTTCTCCTAATGAACCATACACCTCATCTGTGGAAACATGATAGAATCTTTTCCCTGTAAAATCTTTCCAATTATTCCGAGCAGCATTCAATAAATTAACTGTTCCCAAAATATTAGTTTTGATAAATGCCATTGGATCTTCAATTGATCGATCCACATGCGACTCAGCTGCTAAGTGAATCACTCCATCAAAATCATATTTTTCGAATAGAGAATTGATAAAATCTGTATCGACAATATCTCCTTTTTCAAAAGTGTAATTAATCGCAGATTCAATATCACTTAGATTTTCTAAGTTACCAGCATAAGTCAACAAGTCTAAGTTGACGATTCGATATGTTGGATATTTATTGACCAATAATCGAATTACATGAGAGCCAATAAATCCAGCTCCACCTGTTACTAAAATGTTTTTTTCAAAATCCATAATTTGGTATTTTTTAGTAGGAATTCACAAGATGTCTAGGGTATACTTGTGAGTAAAAAAGAGTTATTTATTCATCTACTTTAACAACAGATTTAAAATATTCGTATGTCTTTAACATTCCTTCGTGTCGAGAAACTTTTGGTTCCCAACCCAAAACTTCTTTTGCTCTTGTAATATCCGGACGGCGTTTTTTAGGATCATCAGTTGGAAGTGGATGATAAGTCAAGGTTGCTTTTGGGTTTCCAACCATTTCTAAAACTTCCTCCGCAAACTGAGTCATGGTAATTTCATGTGGATTTCCAATATTCACCGGTTGAGAATAATCACTCATCAATAATCTATAAATTCCTTCGATCAAATCATCCACATAGCAGAATGATCTAGTTTGAGTTCCATCTCCGAAAATAGTCAAACCTTCTCCTCTAATCGCTTGAGAGAAAAATGCAGGCATTACTCGTCCATCATCTACTCGCATCCGTGGTCCATATGTGTTAAAAATTCGAATGATTCGAGTTTCTAATCCATGAAAAGTATGGTATGCCATCGTAATAGCTTCTTGAAATCTTTTTGCTTCATCATAAACTCCACGTGGTCCAATTGGATTTACATTTCCCCAGTAATCTTCCACCTGTGGATGAACTAAAGGATCTCCATAAACTTCTGAAGTCGAGGCGATTAATAATCGAGCCTTTTTTTCTTTTGCCAAACCACATAAATTATGAGTTCCCAAAGCACCAACTTTCATTGTTTGAATAGGCATTCTTAAATAATCAATTGGACTTGCTGGAGATGCAAAATGAAGAATATAATCCAAATCACCCGGAACGTGAACAAACGTAGAGACATCATGGTGATAAAATTCAAAATGCTCTTCTTTAAAAAGGTGAGCAATATTATCCATGTTTCCTGTAATCAAATTATCCATTCCAACTACATGGAATCCTTCTGCTAAAAATCGATCGCACAAATGAGACCCTAAAAAACCGGCTGCTCCGGTAATGAGTACTTTTTTCAATTTAACTGTAGTTTTATTATTAAAAGATCTGTAAGGTTCAAGTATATTAAACATAATTTCATTGACTCCAACCTAAAATAAATCAGAATCAACATTGTAAATCAATTACATTTCAACCGAAAAATCATTTGGCAATTTTCTCAATAATAAAAGGAAAGCTTTAGGATAACTTCAATTTCAAGAAGTTATATAATTCTATATTAGAACGAAAAATTGAAAGTAGGGTTACATTTTTTTGACTTGGAATATCATTAAGTTATCAACTTTCCTTGTTGGGTCCGCAAATATACCTAAATAATAAAGATTTTTAGTAAAGTTTAATATGATGAAATGGTCATTTTTAATTCTAAAAAGCAGAACTCCTATTTGGATTTTTTTATCAAGAACCTGACTTATGTTGGAATAAATTAAGTTAATCTTCCTAACTAAGTAGGGTTTTTATTTACTTTTGTAGCTGGTTCTGCGTTTAATAGGTAGGAACATGAGTTTTATATTTTTTAATCAAAAAAATTGACGTGAGTATTAATAAGCAGCTTTGGAGTTTTGCAATCATTTTCCTTTTTTTGGGAAGTTCAACAATTTTTGCACAAAGGGAAGAAGTCCAAAAATCAAATAATCCAAATTACATTTTAGTGCATCTTTCATATTCTTTTCAAACTCCGGGAGGCGATTTGAATAATCGATATGGAAGGAATAATGCAACTGGACTAGGATTAGATTATTTGAGTGGCGAAAATTGGATTTTTGGAGCTCAGCTAGACTACCTTTATGGCACAAAAGTAAATGAAGATGTACTGTCAAGCCTTCGGAATGAAGATGGAGACATTATCGGAAATAATCGAAGTATTGCAAATATTAGATTGACTCAACGAGGGTGGAATGCTAATGTTTTGTTTGGAAAATTAATTCCAATTAGAAAAGAAAATCGACTATTTGGTATTCGTGCTACAGCTGGCGTAGGTATTTTACAACACAAAATTAGAATCCAACAAGACCCGGCCTCACTTGTTCCACAAACTACTGGTGATTATCGAACAGGCTATGATCGAATGGCAAATGGATTAGCTTTTACTGAATTCATAGGAATTCAAAAAGTAAGCAAGAATAGAAAGATCAACTTTATTTTGGGGGTAGAAATGGTTCAAGGCTTTACCCAAAGTCGAAGAGAATGGGATTATGATAAAATGGCAAAAAATGAAAATAAATATTTTGACTTTTTACTGGGAGGAAAATTTGCTTGGACTATTCCTTTCGAAATTGGAGCAAAAGGAGAAGATATCTTCTATTA
The DNA here is from genome assembly GCA_964564545.1 of uncultured Saprospiraceae bacterium. GTDB lineage: Bacteria > Bacteroidota > Bacteroidia > Chitinophagales > Saprospiraceae > CAJQQY01. The sequence goes on from CAZMBP010000107.1 coordinate 15,332, forward strand.
AAGTTCAATGGGTTTATTTCAACTAAAAAGGAGTTAGCGTCTCATAAGTGCTAACTCCTTTTTAGTTTTTATTCTTAATGAATAATTCCTCAACAACCATTTTATTTTATTGAAAAAGTTATCTTCGAGTATAGTATTTTCAAAACAAAATCGAAGAAAATGAAAAAATTAAAAATCACTATTTCATTCCTTATCATTTTTTTGATAAGTCTCTCCCCTATTTTTTCTCAAAATAAATCATCGAAAGAAGCTCAAAAAGTCATCCAAAATTTAGACACACGAACTCAAGAGTATGGCGATATGGCTCATAAAATTTGGGAATATGCAGAGTTAGGATATTTGGAAACTAAAAGCGCTAGCCTCCTTCAATCTCATTTAGAAAAAGAAGGTTTTACCATAAAAAAAGGTGTTGCAAAAATTCCAACAGCATTCGTTGCGGAATATGGAAGCGGTCATCCAATCATTGGAGTTCTTGCTGAATACGACGCACTTCCTGGAATTTCTCAGGCTGCAGAACCAAAAAGAAAAGAAATTGAAAAAGGTGGTTCGGGGCATGCATGTGGACATCATTTATTTGGAGCTGGTTCAGTTGCTGCTGCGGTAGAAGTCAAAGATTGGTTGAAAAGAACTGGAACAAAAGGAACCATTCGATTGTATGGAACTCCTGCAGAAGAAGGTGGTGCTGGAAAGGTCTATATGGTAAGAGCTGGATTATTGGATGATGTAGATGCAGTTTTACATTGGCATCCTGGAAGTGGAAATGGTGCTTCGGCAGCTTCTTCCTTAGCCAATAAATCTGCTAAATTTAGATTCTATGGACAAGCATCTCATGCCTCAGCTTCACCAGAAAGAGGACGATCTGCCCTAGATGCTGTGGAAGCCATGAATTATATGTCAAACATGATGCGTGAGCATATCCCAATGGAATCACGTATGCATTATGTTATAACTAGCGGTGGAGAAGCACCAAATGTAGTTCCTGCCTACGCTGAAGTTTTTTATTATGTTCGTCATCCTGAAATGCAGGAAGTAAGAAAGTTATTTGATCGTTTGGTAAAAACGGCTGAAGGTGCTGCAATCGGAACAGAAACTAAAATGGAATATGAAGTCATTCATGGGTGTTATAATTTACTCCCTAACGAAACTCTTTCAGAGGTAATGTATAAAAACTTGCAAACTGTTGGAGGAGTTGAATACACCAAGGAAGAAGAAGAATTTGCTAAAAAAATAATTGCCACTTTTAAAAGAGAGGGCCTCTCTCCTAGCGATGCTAAAAAGATTTCTCCTTACACCGTTTCTAATCGAGGCAAGGGAGGATCGACAGATGTTGGAGATGTTAGTTGGATGGTTCCTACAGCAGGAATGCGGTCTGCAACTTGGGTTCCAGGAACAGGAGCACATAGTTGGCAAGCAGTTGCTTCAGGAGGAATGGAAATAGGAACAAAAGGAATGATGGTTGCTTCGAAAACCATTGCGTTGACTGCAATTGATTTATTTAAAAATCCAGAACTCTGTGAAAAAGCAAAAGTGGAATTAGTGAAAAAAAGAGGAAAAGATTTTAAATATGAAGCAATGCTTGGGGACAGAGAACCTCCATTAGATTATCGAAAATAAAGGATTTTTAATTAAAAAATGGCCTGCCATAAAATCAATTTTCTAGCAGGCCATTTTTTTATGGAGCTTTTTTTAAACCAAAATATTATCTAAAATTTGACTCATCCCTTGCTGTAACTTCAGAGCAGATTCTCTAGCCTTCTCCGCAAAGTCTTCCCCTTCACTTGCAAAAATTATCCCCCTTGATGAGTTAACCAATAATCCGCAAACATCATTCAAACCATACTCCGACAATTTTTGTAAATCTCCGCCTTGAGCTCCAACTCCAGGAACGAGTAAAAAATGATCAGGTGCAATCTGTCTAATTTCTTTAAATTTCTCAGGATGAGTTGCTCCGACTACAAACATTAATTGTTCTGGAGTCCCCCAAGTTTGAGCAGTTCGCATGACTTTTTCATATAATGGCATTTCTCCATCTTGCGAAGCAAACTGAAAGTCATTGCTTCCTTTATTTGAAGTCAAAGCTAAAAGAATGACCCACTTCCCTTCAAAATCCAAAAATGGTTGAACAGAATCTATTCCCATGTATGGAGCAACAGTTACCGAGTCAAAATTGAATTCTTCGAAAAAAGCTTTTGCATACATTCGAGAAGTATTTCCAATATCACCTCGCTTTGCATCAGCGATGGTAAAATGTTCTTCAGGAATATATTTCATGGTTTTTTCTAAAGACTGCCAGCCCTTAACCCCCATAGATTCATAAAATGCTAAATTGGGTTTGTAGGAAACACAAAGGTCTTTCGTCGCGTCAATAATCTGTTTGTTAAATTCAAAAACAGGATCATCGTACTTCATTAAATGTTGAGGAATTCTACTAAAGTCGGAATCCAAACCGACACAGAGATAAGATTTTTTGGTTTGGATTTGTTGGAGGATATCTTGTCGAGTCATTTAAGTATTGTATTGAGATTTTTATGTATTGGGTATTGAGATTCAAAATTTGATTAGGTCTCAATACCCAATTCTTAAAAATCTCAATACATTAAATTTATACTACACCATTTACAGCTTCAACTCCCTGTATTTCAGGAATTTTACTTCGGATTGCTTCTTCTATTCCAGCACGTAAAGTCATTGTTGACATATTGCAACTTTCGCAATTTCCCAACCACTTTATTTGAGCTTTCATATCTTCCGTTACACCTACTACTTCTACATTTCCACCATCAACTTTTAGGTGTGGACGAACACTATCCAAGGCTGCATCTATTCTTTCTAATAATTCAGACTTCTCAGTTACTGACATAATTATTTATTTTTTGAAAAATTTTAAACTGTTACTAAGAAAATCAGTTTCTTGATTCCTTGATAACAGTTCAACTAATTTACAATTTTACATCCACAATTTGAGTCGGTGATTTTTGATTATTCCTCAAATTAACTTGTTGAATTGTATTTTGAGCAACTTCCAAAAAGTAGTCTTGCAATCCAGAATCTTCTTGAACAACAGCTGGCTTACCTGCATCACCCGCTTCTCGAATTCCTTGAATCAAAGGAATTTTTCCAAGCATAGCAGACTCACTTAACTTAACCATTTTATCTCCACCACCTTCTCCGAAAATAAAGTATTTATTATCTGGTAATTCTTTTGGAGTAAACCACGACATGTTTTCTACTACTCCCAAAATTGGAACATTTACCGAAGGCAACAAAAACATATTCATTGCTTTGACAGCATCTGCAACTGCAACTTCTTGTGGAGTCGTTACTAAAACAACACCTGTGACTGGAACCGTTTGAACCAATGTTAACTGAACATCACCTGTCCCTGGAGGCAAATCAACTACCAAGTAATCCAAATCTGACCAAATGGTATCTTGAAAAAATTGTTTAATAATTGCCGCCAATCTTGGCCCTCTTAATACTACAGCTTGCTCTGGCTCAATAATAAAACCAATAGACATTACTGGAATTCCATAAGCTTCTAAAGGAACTATTTTGGCTTTGCCATAGACATCTTGAATCTTTGGTTTTTGACCAACTAAGCCTAGCATAGTAGGCATCGAAGGACCATACAAATCTGCATCAATCAATCCTACTTTTTTACCAGCTTGTTTTAAACCTAAGGCCAAATTTACAGCAACTGTAGATTTCCCTACGCCACCTTTTCCTGAAGCAACTGCAATGATGTTTTTGATTTGAGGAACACTAGAAGTATTTTCCTTAGCATCCATATTTGGATTTTTCCCCATCATGTGAACATGCACATTTGCATTAGGATACACATTCTGAATCGCTTGAATACACGCAAAATTCAAATCAGTTTTATTCGGTGTATTCATCGAAGTCAATTCTAATTTGAATTGTACATTATTTCCATCAATCGCCAAGTCACGCACCATACTTTTTTCAATCAAATTCATTCCTGAAATTGGATCAATCACCGTCGCAAGTGCATTTATTATTTTACCTGTTTCTATCATTATTTTTATAAAATATTTCTTCTAAAATTTGCCACAAAAATACGAAAAAACTATTAGGAATAGTAATTATAATTCTCTCCAACAATATTATTTTTCAACAATATCTGTTGTCGTCAGAAACACCAAAGCTGCTAATGCTCCTCCTGAAAAATTGGCAACTAGAAAAACCCAAATGTCATTCCACTCAACTATGCCGGCCATTGAAATTCCAATAGCTACCGCTGGATTAAAAGCGCCTCCTGAAATGCTGCCAAATGAATAAGCTATTCCAATTACTGTAAATCCAATAGCTATTCCATAAAATGAATTTCCAGCTGTACCCCTTGCAATTGCTACATTTAAGATAACTAAACAAAGAATAAAAGTTCCTAAAAACTCAGCCAAAAGTGCTGGCATCAGATTCGAGGATAAATCCAATGCTGATAATTCAATGACTGCATTATGATTTTCTAACAAAAAACCAGCAGTTAAAGTTGCCAAAAAGGCGGCAAGAATTTGGGCAATTAAATAACCCAAAATATCAGAATTGTGAATTCTTTTACAAAGAATAAAAGCAAGCGTAACCGCAGGATTATAATGAGCAGATGAAATATGTCCTCCCATATAAATTAATCCAATTAACCCTAACCCAATTGCAATCGGAGCAAAGTTCCCAAGACCACAAAGTACAGTCATGCAAATGGTCAACATTAGAAAATATGTCCCAATAAACTCGATAATATATTTATTCATATGAAGCTAAATTACAATATTAGAGGTAACACCCAGCACGCAGTAGTCTGATTTAGCTGAACTAAAAAATTAAGCTTAGCGAAAGCAGACTACAACCTCCTAGCTGGTATCAAAAAAAGCTACTACCAATTAAGGTAATAGCTTTCTCAAAGTTAACTTTTAAACTTTATAAATTTCTATGTGATCCATCACAGAATGGTGGATTCGATGTCATCTTACAAGTACAAACTCCCGCTGTTTTTTCAGCCTCTTGAGTAAAAACCATCGGAGTAAAAGAGCTACCTTTATGAGCACCATTACACCACGGTTGATTTTCAGATTTCCCGCAAGAACACCAGGCATATTTTTTCCCTTCTTCAAGTGTGCATCTAATTGGAGAGGTTCCTCCTACTGTTGGTTTTTCCATTTTTATATAATTTTATTTGAAGTAAATAATTTTAAGTCGGAAGTTAGTAAAAATTATTTTTCCAACAAATTAGTAGGAACAGAATCCGTTTCTATTTTTTGTTGATTATATGTATCAAAAAACGAAGGAACACTTTGCATTAAAAATCTAGAAAACGAATTGGATAAAACCACTATCCCAATATCCTCCTCCAAACAAAAAGCCATTTCTGTTCGATAGCCATTTAAATAACCACCATGATATATTAATTTTTGCCCTTTATAATCTATCGTACGCCAACCCATTGCGTAACCTACAGAATTTACTCCACCCCAATTTCGAGCCCATGGATTATTTTTAGGTAAGCGATTATTTTGTTTAAAAATAGGTTTTAAAGATTCTTTGGAAATAACCTCAGGATGATGACCTAACAAGGCATTGACCCAAATCGCCATATCCGAAATACTAGCATTCACTCCTGCAGCTGGAAGAACGGCAAAATAGTCATCTTGCTGTTCCATCGGAACACTATTTCGGGAACTGTGTGGTAAAGCAATATTTTCTTCATTCATTAAGCTTTCAAAATCAATTGACGCATCATTCATTTTTAAAGGTTTGTAAATGTATTCTTTCATTAATGAATCATAAGTCATTTTTGTGGAACGTTCAAGCATCGGCTGAACCAAACTGTAAGCCAAATTTTGATAAGACATCACTCTTCCGGGTGCAGCAATTAAGGGAACTTCCTCTAATCTTGGAATCATTTGTTGCAAAGATTGCCCTGCTTCAATTAAGTTTCCATAAGTGTGTCGTGGCAATCCTGTCGAATGACTGAGTACATGTTTTAAGTTCAATACCTGAGTGGCAGAATCTTCAAACAATCGAAAATTTGGAATATAATCCTTGACTTTTGAATTCCATTTCAACTTTTTCTCAGCAACGATCTGAGCAGTTAAAACTGAAGCAAAGCCTTTGGACAAAGAGGCTATTCGAAAAACGGTATGCTTATCAATTGAATCTCTCGTACCTGATTTTTTCAAACCAAATCCCTCTTGCATTAAAATTTTTCCATCCTTAACAATGGCTACTGACATTCCCGTTGGTGCATTTCCCAATTGAAATTGCTCTTCGATTATGTATTTATATTCATCAATTAAAGCTTGCTCTAAAGTGGATAAGTATGATTTTTTAAGAGGAGTTTTTTCCTTGGCTTGGGATGGAGTACAATTTTGTAACAATACAATTGTAAAAACAATTAACACAAATCCAAACCATCTCTTTTCAAAATTCATCAAAGTATTTTTATTTTTTTGTTACTTAAACAAATACTGTGGAAGCCCATATCGGGGCTTCCACAGTATTTGTTTAGGAACCTTTTTTAAAATCAAATTCAAAAAACCGAATAAAAAATTAATTCTCAAAATATCTAATCGTTTAATCCCAAATCATATAAGTTTTTCCTATATTTGATTTGTAATTCTTGCCATACTATTTGAAAAAATAATTGTTACTTTTTATTAAAATTCAGTTAGGGATTCAAAAACCATTTTATTCCTAAAAGTCTATCCTTTAAGTAAACCTAAATCAAACCCAATGAATTTCAAATCGCCAATTTCTCTTTTCACAGTACTTTTCCTTATTTTTTCTTTTCCTATTTTTTCACAAACTGAAGAAGGATTTGAATTACTTCAAAACGATGAATTCGAATCTGCTATTGCCTTATTCGAACAAGATTTGAAAGATAAATCTATGTCTATTTTTGCGAATTATGGATTGGCAAAAATTTACGCTGATAGCTCATTTTCAGAAGTAAATTTAGATAAGGCGTGGGAGCATTATGTAGAATTTAATGAAGGTTATAAAAATTATAAGTCAAAGAAAAAAGATCAGTACAAAAAGAAGTTCAAAATCAAATCTGTTCAATTAAAAAACCAAATTACAGATGATGCCATTGCTTATGCGAAGAGAGAAAACTCTGTCGACTCATACGATCATTTCCTCAATATTTATAAAAAATCGAAACTATCATATCGGAAGGAAATGGAATTGATTCGCAATCAATTAGCCTATGAAGATGCGCTAAAGTCCAATAATAGCATGGCTTTCCGTATTTTTTTAGAAAAATATAAAAAGTCACTCAAATCTAAATCACCTAAACTTCTCCATGAAGGAGAAAAAAGATTTTTCGAGCTTTTCATGAAGGAAAATGGTTGGAGTAGTTATGAAAAATTTGCTAGCCAATATTCACGTAATCCTTACGTAAAAGACGCGGGAGCCAAAACATATGCAATAATTCACGACCTCGAAGACAAAACAAAATACCTCGAATTCATCGATGAATATCCTAAAAGTTTACATCAAAAATTTGCCAAAGATAAATTAGCTAAGCAAATGCTTAAAAATGGCAATATAGCAGAATTTAACTGGTTTTTACTCTCCTATCCAGATCATGAATCTTCGAATGATTTATGGAAAAAATTCTTAGAAACTTACGTTGCTGAGAAAGGTGACAGAAGCATCAAAGAATTTGCAAAAATGTATCCTCAATACCCATTTCAAACAGAATTAAAGACTGAAATAGAATTGGTTTTACAAAAAGAGGAAAAGGAAGGATTCCAGAGAATTCAAAATTCTAAAGATGTAAATGCATTGTTAGCATTTTGGGAAAGATTTCCCAAAAGTGATTTTTCTTCAAAAGTAGAGTCACAAATATCATCACTAGTAGGAAAAAATTCAACTATTCTAGTTTTAGAAAGATACCTGAGTTTAAGTTCGAATACTGCTAAAAAAGAGGAACTTGTTACTCATCTATATTCTATGTATAAAGAGGATTTAAGAGTTTCTAACTTGCAAAAGTTTCAAAATAAATTTGGGAAAATATTCCAAGACTCTTCAAGGTTTGAAAGAGACTTAGCACTAGCCAATCGGTTTGAAGATTTGAAAGATAGAACCTTTGATGAAAAACAAGATGAAGAATTTTCACTATTCATTAAAGATGCTGCACCACATCGAGCTGCCTTTCAGACTTTACTAAAAATGATCAATGAAGATTTAAAAAATAAAAATTGGTCCAAGGCAAAATTGACCATGAAAAAATTTAGACCCAATTTTGAAAAAGAATCCAATCTTTATAATCAACTTTTTGATGCCTTAAATGCCAAAAAGCAAGAAGTCAACCTAACGAAATTAGGTAATCAAATAAACTCGGAAGGAAGTGAATATGCCCCATTAATTTCCGCAGATGGTAAAACACTTTATTTCTGTGCAAAATATCGAGTTGATAATATTGGAAAAGAAGATATTTTCTTTTCTCAAAATAACGATAATCAATGGTCACGAGCTAGAGCAATGCCAGGAATAAATACCGTTTCCTCAAGTGAAGCTCCCGAAGCTATTTCTGTTGATGGTACTCAAATGATGATGTTCCAAAATGGTCAACTCTGCTATAGCAATCAAACTTATGATGGTTGGTCAGAGTTGGAATTTTTACCAAAGTCAATAAACAAAACTAAATGGCAAGCTGATGCATCTATTTCGAGTGACGGAAGAGCATTGTTATTTGCGTCGGCGCGAAAGGATATTGTTGGATTCACTAAACAAAATAATCTGGATATTTATGTCGCTCTGAAAAACGAAAGAGGTGAATGGCAAGATGTGATTAATTTGGGACAACAAATCAATACTCCTTATTTAGATCGTTCACCATTTTTACACCCTGATATGAAGACGTTGTATTTTAGTTCAACTGGTCATGGAGGTTTTGGAGAAATGGATGTTTTTAAAACAACTCGATTGGATGACACTTGGACGAATTGGAGTACACCTGTAAATTTAGGTCGAGAAATAAATACGCCAAAAAATGATTGGGGATATAAAGTAAGTACTGATGGTAAAACTGCTTATTTTAGTTTTGCAACAGAAGGCTCCACGCACGAAGATATTTATCAAGTGGAGTTACCTGAAAAAATGAGACCATTAGCTGTTTCGACAATTTCAGGAACGCTAAAAGATTCTTATGGGTTACCGATTGATGCAGAAGTTATTATTGAAGATTTAGCAACAGGAAAGATCGTAGGTCAATTAAATAGTAATCCAAAAACTGGAGAATTTTTCGTGGTTTTACCTGACAATCGAAAATATAGTTATTATATCAAGAAGGAAGATTACTTTCCTATTTCAAATAATATTGATTTAAGTAACAATAAAAAAGTAGTAATTAATGAAAATTTAAAACTCTTCACCGTTGCCGAATTGACAGAAAAGGGAGTAAACCTAACTTTGGAAAACATCTTTTTTGATACCAATAAAGCTAAACTTAAAAAAGAATCCTACTCTGAATTGAATCGAGTTTTCGCCTTAATCAAAACCAATAATTTTAAAATTGAACTATTTGGACATACTGATAATGTCGGAAAAAATGATTACAATCTTCAACTTTCACAAAGACGTGCAGATGCTGTTAGAAGATATTTAATCGAAAAAGGAATTCCTGCTGCAGATATTTCAGCAATTGGAAAAGGAGAAACTGAACCTATTGAGGATAATACTTCGGAAAAGGGAAAAGCAAAGAATCGAAGAGTGGAAGTTAAGTTTAAAAATTAGTCATTTTTTAAATATCGAATATCGAATATCGATCACTTCCCTTAGCGATCGATATTCGATATTCAAAAGCACTCCTATTTAGGAAGCCTTCCCGACCCATTACATTGCTTACATTCCTCCCGATGTCTCAATCCATACCAATGACCTTTACCTTCACAATTTGGACATGCTACTGTGCTTGATAATGCTTGTGGTGCCCATAAAGCAAATTTATAGACAAAATAAATCAAGCCAATAAGTAGGAGTATTCTAAAAACAACGAACATGAGTTTTGAGATTTTTGTTTGATAAAGAACCGAAGATATAGTTTCTTTTAGAAAATCTCAATAGCAAATTCTAATGAGGCAATTTACTTCTCAAGGCTCCATAAACATATGTACCTAACAAAGCACTTAATAAAATAATGATAACCACAGCATATCCATGTCCGACCAAAACATAAAGTGGCCCAGGACAAGCACCAGTCATCGCCCAACCCAAACCAAATATAGTTCCTCCGAAAATACTTGCTTTGTAGGTTTTAGGTTTATCTTGAAATTTAATCGCATCTCCAAAAACATTTTTGACGTCATACTTTTTAATCAAAAAGTGAATCAATGCACCCATCACAACTGCGACTCCAATAATTCCATACATATGAAAACTTTGGAAGCGAAACATCTCTTGAATTCGAAACCATGAAATCGCCTCTGACTTTGTCATCACTATTCCAAATAAGATTCCTACCGCTAAAAATTTTAATAATTTCATCTCTCTTTTCGTTTTTTAAATTTTATAAGGAAAAAATAATTGGAAATAATAAATGTGTCATCACCAGTCCTCCGATAAAAAAACCGATTACCGCAACCAAGGATGGCAATTGCAAATTCGATAAACCTGTAATCGCATGACCTGAAGTACATCCTCCAGCCCAACGTGTTCCAAATCCAATTAAGAATCCTCCTACAATAATTAGGAGGAATCCTTTCAAGGTTGTTAAAGCTTCAAAATTAAAAACATCTGTAGGTAAAAATCCAGCTCCTTCAGCGTTCGAAGTTGGATAGGCTATTCCTAGAGCAGACAAATCATTTATTGTTGCTGTGGAAACTTGAACTGGTTCTGGACTTGCCAAAATAGTTGAACCAATCCATCCTCCTATAATACTTCCTACTACAAATATGAGTAGCCAATCATGTTTTTTCCAATCATAACGAAAATACTCAAATCGTTTTCCTGCCCCTCCAATTGAACACATCGCTTGAAAAGAGGAAGAAACCCCAAACTTTTGACCTAAATAAATAAGCAGCAACATGACTAATGAAATCATGGCTCCCGAAACAGACCAATGCCAAGGTTGGCTAATAAAATCTATCATTTTTAAATTTTTAAATTTTTCTCAAATATTGAAATACAAAGATGGTTGCTTAACAATTAAAAAAGTGTGATTGTCATCACATAAAGGCTTTAAATGGTAGGAGTGTCGTCTAGAAAACCTTAAGTAAAAAGAGTTTTTCTGACCAACTCTCTAAGAGGAAACAAATATATAAATTTTATTCTCGAATTAAGATAACGGTTCGTTCTTATAAATTTAATAGTTGTGTTCCGTTAGAAAAGGTATGAAAAAGGGAACCCCAATGTCGATGTACAAAACAAACTTCGGTGGCTGAGAAAGATTCTATTACTTGTCGAACTGAAGAATTTCCAAAAAGTCAGGTTCTTTATGAAATAATAAAATCTCAGGTTTTTGGAGACTTTGTTTTTCGATGGCTTTAAAAAAATTTGTTTCCTCCTATCTATTCATTTTCCTAGTTGGGCCAATTATTCCCTCTACTCCACTTATCTACTTGTCCAAATTAGCTTGAAAAATCAGTTCACGTCTGTCCAGATTTAATGCACAGAGATTGCCAAATCCTTCGGTTTCATAGTAACATCCGGCATCAATATCAATCACGGGAAGCTGGTCTATTATCTTTAAATAATTTTCTACCTCTCGCTTTGTAATTGGAGTATGGCCATGAACAATGATTCTTTTCCCCAACCAATCACGATCAATTTGATCGTACCACCTTCGTATCCACATCATTTCTTTAAGATCAGCTAATGGATCTTTTCTTAAAAAATTCAACCCAGCATGAACAAGAATATAATCTTCTAATTCAAAATAATATTCCAACCCTTTCATCCATTCGATATATGTTTCTGGGATATCTATATTTTGATTCACTCCAAAACTAGCTAAAGTGGCTGGTTCACCATTATACCATTCATTGATCTTTAGCACCTCATCCAACAACATTTGCTCGTGGTTACCACGCAAACAATTCACTTTAAATCCTTCATTTTGCAAATCCCAGATATGATCAATCACGCCACGACTATCTGGACCTCGATCAATATAATCTCCTAAAAGGAAGAGTTCATCTTGCTTGGTGAAATTAATTTTCTGAAGTAATGCTTTAAAAGTTTGAACACATCCATGAATATCTGAGATAGCGAATCGGGTCATTTAGTCAATATTTTTTTTATTCCAATTGTTGTAAACAAAATATACTGCGATAAGTTCCCCAAGATATTAAGTTTAATTAATATTAAAAACCAGTACAAAAATTAGTCACTAGTGACTAATTTTTGTACTTTTACGACTATACTAATTTCATGAATTCACCCAATGAGTACCAAAACAAAAATCATAAAACAAGGAATTTCCAGTTTCAATAAATCCAGTTTTGGAACTGTCACCTTATTTGAAATTGCTCAAAACTTAGGTATTTCAAGAGGAAATCTGACCTATCATTTTAAGGACAAAAATGTTTTACTCAGAGCAATTTTGGAAGACATGTTAGAAAAAATGGAAGTCCAAAGAAAAAAGTCAAGATCCCTTCCTTCCTTTGAAAACTTACACAACGAAGTTCAATTATATTTCAAATTTCAAAAAACGTATTCCTTCATTTTTAGAGATTCTCAAGTTTTGAAATTGCCTTTTGTCAATAAAAAATTTAAGGAAATGACGGAACAAACAATTAAAGACAATAAAGCTGCCATCGCCTTTTCTATTCAATTAGGAAATATGAAACCTGAACCATTCCCTGGGATTTATAATAATATCGCGGTGATGACTTGGGTACTTTCTTTCTATTGGTCTGCTCAAAACATTGTCCGAAACACTTCTAAAAATGAAGATGGAGAAAAAGTGATTTGGAGTCTGCTACTTCCCCATTTTACACCAAAAGGAATTACCGCTTTTAAAAAATATTTTGGGAAAGATTATTTTAATCAAATTGGAGAAGCTTTCGAATTTGATATCAATAATTATATTTCATTTTGAACCTAAGGTATCGGATACCTAAAATTCAATCTACCATTTAAATAAAAAAAATGCGAGCATTAAATTCAAATATCAATCCTTCAAGCCAAACTTTCAAAGACAATGTCGTTGAAATGAAAAAGCTGATCGAATTACTCGAAAAGCATCTTCAAACAAGTCGATTCGAAGGAAAAGAAAAATCAATTGATCGAGCAAGAACTCGAGGAAAATTTTTAGCAAGAGAACGAATCGAATTGATTTTAGATAAAGACAGTCCATTTTTAGAATTACTTCCCTTAGCTGGTTTGGAAAAAAAAGGGGGTTTTGGCGCAGGTGGAACAAATGTGTCAGGTATCGGAATTGTCTCTGGAAAACTATGTATGATTAACTCAAACGTTGGAACTCGAAAAGGTGGTTCAGTCGATCAAACTACTGTATTCAAAGGACTACGAATTGGAAACATTACTCGTGAATGCAAACTACCTTCTATCAACTTAGTTGAAAGTGGCGGAGCAAACTTACCAGATCAAGCTACAATTTTCAACTATGGTGGAGAAAGTTTCAGAGAAATCACTCGACGTTCTGAATTAGGCATTCCAACTATCTCCATCGTTTTTGGAAATGCAACCGCAGGTGGTGCTTACATTCCAGGCATGTCTGATTATGCAATCTTTCAAAAAAAAGCAGCGAAGGTTTTCCTTGCTGGACCACCTCTCGTAAAAATGGCAACCAACGAAGAATCAACTGATGAAGAATTAGGAGGAGCAGAAATGCACAGCCGAATTTCAGGTGTTTCAGATTATTTAGCAGAGGATGAATTAGATGCTATTCGAATGGCAAGGGAAATCATGGAATTTATTCCTGAAGCAACTCCTCACTTCATTCCTACCGAAAAAATCAAAGAACCGCTATTTGATTCAGAAGAAATTTTAGGTATTGTTCCTGCCAATATCAAAACTCCTTTTGATGTTCGCGAACTAATTATGCGGGTAACTGATGGCTCAGAATTTTCAGAATTCAAGTCAGAATATGGAAATACTATGATTTGTGGTTGGACAAAAATCCATGGATACCCAATTGGAATTTTGGGAAATAATGGAGTTATATTTTCAGAGTCAGCAAACAAAGCTGCTCAATTTATTCAACTCTCTAATCAAAAAAATATCCCTCTTTTATTTTTACAAAACACAACTGGTTACATGGTTGGAAAAAAATATGAGGAAGGAGGCATCATCAAAAATGGCGCAAAATTAATTAATGCAGTTTCGAATAGTAAAGTCCCGTCGATCACTCTGATGATTGGTTCCTCCTACGGTGCAGGAAATTATGGCATGAATGGAAGATCCTATGATCCTAATTTTTTATTCGCTTATCCTAATTCAAAAATTGGTGTCATGGGTTCCGAACAAATTGCAGGCGTGATGGAAATTGTTCAACGCGCCTCTGCTAAATCAAAAGGAATTCCTTACGATGAAGAGCAAGGAAAAATGATCAAGGGCATGATGATGATGGAAGCAGAAAAAAAATCATCTGTTTGGCATTCAACTTCAGAGATGTGGGACGATGGTGTAATTGATCCAAGAGAAACAAGAAACTATCTAGGATTTTGCCTAGCTGTTTTATACAATCAAAAAATAGAAGGAACTAAAAGTTACGGAGTCTGGAGACACTAACTATACTCCGTAAGACGACTTTCCAAGTCGTCCCCCAACAAGCGAATTCCCAAATCCCCAAAACCAAAAACAACTCAAGAATTCAAAAAAAATGAAAAAAATAAAAAGAATCCTAATCGCCAATCGTGGCGAAATTGCCTCACGAATAATTCGAACCTGCAAAAAAATGGGCATCACCAGCATCGCCGTTTTTTCAGAAGCAGATCGAAAAGCACCTTTTGTTTCCCAAGCTGACCTAGCAGTTTTCATAGGAGAAAGTTCTCCAAACGAATCTTACTTAGTTCACGAAAAAATAATATCGGCAGCAAAAAAAACGCAAGCTGATGCGATCCATCCGGGCTATGGATTTTTGTCAGAGAATACAACATTTGCGAAAAAATGTAGTGATGAAAATATCATTTTCATTGGTCCAAATCCAACTGCAATTGACGCCATGGGATCAAAATCCAATGCTAAAAAAATCATGGAAGAAAATGGCGTTCCTGTCATTCCAGGTTACAAAGGGAAAGATCAATCTGAAGCGACTTTGAAATCAGAAGCAATGAAAATTGGTTTTCCACTTTTACTAAAAGCAACGGCTGGCGGTGGTGGAAAAGGAATGAGAATTGTGCATCAAGCAGATGAAATTTCAGATGCAATCCAAGCTGCAAAGCGAGAAGCAAAAAATGCTTTTGGTGATGATGAATTAATTATTGAAAAGTATATTTCATCAGGTAGGCATATTGAATTTCAAATTTTCGGAGATCAACATGGCAACCTGATTCATTTGCTTGAACGGGAATGCACCATCCAACGTCGCTATCAAAAAGTGATCGAAGAAAGCCCTTCTCCAATCATGACTGAAGAGTTGAGAAATAAAATGGGAGAAGCTGCAGTCCTTGCTGCCAAAGCACTCAACTACGATAATGCAGGTACAGTAGAATTTATTTATGATGATAAAACTGGCGATTTTTATTTTCTTGAAGTCAATACACGCCTTCAAGTGGAGCATCCTGTTACTGAAGAAATTACAGGTTTGGATTTAGTCAAAATGCAAATCGAATCGGCAAGTGGAATGCCTCTTTCCATTTCCCAAGATGAAATTAATGGAAATGGTTATGCCATTGAAGCAAGACTTTATGCAGAAGATGCTGCTAATAATTTCACACCAGTCACAGGCAAAATTCATCAATTTAAAATTCCACAAGTTGAAGGCCTGAGAGTAGAATCTGCCGTTCAATCTGGTTCCAAAGTTTCCGTTTTTTATGATCCTATGATTGCTAAAATAATTGTTTGGGACAAGAATCGTGAAGCAGCACATGATAAACTAGAATACGTTTTACAACATTTAATTTGTCAAGGAATCACAACCAATCAATCATTTCTAGGTAACGTTTTAGCTCATAAAGATTTTAGAAAAGGGGAATACAATACTCATTTCATTGAGCAGAAAATGAAACTCGAAGAAGGCGATAATTTTAATAAAGAAGACTTAACGGAAGTGGCTATTGCTGCCACAATTTTTGATTGGAAAAAACGAGAATCGCAAAGAACGATTCTTAAAAGTATTCCTTCAGGTTGGCGAAATAGTTTTTATCAACCCAATTTTGAAAAATATATTTTTGGAGAAAAAGAAGTTGATATTAAATATCGATTTTCCAAAAATCAGTTTGAATTTTATGATGAAGAAAAAACTATAGATGTTCGATTGGCTAATTTTGAAAATGAAAAAATCAGACTTGAACTCGATGGAATTCAAAAAGGTTTTTCAGTTTTAAAAATTGAAAATGAGTTCCATATTCATTCCTCTTCTTTTGGAAATATTAACTTAACGCAAGTTGATCGTTTTCCAAAAAAAGAAAAAGAAAAAATAAAAGGTGGCTACGAAGCACCGATGCCTTCTCAAATAATTTCAGTTCTAGTTGAACCAAATCAGCAAGTTGAGAAAGGAACTCCCCTACTTGTAATTTCTTCTATGAAAATGGAAAACACCATTTGTGCGGAAGAAGATGGAGTCGTTCAAGAAATTTACGCAACGGCAGGAAACAATGTGGAAGCAGGTTTTTTATTAATGAAAATAACAGCGAACTCGTAAAACAACTCTCCGAGTCGTTAACATTTTGTCATTGTTATGAGACGACTCGGAGAGTCATTTTACGGAAATCGAACTAAAAAAATAATCATGGAATATTTTACTAAAAACCTTTTTTCAAATCCGCTTGAGGAAACTTACGCATTCATTAAATTACAAGAAAAGGAACACACTTTAACCATTACTTTGGATCGCGCCAAAAAGAAAAATGCCATTCATCCTAAGATGGTGGATGAGTTAGCATTCGCTTTGCAGTACGCAAAAATGTCGAAACATATTTGGGTCATAGTAATTGCGGCAGAAGGAAATGTTTTTTGTGCAGGAGCAGATCTCAAAGCTTTTTTGGGAATGTTGGGTGAATTTGAATCAACTATTCCTTCAGCTGAAAAAGAAGTTTTGCTAGGGAATTTATTCAATCAAGTTCACAAACCTGTCATTGCAAAAATTGAAGGAGATGTCTACGCTGGAGGATTTTTCTTCCTTGCAGGAAGCACTTATGTGGTCGCCAATGAAAATGTAAAATTAGGTTTACCTGAAGTCAAAAGAGGATTGTATCCTTTTCAAGTCATGGAGGCATTACTTCAAGTGATGCCTAAGCGGAAAGTTATTGACTGGTGCATTCGAGGTTATAATTTGCCTGTGAAAGATGCTAAGGATTTTGGGTTGGTTACCCATTTGGCAACTACCGAAAATATTAATTCTATTGTTGATGGTTTGATTGCTGAGTTGAGTGAAAATTCCCCATCTGCTATTCGACTTGGTTTGGAAGCTTTAGATACGATTCAAAATTCCGAATTGAAGCATAAATATTTAATGGAAATGTTGCAAAAAACTGTGGCATCAAAAGATGGGCAGGAAGGACTAAAAGCTTTTAAAGAAAAGAGAAAACCAGTTTGGACGGGAGAATGATTTTTTGAATATTAATTTACGAACAAGGAATGATAATGTACACTTCAATCATCATAGGAACAGGTTTTTCAGGGATTTGCATGGGCATTCAGCTTAAGCAAAAGGGAATTAATAATTTTATCATCTTGGAAAAAGCAGATGAGGTTGGCGGGACTTGGAGAGAGAATACTTATCCTGGAGCAGAGTGCGATATTCCTTCCGCACTTTATAGTTTTTCATTTGAACCTTATCCTGACTGGGAATATAAATGGTCGCATCAACCACAGATTTTGGAATATTTAAAAATGTGTGTCAAAAAATATGACCTCGAATCACATATCTTTTTTCAAAAAGAATTGACTTCAGCACGTTGGAATGAAACTGATTTTTTTTGGGAAATAAAAACCAAGGATGGAAGTAATTTTCAAACCAAAACATTTATTCCTGCTGTTGGACAATTGCATTTTCCCTCTATTCCAAACTTTACAAATAAAGAAAATTTTGAAGGAGTAACTTTCCATTCTGCTCGTTGGAATCATGAAATTTCATTGGAGGGAAAAACTATTGGTGTAATCGGAAATGCAGCAAGTGCCATTCAATTTATTCCAGAGATTCGAAAGCAAGTCAAAAAAGTAATTGTCTTTCAACGTTCAGCTAATTGGATTTTACCGAAGCAGGATCGTTTGTATAAAAACTGGGAAAAGAGTTTAGTCAGACGATTTCCTTTTCTTCTAAAATTGTATCGGTTAAAAATTTGGTTGATGGCTGGAGCTCTTTTTTTATTGATGAAAAAAGGAAATAACTTACTACGTAATTTTTTTCAATGGCAATCGAAAAGATATATTTATCGAAGAATTAAAGATCCAAAACTTCAAGAGGCTTTGATTCCTAAATTTCCTTTGGGTGCAAAACGAGTTCTTTTCTCTGATGATTTTTATTACGCTTTAGATCAAGAAAATGTTGAGGTGGTTACAGAACCAATTCAAGAATTTTTCCACAAAGGAATTCAAACTAAAGATGGTGAAAAACATAATTTAGATGTCCTCGTTTTTAGCACAGGTTTTAAAACTCAACCATTTTTGATGGGATTGGATGTTGTTGGAAAAAATGGGATTTCGATAAAAGAGTTTTGGAAAGATGGTCCAATCAATTATTTAGGAATGACGGTCAGTAATTTTCCGAATCTATTTTTGATGTATGGACCGAATACCAACTTGGGACATAATTCTATTATTTTGATGATTGAGGCGCAAGCGAATTACATTGCTCAATGTTTAGAGTCGATGGAAAAAAACAATACCAAATCACTTGAAGTGAAGAATGAGGTAATGGAAAATTACCATGAGGCTATTCAAAAACGATTAAAAAAAATGATTTGGACAACTATAGAAAAAAGTTGGTACATTTCTAAAAATGGAAACCTACCTAATAATTGGCCAGGACGAACATGGGAATATATGAGGAGAACGAAGAAAGTAAATATTAGTGACTTTGATATTTTAAAAAAAGGAAATATATCCAACCCTAAAACTATAAATAGAGGTGATTCCACAACTATAAGTCCTTAATCTTGTATGCCATTTTTCGTCTTTATTCAATTCTTAGTTACAAAATACATAGCTATCTCACCCTTGCCCTTTGCTTCAATTTCACCTCTGCTTTCAAAATTAAAATCAGGATCGTCTTTGAGTAATTCATAGGTGCCTTGACTGATATTCACTTTGCCGACCTTGCCAGCGTTTTCCATCCGGTTCGCAGTATTTACTGTATCGCCCCAGATATCATATTGGAATTTCTTGACTCCCACAATTCCAGCCACGACAGGGCCAGAATGAACTCCAACGCGCATCTCAAATGCAGGTAGACCTTTGCTATCCATTTCAGCCTTTCTTTCAGAAATAAATGCTTGCATCTCAATCGCGGCCAATACTGTATTTTTGACCGAGTCATCGGTTGGAACAGGAAGCCCACCAGCTGCCATGTATGCATCACCAATAGTTTTGATTTTTTCAACATTGTATTTAGTCATAATGCCATCAAAGGCTCCGAAACAAGTGCCAATCTCAGTTACTAAATCCTGTGCGCTCAACTGTGCGCTAGCCTTGGTAAAGCCCTTGAAATCGGTAAACAGAATTGAAACCAGATCAAAACCGCGGGCATCTGCTCGTCCTTTTTCTTTGAGTTCCGCAGCAATATCTGCTGGTAGAATGTTGAGCAGTAAGTTGTCCGATCGATCTTTTTCTACTTGCAAAGTGGCCTTTGATTTTCGTACGTAGCGTAAGCGGCTATAAATACCTCCCGCAATTAGTAACACAATAAATCCCCCAACAGCAAGTATATTACGCGTTCGGTTTTTCTGACTAACTTCTTCATTATGAGCAACTTGAATAAGCCTAGCTTTTTCTGCTTTTGCAATACTGTCTTTAAACATAACTTGCTTAAATTCCATTTCTTGCAACTTCTTGCCTTTTTCATTCAGCTGTAAGTTATCCTTGAGAACTAAATAGCGCTCATGATATTCTAGCGCCTTGTTACTATTTTTAAGTAATTTATGAGCCTGATAAAGACACTTACACGCTTCTGCTTGTGATCCAATTTTATTGCTACCCTCTGCTAATGAAAGTGCTTTTTTTGCACCATACTAAAGCATTCTTTCCGTCTTTTTTAAGATTGTAAACAGTACCTAATGCCATTGCATTAGTTAGATCTGACTCTGTATAATTGATTGATTCTAATAATTTAACGCCCTCCATATAATACTTTAGTGCATTGTCATAATCTCCTTTTTTTTGGTAGATAAACCCTAGATTAAAACATGCGTGACTCCTATAGTTCGCGTATTCTGATTTTTTAGTTTCTGACAAAACTTTCTCAAAATTCATTAAGGCCAATTCATAATTTTCTTCAGTAGAATATATGTTTCCTAATAGCATTAATGCTTGTATCTCACCGCTGAAAAATTTGATTTTTTTAGCCTTCTCTAGTGCTAATTCTGCGTACTTCCTTGCATTGGTCTTATCTGTAGAACTGTTATGCATGCTGGCCACAGTCAAAAGAGTATTCACTAAAGAATATGGATCGTTTAAGTCTTCAACAATAGTCAAGGCTCGAGACATAATTTCAATGGCCTTAGGCGTATTACCTAATGCTGAATTTATACTACCTAAATGATTTAAAGCGTGTAAAGTCAGCCTTGCGTTCCCCACAGATTCAAAATTACTAAGTGCTCTTTCGTAATAATCAATTGCCGTTTTATAATCTCCTTGGAGTTTATAACCTAGACCTATGTTTGCTAAAGAACGCCCGATCTCTTTTTTATCTCCAATTTCCTTTTTTATAGCTAAACTCTTTTTATTCAATTCCAAACTCAGATCAAAATCTCCTCTAGCCTTCTCAACTGCAGCCATATAGTGCAGAGCAAGAGCCTCGTATTTTTTTAAATTTTTCTCTTTTGCAAAATCAAATATTTGCTGACAATAGTAAAAAGCGGAATCCAAATCGACCATGGATCCTATGTAATATTTAAAAGTAAGCTCATCTATGGCTTGAAGGCGAGTGGTGTCTGCTTGTGTTTCGTCATTCCAAACATTTCGTAAGGAATCAGCGTTGACTTGAGCAAGGCAAGGGATACTTAGCAATACTAAAATTAAAATTGGACTAACTTTTTTCATTAGGTTTTTTTATTTTCGAAAAATATAAAACACTAGGATAGTTGCTCTAAAGTAATATACTAATTTTCCTCAACGATTGTCCTTATAACTTCTTTTAATGTTTTCTTTTACTAGAATAAAGTTTTTAATATACTCTTATGTGCTGTAAGTCAAAACTTACCCAACAATTGGCCAGGCCGAACTTGGGAATATATGTAAAAAACTAAAAGAGTTGATTTAAAAAATTTCAACCTTTAAAACAAAAAAGGATTACTCAAAAAAGGATTACTTAATATTCG
This sequence comes from uncultured Saprospiraceae bacterium, assembly GCA_964564545.1. Taxonomy (GTDB): domain Bacteria; phylum Bacteroidota; class Bacteroidia; order Chitinophagales; family Saprospiraceae; genus CAJQQY01. Next base: position 36,952 of record CAZMBP010000107.1, read on the forward strand.
TGTTTTACGCCTATTTCAGGTTATTTTCAAAAAGTTCAAAAATACGACGATACTCATCTGCCCAACTACTAGATTGCTGAAACCCGTGACCTTCCATTGGGAAAATTGCGACATCCCAATTTTTCTTTCCCAATTCAATCAATCGTTGAGATAATCTAACCACATCTTGAAACTGCACATTGGTATCTACCATTCCATGTAGCATAACTAATTTTCCTTTGTCAAAATTCTCAGCAAAATATAAAGGAGAACTTTTTCGATACGCTTCTGGATCTTCAACAGGCGTATTTAAAATATTAGAAGTATAACCATGATTATAATGTGCCCAATCTGTCACCGATCGCAATGCTGCTCCACAATTGAAAACATCATTGTGATTGAACATGGCAAAAATGGTAATAAAGCCTCCGTAGGAACCTCCATAAATTCCAATCTTACTTTTATCGATACCTAATTCTTCAGTTAAATATTTCGCCCCATCAACTTGGTCACTTAAATCTTTACCGCCCATATGCCGATAAATTGCTGTTCGCCAATCTCTTCCATAACCATTACTTGCTCGGTAATCTATATCCAAAACAGTATATCCATTATCTACCAATAAGTTATGGAACATATATTCTCTATAATAACTACTCCACCATTTATGGACATTTTGCAAATAGCCTGCACCATGTACAAAAATAACAGCAGGTTTTCCTTCAGTTCCTTCTTTTCCACGGTATAGTCTCGCAGGTACTTCAACACCATCACTAGCTGTGAATTTAACTAACTCTGGTTCTCTCCATTGGTAAGCTTTGAATGCATCGGTCGTAGAGTCGGTAATTTTTTGAGCCTTTGCTCCTACTTGATTAGGCATGACATAAAGTTCCCATGGCTTATTAGAATAAGAATATCGAATTGCTAAATATTTTTCATCAGGCGAAAGTGTTACATCATTATTGCCTTCCATTGAAGTGATTTGCTCTCGTTTACCTCCTTCAACTTTCATTTTATAAAAATGATGCTCAGCAGGACTAACTTCATTAGAACTAAAATAAAAATGGTTTTTATCGTTCGACAACTGTGCATCTAGAATCTCAAATTTACCTTCGGTTAAGGTCTTCTTTTTCCCATTTTTAGTATTGATGGAATAGAGGTGCGAAAACCCACTTTCTTCAGATTGAAACCATAAAGTATGATCATCTTTCATCCATCCGATATTACCACTTGAACGATTCCATCCCCCAATTCCAGGTCCCCCAACCCATGCTTCATCTCGTTGCCGATCTAATGTTTTTAAAGTCCCTGTTTCCATATCTACAGACATAATCCAACGATCCTTATTATCCATAGATCGAACAACCATTGCTGCTTTATCTCCAGCTTCATTGAATATAGGCGACATCATAATTACTTCTCTAGCTTCTTTATATTTTGGTTGGTAAGTACTATCTTTTTCTACGTACATTTTTAAAAAATCAGGCTTATCATAGATGCCATCAATCTGCTTTGCATCAATTAAATAAGCTGTATCTTTTTGACTATCATAAATTCCTCTCTCATAGGTTGTAGTAGGACTACCTACTTTAGAACGGGAATTTAGATCTTTTAAATAACCATTTTCAGTTACAAAGTCAGGTACCTTGGTTCGTTTGCTACTTGGTGATTTTGATAATAAATAAGTAATAAACCGTCCATCAGGACTCACTCGAATTTGACTGACGCTCTTTCCTTTTAAATAAATGGGCAAAGGTCGTTTGGGTTTTAAATCTTCTTGTTGATCTTCTCTAGCTTCTCGCTGTTTCTTTTTTAATTGTAAAATATCAAAATAATCTAGTTGATCTTTTTCTAACCAACTTTCTTGTTCATTTAACTTTTTCTTTTTGGGCTTTTCTTTACCTTTTCTAAAGTCGGTAAGTTGAGTAATCTGACCACTTTGCAGATTCCAACTGAAGGCATTATTTTTTAACTGAAAAAATATTTTTTGCTCATCAAATGAAAAAATAGGATTGCTTTCTCTATCTAAAGTATTGGTGATTTGAATAGTTTTATTTTGGGAAATATCTAACAAAAACAAATCTCCATTTTTGGTATAAACTTTCTGTGTTCTAGCTTTATTATAATCACCACCTCTTGAAGATGGCAATGCTTTTTGATCTTCAAGATTTACTTTTTGTGGAGCAATACCATTGGTGTTAGTTTTATATAAACTATTCAATAATTCATCCTCTGGATTCCAAGTAAAATAAATATCTTGACTAGATTCTCCCCAATAAATATTTTGTGGTAAATGCCCAACAAAATGGTTGCCTTTCATAATTTCGGTAAGGGAAAGGCTAGACTTATTTTGGGCAAAGAACGTAAAAGAAAGCAAACAAATAAAGGATAGAAGCAGACTGGTTTTTCTCATTTTGTTGGATGGTTAGTTAGAAAAGAAGTAATGTTACGAAGAAAATGGGAGTTTTAGATTAATTTTTTCATAAGTTGTTTTCTGTCATCCTTAAAATAATGGATAAAGATTAGCAATAAATAATCCATGATGTCAATTAAGTCATCATGGATTATTGTAAATATTAAGTAGAAGAATTTTCTTCTTGATCTTAATTTTTCAACAACTTAATATTCTTAATTCCATTCTCAGTTGTCACTTTTGAAAAATAAACTCCTGATGCATAATTAGAGGCATCTATATTTTCCAAATGAGAATTAGATGGAAGGGTCAATATAAGTTGACCTTGCATGTTAAATAATTCGACTTTTTTGATCAATGATTCCTCTGAAGAAATTACCCAATTTTGATTAGTTGGATTTGGGAATACTTTTATATTTTCCAAAAATAAATTATCATCACTTAATACAAAATCGCCAAAAGCAACATTATCAAAGTAGTAAGTTGCTCCTCCAGTTGCTCCACCTCCAGTTCCAAAGTTGAAAAAGATAGAAGCCTTATTGTAAGTCCAACCATTGTTCAAACCAAACTCTAACGATGCTGTTCCATTAGCTTCATTGGTGAAATCAAATTCTAAAACTTCCCAATCCCCACCAATTGTCGTATTCACTTGTGTTTCGCAAGTTTGGGTTGGATCATTTGAATTTTCAACCTTTAATCGAACCGGAGTTCCTGCATCAGGAGACCAAACTCTTACAGTCATTTTTGCATCAGTCAAAGTCAACGGAATATTAGTGGCAAAACCTGCTGGGGTTCCTATGGTAGTTCCAGCTGCAGTTGAGGCATCAGGCATTTTTATAGATTGCGCAACGGTATTACTACTATTCGTAGGATCTTCTACCACCGCTGCACTATTTCCCTCAAAAGGTGTCAATGTATAATTCACCGACGATCCTTCAAAAGTAACTGGTAAGTCAATTTGTGCTCCTGCAAAAAATTGTTCCACATCATCAAAAAGAAAAGTTGAGGCTAAAGAACCATTCCCAACATTTCCAAAGTCAAACATAAAAACTAATTCATTATTATTGGTAGGTGCACCTGTAAAATCCCAAGTCAAAGTTTCCCATTCGCCTGTAGTAGTCGTAACTACATCTCGTTCAGTCGGAGTACCGCCTTCAAATTTGATTTTCATAGTTGTACCAATGGGAGCATTTGTAAAAACTTTCATAGATAAATTGGTATCAGTAGAAAAATCTAAATTATTTGCTAAAATAATTTTACTTCCTGAAAAGGTGGCTCCACCATCTCTTATAATTTGTGCAACGGTTGCACTCGTATTAATTCCATTCATTTGTGGATTGGCAAGAACTTTTGCTACTCCCCCATCAAAATCTACGAAGTCAGAAGTTGTAATTGAGTTTTCAAAATCAAACGGTAATGATTGAGAAAATCCATTAGTAATAATGGATAAAAAAGCTAAAATGTAAATTAATTTCATATCGGTATTTTTTAAAAAAATTAAAAATCTGTTTAGTTTATGATTGATAAAATTGGAATCTAATTTTTAAAAAAGATAATCAATTAAGCAACATTTATTTTCGAGTTTTTTTATCCTCTGAATTTATAAAATGACTTTATGTTGAATATCATAATAATGTCACTTTATAAATTCAGAGTATTCATTTTTATTTTACTACTGTTAAATCACCACTTATTATCTCTACTCTTCCATCTACAAATTCAATTTCAGCAAAATAAACGTATACACCTTCAGCAACTACTTTCCCGTTGTGAATTCCATCCCAACCAAATTGAATATCATTAGGATCGAAGTTATTTCGAGAAAAGATATTTGCTCCCCATCTATCAAAGATTCTAAAATTCTTAACGATTTGAACATCCGAACCTGCATAGATCATAAAATAATCATTCGCTCCATCTCCATTTGGAGAGAAGGAATTTGGAATAAATACTCTTTCAGTTTTATCCACAAAAACTACGATTTGATCACTAACTTCACAACCGTTTATATCTATTAGAGTTACCGAATATTGAGTTTCGTTAATAGGCGATACAATTGGGTCAAGACAATCTGTGCAATTTAAGCTTTCCTCAAATTCCCAAATAATTGAATCAATAATTAAATTGGTAAATACAGAAAGTTGAAGACTGTCTCCTAAGTTAATCGCCTCGTCATCTCCAATATCTAAAATCAATGGATTGGCAGCAGGAACATTTAATTCTAAAAACGCTTCGCAACCATCCGCATCTTGAACAATTAAATCGTAATTACCAGGAGTAAGGTTTTGAAATAACGTTGTTGAAACAAAAGCTCCAGAATTCAAACTATATAAATAAGGTTCTTGGCCTCCAAAAACTGTATCAATCACTATACTTCCATCTGCTTCGTCTTGGCAAGATTCAGGATTTATTTGGAAAATTGGATTAAGGTCAACTACTGGAATGGTAATATCGATATCGAATGAACTAGTACACCCATTTGAATTATCTGTGACTAATAAAGTATAATTTCCTTCTTCAAAAATCTCCAAAGTTAATCCAGTACCAATTACATTATTAGAAAAAATCCATTGATACTCGAAATTTGCTCCAGTTGAAGAACCAATACTTTCAAGGACTACACCATTGTTTAAACTTTGACAATTTAATGTCGCTACTGGATCTTGAATAAATGCAACTACATTGCAAGGTGTTCCTGAACATGGAACACAAATGCTTCCATCACATGCAAGAATAACTTCTATATCATTATATGTATTTGGATTGCCATCATCACAAGGTAAGTCAGTCGTAGCTCCAGTTGTGCAATCAGAAGGTGTTCCTTGACAAGGCACACAAATGGTTCCATCAGAATCCAAAACTGTTTGTTCATCATTGATCGTACAAGGATCACCATCGTCACAACTGACAATTGAAGTTGAACCATTTGAGCAATCAACAGGTACTCCTAAACATGGAATACAAATACTACCGTCACAATCTAAAATTGTTTGTTCATCATTAGTTGTATTTGGATCACCATCATCACAGGTAACAACTGATGTTGTTCCTGTTGAACAATCAATAGGGATTCCTGCACATGGAACACAGATACTTCCATCTGAATCAAGTATTGTTTGTTCATCATTGATCGTACAGGCATCACCATCATCACAGGATACTACTGAAGTGGTTCCAGTCATGCAGTCAACTGGTGTTCCTTGACATGGCACACAAATACTTCCATCACAATCTAAAATCGTTTGTTCATCATTGATGGTATTTGGATCGCCATCATTGCAGGTTACTACGGAAGTGGTTCCGGTAGAACAATCAATTGGGGTTCCGGAACATGGAATACAGATTGTTCCATCAGAATCCAAAACTGTTTGTTCATCATTAATAGTGCATGCATCGCCATCATCACAAGCCACAACAGAAGTGGTTCCATTTGAACAATCGACTGGGGCGCCTTGACATGGTACACAGATACTTCCATCACAATCTAAGATTGTTTGTTCATCATTAGTTGTATTTGGATCGCCATCATCACAGGCAACTACGGAAGTGGTTCCGGTTGAACAATCGATTGGGGTTCCAGAACATGGAATGCAGATTGTTCCATCGGAATCCAAAACTGTTTGTTCATCATTGATCGTACAGGCATCACCATCATCACAGGACACTACTGAAGTGGTTCCAGTCGAACAATCTACTGGTGTTCCTTGACATGGCACACAAATACTTCCATCACAATCTAGGATGGTTTGTTCATCATTGATGGTATTTGGATCGCCATCATCACAGGTTACTACGGAAGTGGTTCCTATTGAACAATCGATTGGGGTTCCTGCACATGGAATACAGATTGTCCCATCGGAATCTAAAACTGTTTGTTCATCATTGATCGTACAGGCATCACCATCATCACAAGACACTACTGAAGTGGTTCCCGTCGAACAATCTACAGAGATTCCTTGACAAGGTACACAGATACTTCCATCACAATCTAAAATTGTTTGTTCGTCATTGATAGTATTTGGATCTCCATCATCACAGGTGACAACTGAAGTTGTTCCGGTTGAACAATCGATTGGCGTTCCTGCACATTGAATACAGATTGTACCATCTGAATCTAAAACTGTTTGTTCATCATTTATCGTACAGGCATCACCATCATCACAAGACACTACTGAAGTGGTCCCCGTCGAACAATCTACAGAGATTCCTTGACATGGTACACAGATACTTCCATCACAATCTAAAACTGTTTGTTCGTCATTAATGGTATTTGGATCGCCATCATCACAGGCAACTACGGAAGTAGTTCCATTTGAACAATCGATTGGGGTTCCTGCACATGGAACACAGATCGTTCCATCGGAATCTAAAACTGTTTGTTCATCATTGATCGTACAAGCATCGCCATCATCACAAGTGACTACTGAAGTTGTACCCGTCGAACAATCTACTGGTGTTCCTTGACATGGTACACAGATACTTCCGTCACAATCTAAAATTGTTTGTTGATCATTAATGGTATTTGGATCACCATCATCACAGGTGACAACTGAAGTTGTTCCGGTTGAACAGTCGATTGGCGTTCCTGCACATGGAACACAGATTGTCCCATCAGAATCTAAAACTGTTTGTTCATCATTGATCGTACAAGCATCGCCATCATCACAAGACACTACTGAAGTGGATCCGGTTGAACAATCTACAGGTATTCCTTGACAAGGTACACAGATACTTCCATCACAATCTAAAATTGTTTGTTCGTCATTAATGGTATTTGGATCACCATCATCACAAGACACTACTGAAGTTGTTCCAGTCGAACAGTCGATTGGCGTTCCTGCACATGGAACACAGATTGTCCCATCAGAATCTAAAACTGTTTGTTCATCATTGATCGTACAGGCATCGCCATCATCACAAGCCACTACCGAAGTGGATCCAGTCGAACAATCTACTGGTATTCCTTGACAGGGTACACAGATGCTTCCGTCACAATCCAAAATTGTTTGTTCGTCATTAATAGTATTTGGATCTCCATCATCACAGGTGACAACTGAAGTGGTTCCTGTTGAACAGTCGATTGGGGTTCCTGCACATGGAACACAGATTGTTCCATTAGCATTGAGAATTGTTTCTTCGTCGTTAATCGTACATGGATCGCCATCATCACATGGTACAACTGATGTTGTACCGTTTGAACAATCTACTGGTGTTCCTTGACAGGGTACACAGATACTTCCATCACAATCTAAAATTGTTTCGATATCATTTATGGTATTCGGATCGCCATCATCACAAACTTGAACAGTTGTAGATCCTGTTGAACAATCGATTGCTGTTCCCATGCATGGAACACAGATAGTTCCATTAGCATTGAGAATTGTTTCTTCGTCGTTAATAGTACATGGATCTCCATCATCGCAGGCTACTACGGAAGTTGTTCCTGTTGAACAATCTACTAGTGTTCCTTGACAGGGTATACAGATACTTCCGTCGCAATCTAAAATTGTTTCGATATCATTTATGGTATTCGGATCGCCATCATCACAAAATTGAACAGTTGTAGATCCTGTCGAACAATCTATTGCTGTTCCCATGCATGGTATACAAACACTTCCATCAGATATTAAGATAGTTTCCATATCATTTTCTGTACATGGATCACCATCATTACAAGGAATTTCAACTTGACAAGCTGGATTAGAATTACACGGAGCAGGTGTACCAGCACACGGAACACAAATAGTTCCATTTGCATTTAAAATAGTTTCTACATCATTAATGGTACAAGGATCATTATCATCACAAGGGACATCTGTGGTAGGACCGGTATTACAATTTACCATAGTTCCCATACATGGAACACAAATACTACCGTCACAATCTAAGATAGTTTCCATATCATTAATCGTATTAATATTTCCATCATCACATGGTTGAATGGTTGTGGATCCATTTGAGCAATCGATTACTGTACCTCCACATGGAACACATACACTTCCATCTGCTGCCAATGTTTCCACATCATTTTCGGTACATGGATCACCATCATCACATGGTAAAGTTGTTTGGCATCCTACATTAGAACAATCAGAAAGTACACCTGCGCATGGAGTACAAACACTTCCATCTGCAGCTAAAATTTCTACATCATTTTCGGTACATGGATCACCATCATCACATGGCAAAGTAGTTTGACAAGCCATATTCGAGCAATCAACTAAAACGCCTGCACATGGAACACATACACTTCCATCTGCTGCCAATGTTTCCATATCATTTTCTGTACATGGATCACCATCATCACATGGTAAAGTTGTTTGGCAAGCCACATTCGAACAATCAACCAAAACGCCTGCACATGGAACACATACACTTCCGTCAGCTGCCAAAGTTTCCATATCATTTTCGGTACATGGATCACCATCATCACATGGTAAAGTTGTTTGACAAGTTACATTTGAACAATCAGAAAGTACCCCTGCACATGGAACACATACACTTCCATCTGCTGCCAATGTTTCCATATCATTTTCTGTACATGGATCACCATCATCACATGGTAAAGTTGTTTGACAAGCCACATTCGAGCAATCAACCAAAACTCCTGCACATGGAACACATACACTTCCATCTGCTGCCAATGTTTCCACATCATTTTCTGTACATGGGTCACCGTCATCACATGGCATTGTAGTTTGACAAGCCACATTCGAGCAATCAACTAAAACTCCTGCACATGGAACACATACACTTCCATCTGCTGCCAATGTTTCCATATCATTTTCTGTACATGGATTACCATCATCACATGGTAAAGTAGTTTGACAGGCCACATTCGAACAATCAGAAAGTACCCCTGCACACGGAACACATACACTTCCATCTGCTGCCAAAGTTTCCACATCATTTTCTGTACATGGGTCACCGTCATCACATGGCATTGTAGTTTGACAAGCCACATTCGAACAATCAACTAAAACTCCTGCACATGGAATACAAATAATTGTATTATCACAATCATCCACAGTAGCCATATCATTTATTGTACATGGATTACCATCATCACAACTAACTACAGTAGTGTTCACACAAGCTGCAGGAACTGATTGGTCATAAGTATAATCCAAACAAATTTGATAAGTTACAGATACGATACCATCTGTAATTGCTGTTCCGCTAGAGGGACATGTTGGTAAAAAATCAGTTGCAGGAATTAAATCAACACCAATTATATCAGTTGCACTTATAGCATTACAAGTGGCAATATCTAAAGAATACATTCCGGTGGTTGTAGTTCCTACTCCAAAAGTATTACACCCAGGAGTCAATACATCTTGAATAATTGGACAAATTGAAGTATTAGTTAATGGACAGTTCAATAAAACATTTCCAAAAATAGGAATTCCTGCACACCCTGCATTTGTTGTAATATTTGTAATATCAATATTTACCACTAGAGAAGTCAGTCCTGGATTATTAATCCCACATGGCAATGTTGGGGGATCAAAATTATGCAAGTATCCTTCACTTACATCTATTCCATTATTGTGAACAAAGTCATTCCTATCTGGTCCTATCAAGGCAGTAGTTACAGTCTGACACTCAGTTGTGGTGTATTGTCCTAAACTGTATTGAGAGACAGAAAAAAATATTATGAAAAATATCGTTTTTAAAAACAAATGAGAATGTGTCATTTTGTGTTTTGTTTTTTGAAAATTCACCTCCTAAAAAAATCTCCCTAAATTCCTTTGGGGAGATTTAAAAATATATTGTTATTGGGATTTTATAAAATATGTTTAAATATTATATTCTGGAGTAAAATTTAAAGCATTGTATTACTCAAAAGCTTTTTTCGGTTTTTAGCATAATATCAAACTAATTGAAAAAAGACTTTTCCCTTTTTTTTGAAAAACGAAAGGAAAAAGTCTTTTAACTTCAAATAAATATTAAGATACAATTGTAATGAACAGTTGTCAATAATTGTATCTTAGATTTTAATTATTTACTTACAAAAAATTTCTTAGTAATTAAATCATATCCTTCAACTTTGATGGATAACCAATACAAACCTGATTCGAAATTATTCACATCAAATTGAATTGTATTTTGATCAATCGGTAAGAATATAAATGTGGTCATAGCTAAAAAACATAAAAGCGTCAGTAATCCTGATTCTTTTAATATTGTGTTGATTTTTCGTTTTTATATTAATGAACCATAATTACATCACCTTATAGAATTCTAAACTTAATCAACTGACCAAACTTTTTATGAAACAGTAGGTACATCAAAACTACACATTCTTTATGAACAGTACAATACACGGGTATCCGTGCACGTAAATATTAGGATTTGTTCAATTAATCTTCAATTGAAAGTCGGGTTGCCTTCATTATTAAGGTGATTTTTTTGTTGCTAGAAGAGGTAATTTCGAAGGCTTGATACATTCTTCGAAGGGAAGAACTAACCCCTTCAATGCTTAAAGAGACTTTCTCAGCTATCTCCTTATTACTAATTGAAGGGTTGTCAAAGATGAGATTTAAGATCATCCAAGAGGATTCTCCTAATTTGTTTTTAATGGCTTTTTCTATCTTAATTTTATCCAAAGTAAATGCTTTTACATTCTTTTGAGGAGTAGCTACAGATTGAGCAGTTAACTTCTTTTTTAAAGATTCTATTTTCTGTAATAATTCTTCTCGCTCAATTAAATATTGTTTCTCCCTTTTTTTAAAATAAAACCAAATGGCCAAAATGGCTATAGAAATAGTGACAAAAAATAATAAAAACAAATTTCTATTTTGATTTTGCAGGTCTTTAATTTCTTTTTCAAAATTTAAACTTATTTCTTTTAGTTGCTTTTTATCGCTTAGTATATCATCATTTTTCAAACCACTAGTTCTCTGAATATTCACAAATGTTTCCATACTATTTGCTGAATCTTTTGATTCGGCAAGCACAACATGGTGCATGGAATCCTTATTTATTTGGGCAGAAGAATAAATTGAGGAGAAAACCAGAAATAAGGGTAAAAATAATTTCATTTAAAGTTGATAACGTTATAAGATAACAATTGCTGGTTTTGAAAGGGTAAAGATAAATAATTTTATTATCCAGTTAGGGATAAATTAATTTATACGCAGCAATTCGTTATTGTTACTAATCTTAAAAAAAACAGACAGTAGAGATTTTTAATAAACTATAAATAAAAAAGAAAAGCCCTCCTGATAACTCAGGAAGGCTTTCAAAAAGTGAACAATTTTTTTTTAATCACAACCAGTTTGGAATATTGAAAATGGATCATTATTTGGAAAACAATTTCCAGACAAAACTTCATCTGGTACATATCTTTCCAAATTTGGATCACGTAACCCATTTTCTAAAAAGTCAATCAATTCATCTATCTCTTGATCAGACAAATATAACTTCCTAAAATAAGGAGAAAGTTGTTCATCTGAAACATTGCCATTTTCGGATTTCGCTTTTATTTTAAAATCTATAACCTCTCGAACAGTTTTTTTACTACTACCATGGAAGAAATGAGTATAATCAACGATATTATATAATTGAGGAACTTTGAATGCATAATAATCTTCCTCCTCCCCTGTAAAGAATCCTCTTCCTAAGTTTCGAGAATCAGCTGCATCCGTATTTAATGCCTCATTTTGATGATAGAGATCACGAGTACCTAAAGCATGAAATTCTGTATTTCCGAAGGAAGGACTATTATGACAAGTACTACATCTAGCTTTTCCTAAAAATAATAGTGCACCTCTTTTTTGCATCTCAGTTAAAGCTGCATTATCCCCTTTTAGATATTTTTGAAAAGGAGCTTCATTCGCTAAAACATTTCTTAAATAAGCGCCCAAAGCAAAACTTGCAGTCTTCACACTATATCTTTCCTCAACTGGAATATCTGGAAAGCATAAATCAAAATACTCGCGGTAACCATACTCATCTAAAACTTTATCTGTAATCTCTAATCGATGTAAATCCAAACCTTCAATATTTTGAGATTCTAATGCTTCCAGTCCTAAATGATTGACTTCCGATAAAGGATCATTTCCCCATAAATGTTCTGTCCCCTCATTTACTCCATGTGCGCCAAAAATCCCACTCCACAAAGTATTTTCCATATATCCAACATTCAAAATAGTCAACGGTCGAAGACCTTGTGCATCTATTTCATTTTCATCATAACTCTCCCACAACTCTCGGTCTTCTCCAAAACCAAGTCCTCCATCAGCAATTCCTTGCATTCTTCCTGGAGTAAAACCAGCACTTGCAATATGACAAGAAGAACAGGAATAAGTCTCCAAACTTATTTCTTGAGAAGCCCCTTGAGCTAATCCTGTTTCATGAAAAAGGAGTTGCCCTAACTTAACTTTATCTAAAGTAATGGGGTTGTTGGGATCCTGATTAGGTAGGGAAATGAGATCGTTACTTTCTGGAAAAATATAATAATCGTAACTATTCGTTTTGGCAAGTCTATCTAAGGCACCTTTAATTTCAGTATCTAAAGGATTCCCTATTTTGTCTTGAGTGCAGGAAAAAAATAAAATGATGAATAAAATCACCACCTGTAGTAACTTGTTCATTGCTGTTTGATTGTTCATGTATTAAAAAAAATTCGGAGGAGGGATGATCAGGTGTAAATTTAAGAAATAGAAAAAAAGGAAACGATGACTAAAATCACCTTTCTTCAAATATTTTAAAAAAAAATATGAAATCTAAAGGAGAGAAGGGAAATGAATAAAGAGAAGAGAAATACAAGGGTATATCTCCCTTCTCTTTGTCCTCAAAATAGGTAGGCGTATAATTTGAGGATCACTAACTTATTTTCACAGCAGCAAGTTAAAATAGTTTTTTATTAAAAAAAGTGACATTTGTCATGAGTCCATTTTTTTTTAGAAATCTTTCTTTCCAGCTGTTCGTTTGATCCAAAATGTGGGAACTCCTACCCATAAAAGCAGAACTCCAACTGCCACGATAATTCCACTAGCTGAGCCTAAGAATTTACTAAAAACAGCTCCAGTATATCCCATCAAAGCTGAAATATCTAATTTTAATAAAATTAATATTCGAGATAAATCAATTGGGTTTAGCATAGAGGTTCCAATCGCAAAATTTTCCAATGGGTAGTCATTAAAATAAACTAATAACAATAAAAAGATCCCATCATAAATAATAGCGAAAAACAACCAAACTAAAATGGCTAATCCAAATCCCTTGATCCGATTTTCATTTTTCAACGCAATATAAAAGGCAATGGCTGAAAAAATAAAGGAGAGAAAAACTCCAACAATCAACAAGGTGAAAAAATTAAAAATTTCGGCTGATTGAAAAATACCATATAATAAAAATGGCAAACCAACACCAATCAACAAACTCAACGAAAGGGAACTTGCTATCCCAAAATATTGTCCTAAGAAAATATTACTACGCTTAATTGGTTGAGCTAACAATAGTTCTACAAACTCCCGAGAGTTGTAATAATACATAACAGAGAACATAGTAGCAATCAATGGTACCAAAACCAAAATCACATTCATCAAACTAATGATCACCTTCGACAAATCGGTACTTAACCATAATAACGAGATTGTAAACAACATATAAAATGCCGCATAGATCAATGTCCATCGACTCCGCATCAAATCGAAAAAACTATATTTTAATATTTTAATCATGATTTAATTTTTAATGGTGAAGGAGTTTTAGATTTACTCAAAGATTTACCATTCAATGGTTTGGGCGATTTATCTTTTTGCAAAATAGAAGCAATCGCGCGTTCGACAGTCGTTTCGTTATATTGATTTTTCAATTTTTTAACACTTCCGTGGAAGTGAATTTTTCCTTCCAAAAGAAACACTACATCATCAGCAATGTCTTCGACAAAACTCATAATATGTGTGGTAATTAAAATGGTCTTACCTTTAGCTTTTTCCTTATTGATCAAATCTTTGAGGTGAAGCATGGCAACTGGATCCAGTCCAGAAGTAGGTTCATCTAAAATAATTATCGGACTATCAAACATCAATGATTGAATGATATTTACTTTTTGGCGAGTACCTCCTGAAAGGTGTCCAAGACGTTTATCGAGAAAAGGTTGAAGCTCAAATAACTCAATCAAGTCTTGATTATTTCCTTTGGAGGAACGAAGGTCTTGAACCATGTCAAATAATTCTTGGACAAATAAATTTTCAGGAAACCTTGCAATTTGAGGTAAATAATCAATTCCTTCTCGGTACTTCCATTTCCCTTTTACATTTTCACCTTTAATCAAAATATTACCTTTATCTGGAATGACCATTCCCAAAATTGATTTTATCAAAGTGGTTTTACCTGATCCATTCGGCCCCAAAACTGCTGTAATTCCGCCTTGATCAAAAGTCAAATCAACGCCCTTGAGGACTTGATTTTTTTTGAATGCTTTGTGAAGATTTTCAATTGTAATCATATTGGAGATATATTTTTCTAAGAGACTGTTATTTAAAAGAAATCCGTTTCATCAATGGCTCATTATCTACAACATTTTTAGGTGTAAATACTGGGCTCACTTTTTCTGAAAAATTAATTACGTCAACAAATAAACTTCGTAACAAGACAGTTGCCTCTGGAGTTTGATTCACTACATAATTAAATAATTTAACTGGTCGGTATGGCACATCACCAATTCCATTTCTATCTAAATCATACCCTGTATAATCACTCCAATAATTATTGTCAAATTCATTTTCATCATTCGACTTAGTGATCGAAAGATCAAAAGTATTACTCACAAAATTATTGTTCTTTACTTTATTGTTTAGGCAACCACCACTAATTTTCAGCGCCCAACCATTATTCAAAAATTCATTGGAATGATAATTTATTCGAGTCGAACCTTCTACAAAAATGCCGATGGTATTTTCTTTAAAAATATTATTTTCAATTTCAGCATCGTAAATTTCTTTGAGCAATAATCCGTAGGCAGCTTTCCCCCAATTGAGTTCAAATAAATTATTTTTCATATTTATTTTTTTGGAAAACATAACTGCCACTCCTGCCCCATTTCTTCGAAATTCATTTTTGTAATAATCATCGTTATTTGAAAACATAAAATGTAAGCCATATCGCAGATTATCTTCACTTACATTTTGTTCGACGATACTATTATCTACAAACTCTAAATAAATTCCATCTCGATGTCGTTGAACTAAATTTTTCAGAATTTTGATTCGCTTACAATACCATAAATGAATAGCATTGCCAGAAGACATCTCAAGCTCTGCTTCACCAACCAACTTGTTGTTTTCCACTATACCATCTGCAGAGTGTTCTAAATAAATTCCAAAAAAAGTATTGAGTAAAACATTGTTTTTAATGGTGAAATTTTTCGACTTACGAATTCGAAGACCTGCTCTATCTTCCAAGTAACTAGTTCCTACATTTTGGATTTGTAGGCCTTCAACAGTTACACCATCTGCAATAACGGTTAGAATTTCAGTTTGGCTTTCTCCATCCAAGATGGGTAAATCTAAGCCTTTAATTGTAATCGATTTATCAACTACGATATTGCCTTCTTTGTAAATACCTTTATGGATCAAAACCACATCTCCATCTTCCGCAGACTCAATAGCATCAACGATGGTAGTATATTTACAAGTTTTACATACTTCAATTTCTTTGGCAAAAGAAGTTTGCAAAAACAATACACTTACAATTATAATTTGGAGAATTTTCATTTGTAAACATTTATTTTTAATAATGTCTTCAGGTAAAAAAACTAAAGACATTATTATTTATTTCTAAAAACTACAACACATCAAATCTTACTCCTACATTGAAAACATTACTTTCATTCATTTGAACACCTTCTACATTTTGATAAATTGGCATTCCAAATTCTGTCCCAACATGTAATCCATTCCAGAAATCTTTGAAGTAAAGATTTACCCCTCCGTAACCACGAATAAGGTCTTTTCCAGAATTCATTACATTATTTGTTGGAGACATCATAGCCATTAAATCAACATCTTTTCCATCTATAGCTCCCAACTTCACTCCTTCTCCACGAAGAGAAACACTCATCCAATTATTGATGCGGTAGGCTCCCCATGTATTCAAAGTAAATTGATTTCCTAATGAATATCCTCGGTCATTTTCACCAGTTCTTATGATATTTTGAGATTGGAATCCATATGAAAATTTATTCCATTTTGCTAAATACGTTGCTCCAAGCAAAGCATCATAAGTACCACTACCTAATCTCATAGGATAAGGCATTACCGTTTCCATCCCATGCTCGTGGCCACCGCCATGATGCATTAAATGATTCATTTCAGTAATTCCTACATTTCCAGTAGGAAGACTTACACCTGCGTTTACATTTATAGAGTGATTATTATTTTTCCAAACTCCCGCAATTGCACTTAACCTTAAATCACCAATTCCTTGAGAGCTATGCTCATGTTCACTTCCGTTCATCATATTCATACTCATTCGATTACGATGAATATTCATCATTGCCATCAAAGTAATTCGGTCACTTAAACCATACATAGCACCGATCATATGCATCTGCATATTCATGTCATCCGGTGCCAACATATAATTTGAAAAAATCTCTTGGTTTGAAATGTCACTTTTCCCTGATAGGTTTCCTGCCATATTCATATTCATGAATCGGTAAGAAAACATCAATCCTTTTTTGTGGTGAGTATGATCACTCATCACACCAATTGGAGCAACTCCATCTGGAGCACTTGAATTACAATAAGTTTCAACACAGCAAGATTTTTCTTTAGTTTTGCATTCTTCTTGAGCAGTAATCGTATTGTTATAAAAAAAGAAAAAACTGAGTAATACGAGCATTAAATTCTTTTTCATTTTGATTGATTTTTTTGTTTGTTAATTTCTTTTGACTAAAACACATTAGTCAATTTTCTATTTCCCCTTGTTAAAATGTTCATTTAGTTCCGTCCATGAAAACAATTTTCCTCCTTTTGTTGCCAACATTTCCTCCGCATTTTTTTTATCTCCAAAGGCAGTAAGATTTGCTCCCATAGGACTAGATAAGTTTTCACTAATCAAGAAAGTACTTTGCTTCGCTTCAATTAATTTCTTTGGAGAGGAATAATCATTGACTAATTCAAATGCAAATTGAGTATCTTTTTTTTCTTTCGAAAATCCAATTAAACATTCGATTGCATCAAACTTAAACACCTTACCTTTTGAAGAAACTAACTCTGCACCATGCTGAGCATCTACAATACTCATCTTACAAAAATCACACATGTCAGAACCATATTCAATTGGTTCGGGTGTAGGAGTGCAGCTACTAACTAGCCATAGCATACTTAGAAGAAGAAGTAATTTTTTCATTTGTTTTGTCTATTTTATTTTTAAACCACCACGCAGCCGTAGCAAGAATTGCAGAAAAGATTGCTAAATATCCTCCTGTGTGTGGGAATGATTTTGCTACAAAGTTGATGATATGTTTAGTACCAAAAAGCGGTGGTTGGAATGATGCTCCTGGAAATTTCATTGGTGCATTTGGATCAAGGGAATGACCATAGTCGTACTCCCATAAATAGAAATCATAGATGCCGACTATACCCAGTATACCAAAAATAATTACCCATCCTAGATATAAATTCCGATGATTAACACCAACTGCGATCAACCCCAATAACATTAATCCCATAATAATAAATGGCATATATTTTAACTCTGGAATTGATTCAGGAACGATTTTTTTCATTCCGATATAGTGATTTAGGATATTAATATTTTGTAAAGTCCCTGGCGTGTCTCCACTAATTTTATCGATATGAATATTCATTGTTACACCATGAGGATACTGAGGTGCGATCAAGGTAATTTTCCACATAGGCAAGAAAAAAAGAGATGACAAACATATTACTGCTGCTACCATTAATATCCTAGGAAGATTTTTCATAGAGAATTTTTAAAGTAGGTGGCGGAGAAAATACCCCGCCACCATTTGTTAATATATATATGTTGAGGACATATATTTTTTTGAGAAAAAACTGTGTTTTACATTGGTTCATCTTCGCCTAATCCCCACTTCAAAGCAATGTTGGAGTTACGAGGAGAAACTCGAATATAACCTTGCATTTCTTGGTGAAGTGCTGAACAGAAATCTGTACAATAGAATGGGAATACACCTTCTTGTGTTGGTTCCCAAAGCATAGTTTCTGTTTGTCCAGGCATGATTAAAAGTTCCGACATGTTAGCTCCCATAATGGCAACACCGTGAGGAACATCCCAATCTTGTTCAAGGTTAGTTACGTGTAAGTAAACTTTGTCGCCCACTTTGATACCTTCAATATTATCAGGAGCAAAGTGACTTCGAATAGTTGTCATGTAAATGTGAACAGTATTTCCATCTCTTTCCACTCTCGCATCTTTTTCTCCCATTGCACGGTATGGGTGTTTGTTCTCTTCAATTGGATAAAACTTCTTAGAGTTAGGTACGATTTTACTTGCAGCGATTCCTTGCGCATAGTGAGGCTCACCAATCGTTGGGAAGTCTAAAAGTAATTTCATCTTATCTCCAGAAATATCATACAACTGTGCAGAGTGACAAAGCTCAGGTCCTGTAGGTAAGTATCTATCTTTCGTAATTTTATTTAAAGCAACCAAATATTTTCCATCAGGTTTCTTAGAATCACCACCAGGGATCATCAAGTGACCAACTGAATAATAAGTAGGAGCTCTATCAACAACTTCTCGAGATTCAACATTCCATTTCACTACTTCTGATGAAATAAAGAAAGTAGTATATCCATTTCCTTTGTTATCAAATTCTGTGTGAAGAGGGCCTAAACCTGCATCTTTAACTGCACCTGCAACAACTTCGTCAAACTTCAATACTGGAACTCCAGCAATTGTTGTTTCGAAAGATTCATTCTCAATTGCTTTAATCATTTTAGAGAAAGAGTGTACTGTTAAATCGGCTGATAATTTCCCGTTACCAATAATGTATTCACCAGTTGGATCAACATCAACTCCGTGTGGAGATTTTGGTGTAGGTAAGAAGTAAACTAATCCTGGACAATCTGCAGGGTCTAAAACTTTTACAGATTTCTTCATTGTTGAAGTTGCAGAATGAGTATGCTCATCATATACATTGTGTGCATAATTAGCTGGTACTTCTTTGAATTTTCCAGCTTTCAAATATTCTTCTGCTTTTTTCCAGTTTACTGCTGCGATAAAATCTTTATCGTTTTGAGAAGCAGAAACTTCTAACAATGTTGATTTTAGCTCCGTATTATATGTCGTGAAAAAAGTCCATCCATGAGATTTCCCTTTTCCAGAGTGAGCTAAATCATAATCAAAAGCAGGTAACAATACCTGAAAAGCCATGTCCATTTCTCCTTTGTCTCCTACAGAAATGTAACTCAACATTCCTTTGAAGTTTTCAGCGTAGGTATTAATAGCAGCATCATTTGGTGGATAAGGAACTCCGAATCGAGTACCTGCTACAACATACTCAGTATTTTCAGTTGTAAAAGGCGAACTGTGGTTACCACCTGAGTTAGGAATCTCAATGATCTCTGTAGTTTCAAAAGTAGTTAAGTCAATTCGAGCAATACGAGGTGTATTATTTCCATTAATGAAAATCCAACGTCCGTCAGTTTCTCCATTAGTTTGAGAAAGCTCTGGGTGATGGGCATCGTCCCAAGGCACAAAACCATGAGATGTGT
>CAZMBP010000108.1:0-13256 GCA_964564545.1 uncultured Saprospiraceae bacterium
GTTTCGTAGCCTTAGCTACGGGACGAAAAAAAGCTGAAGTCCAATAACCGCAATGGTTTTCGCGTAGATCAGCAAGGACTTTTTAAACAACTTCAATAAAAAACCTGTGGTAATCCGTGTAAATCTGTGGTAAAATCAGAATCCAATATATCGTCAAAGATTAACGATAATTTAGTTAAATTTGCGGCAAATTAACGAATTCAGTATCTATGAAAGAGAACTTAAGCAAAATATGGGAAAAGATTAAATACTTCAGTTTGGAAGTATTTGCATTTCTTACTAGTAAAATTTTTATTAAAAATTTTGCAGGAGTGATCGGTATGCTAATCGTACTTTTCTTTTTTACAACGACTTGGTTGAAGTGTTATACAAATCATGGTGAAGCAATTCACATGACTAATTATGTGGGAAAAAATTTGTTGGATGTAAAAGATGAAGCAAAGAAAAAAGGGTTCCAAATCGTAGTGGACTCCGTTGGAAATACTGATGGAAATAAAAATTTACCTCCATTAACGGTACTCGATCAAGATCCCAAAGCAGATGCTTTAGTCAAAGAAAAACGAACTGTTTATTTGGCTGTAAAAAAAGCAGGTTATGAATTTGCTGACCTTCCTCAATTAGATGGAAGTAATGAAAGTTTTGATGTATATCGAAAAGCATTAATATTACGAGGAATTAACTACACTAGCTTATACAGAGTTGATAGTCGAGTCTCTGAAAATACCATTTTGGATATTGAATACAAAGGAGAAAAAATTACCGATCAAGTTCGGGATGGAGAATATGATAAAGTTCCAAAATTTTCCAAGACACCTCTAACTATCGTCATTTCCAAAAAAGGATATGGCAATACAAATGTTCCTAATATTGTTTGTAAAACTTTGAGTGAAGCTAAATTGATTTTGGAAAACAGTAACCTCACCATCAATTTTGAAGCCGACCAAACTGTCATCGATAAGGATAATGCCTTTGTTTGGTTACAAAATCCTGCGGCAGGTTCTTCTATCCGATTTGGAGAACAAGTAAAATTGCGATTAACTCAGAATTTGCCAGACGACTGTGATGATGCTATTAATGAATTGGAAGCACCTCGTAATGATGAGGACGATGATTCAGGTGAGGATGAAAATTTCTAACCTAATCTATCCATTTTCCATTTCAAATTGGTTCATTTTTTTCAAAACGCAACTTTTTTCAATATTCAAGTTTTCATTTGACAACAAAGATTTTAATTATGCGTTTTTTCCAAGATAAGTTTATGTTCAGTTAACTAAAGTCTGAACTACGAAAAATACCATAAACCTTATTCAACTATGCAAAGAATTTACGCTATCGTAATTTTCATAATTACAACAACCATTGCACAAGCCCAAATTCACGAAGTTCCTCTTTCTACCAATCCGATTCTCGAACAACAACAAGCTGTAAAAAAACAAGAAATTCAATCCATGCTTGCTCAGCGAAAAGCTGAGATGTTCCCTACGAGTGTGCAAAATCGAGATGTGATTGTTAATAATTGGATTTGTTTACAATCTCTAGATACATTTATTACTTGTATTGATACAATTAATATCGGTGATTCGACAAGTTTTGAATTAATCAATCTTGGAGACTTGTCTTTTGGAACGGCAGTTTTGGATTCAACTTGTGCAATTTATGCAGCGAATGCTGGAGTTGACTTTGGAATTGATAGTCTTTCGATGAAAGTTTGCAATACGAATAGTGGTGTTTGCGATACGACGATTTATCCAATTTATGTTCATCGTCCTGAAAATACAATTGTGCTTCCTACTACTTTTCTAAATGCTGAAGATACTATTACAATTTGTGTAGATACTGAAGTTCTTCCAACACCTTATTCGAGCGCTAATTTGATGGGAAACAATCCAACATTTGGTGATGTGTATTCTTTTGGAAGTTGCATTTTTTATGAAGCCAATCGTTTTGCTGGTGATGATGTTGTGACTTTCGAAATATGCGATGATTTCTGTGTATGCGATACTTATGAAATTCCAATTTCTATCGCTCAAGATACTATCGACTTACCTTTTATGGATGACTTTTCCTACTCAGGCCCTTATCCTAATAATAATTGGCTAGATAAAAATGTCTTTATCAATAACACGATGGCAATTGATCCTGTGTCAGTTGGAGTAGCCACTTTTGATGGATTAAATGAAAAGGGAAGAGCACACGGAGGAGGTTATGGTGCAGCAGATTATTTAACATCAGCTTATCTAAACATGGATCCATTCAATACTAATAGTAATCTTCATTTAAGCTTTTACATCGAACCACAAGGGTTAGCAGATGCTCCTGGGGCTGGTGATTCTTTAGTTTTAGAGTTTAAAAATTCGAGTGGAGAATGGAATACAATAGATACTTTTACCACTTTAAATACTCCTAATCCAGATATTTTCTCTTTCCATTCGTACCCAGTAAATCAGAACCAATATCTCTTCAATGGTTTCCAATTTAGATTTACCAATTACACTTTAGGAAGTGGAAATTTAGATCATTGGCATCTGGATTATGTAAGATTAGCGGTGGGAGATGGAACTCAATTTCTTACAGACATTGCTTTTACAGAAGTTCCGAATCCAATCTTAAAAAATTATACCAGCATGCCTTGGTGGCATTTTGTTGCTAATAAGGCTGAGGAAATACCTGAGGCTGACGAATTCAATGAAATTCATATATATAGCCATGATGATAATGTGCAGGCAATTACTACTGAAGAAATTGAACTCATCGAATTGGAAACAGGTACTGTAGTTTTAGATGATATTAAATTATTTCAGTCTGCTTCTGATCTTAACATTGCTCCAGGTTTCATAAATAATGATTTCCCTACTCCTCCTTCTACGACTTATCCAACATTTGAGAATGCAATCAATAGTGCTTTCCCTGATGATTTAAAATATCTAGCATTCGAAAAATCTTACATTATTGATGTAGATAATGAAGCGGTGAGCATTAACCCGATTGTCAAGGACAATAATGTAGTGACTCATACTACCATCTTCGATAATTATTTTGCTTACGATGATGGGACAGCGGAAAGCGGAATTGAAGCCACAAAAAAGGATGTACAGATTGCTCTAAAATTCCATGCAAATGTTGCAGACTCTTTGAAGGGAGTACAGTTCCATTTCCCACATATTTTTGCCAATACTTCTACTCAAAATTTCACTTTAAAAGTATGGGTAGGAGAACTTGATGATACTCCAGAGTATGAAGGTTTTTTACAAAACCCATTATACATTGATAGCTATCTTGACTCATTGCAAGCATTTACTACTTATGTACTTAAAGATGCTAACACAGGTGAATTAACTCCATTAGCAATTCCTGAAGGAGATTTTTATGTAGGATGGCAACAAGTTTCTAATTGCGGTTTGAATGAATGTATTGTGGTCGGAACAGATAAAAGTAGAAAGGATGGAATGCAAAATCTTTACTTTGATGGATTCGGTTTTGGTCTTGATTGGGAGAATGTTGCCGATGCTGATCCAACCATTGAAGGGACTTTGATGATTCGTCCGATCGTAGGAGAAGGAACTCCTAATGCAAGTTCCAAAACAGATAAAGTAACTAAGAATACTCAATTAAATATTTTCCCAAATCCAACAAGTGGTTTCTTAAATATTGAAATCGAAGAAGGAAGTTTTGACCAATTTTCATATACACTTTTTGATGCTGTTGGAAAAATGCTTGGTACAAATCAACTTACTAATCAGTTGGATATCAGCCACTTACAAAACGGAATGTATTTCATTAGAATAAAAAATGATAAATCGAGTGAAGTGATCAATCGAAAAATCATTTTAGCTAAATAATTTTTTTAAAACAAAATCAAGCGAAATAGAAATGGATATAAATGTAACTGAATTAAAAGAAAAATTAGATCGTGGTGATAATTTTATCTTCATTGATGTAAGAGAACCACATGAACATGAGACCTTTAATATAGGAGGAAAATTGATCCCTGTAGGGAGTGTAATGAATGCAATTGATGATTACGATGGACATGAAAATGATGAGATTATCATTTATTGCCGTTCAGGTGCAAGAAGCGGAATGGCGCAACAATTATTCAAAGCTAAAGGGTTTACCAATGTGCGAAATGTAATTGGTGGTGTTTTGGCTTGGCAAGATATGTAACGTGGTGGTCTGCTTTAGCTGACCTAAAAAAATATTACAATAAGAGAAAATCACAATAGTTTGTACATAGCTATTGTGATTTTTTTAGGTCAACTAAAGCAGACAACCATGTAACTCCTCCAACCTCTCAATCGTAAATGTCGGAACATTATCTCCCGGAGCAGTTTTCCCATTCATATTCAACCAACAAGTATCAATCCCATAATCATTTCCCCCACGAATATCTGAACTCAAACTATCTCCAATAATCATCACTTTATCTCTTTTTGGAAATTTAATTTTCTCGAAGACATGATCGAAAAATCCTTGATGAGGTTTAGATACACCAATCTCATCTGAGATGACCACATGATGAAAATGTTTTTCCAAATCACTTTTCGCCAACCTCGCTCGCTGAATTTCTTTCAATCCATTCGTCACCAAAGTCATATTAAATTGGCCACTCCAATCTTCAATCAAGCTTTTCGCATTATCCATCCAAAAAATCTTTGCAGACAAATTTTCATGATAAGTTTCAGAAAAGTGTATTGGATTATGAGTAGAGTCGATATGATTTAAAAACCGTTCCATGCGAAGTGTTCGTAATCGATCTTGTGAAATAATTCCTTTTTCCAAATCTGCCCAACATTGATGATTTATTTCTTGATAAATTGAAAAATGGTTTTCATCAAATGGAATATTAAAATCATTAATGGTCTTCTCAAAACCAAATACCATCGCTTTATCAAAATTCAAATCGTATTATCCAAGTCAAAAAGTAGCCAATCGTATTTCATATTTTGGGTATTTAGATTCTGGGTATTGAGTATTGGGAAATCCCAATACTCAATACCCAAAGTCTCAAGTATATTTTTAGACTAATCTAAAAATTTATTTTTGGTTAATAAAAAAAGTTTATCTTTGCTAAAAGCATTTTTAAAAGATGGAACAATTATACGTTTTTTTTCAAGAAGAAATTTTTAATGTCCTAACTGATTTTTTTAGAATGGATATTGGGTTTCGAGCATTAGCAGCATCTGCGATGGTTGGGTTGATGTGTGGGATGTTGGGCTGTTTTATCGTTCTTCGAAATATGGCTTTGATTGGAGATGCCTTGTCGCATGCAGTTTTGCCTGGAGTAGTCGTTGCTTTTATCATTTTTGGAAATACCGCTTTAGGTATTTTTACCGGAGCAGTTATCGCAGGACTGATTGCCGCAGTTGGAATCACTTGGCTACAACA
Organism: uncultured Saprospiraceae bacterium; assembly: GCA_964564545.1. Taxonomy (GTDB): domain Bacteria; phylum Bacteroidota; class Bacteroidia; order Chitinophagales; family Saprospiraceae; genus CAJQQY01. Next base: position 5,386 of record CAZMBP010000108.1, read on the forward strand.
TAATATTAATACTAAAAATGATGCTGCTATTGGAATAGTTTTCACCGCCATGTTCGCGATAGGTGTGATGGGTATTTCGAGAATCAGCAAAGCAGAAAGTGGAGTACATGTTCCAGATTTAACTGATTTTTTATTTGGAAATGTGTTGAGTGTTTCGACTCAAGATGTGAATCTGACCATCGGAATTATGATCTATGTAGTCTTAAGTATTGTCATTTTTTACCGTTACCTTTTTGCTACTACCTTCCAACCGGTGATTGCCGAAACGATGGGTGTTTCGACTAAAATTATTCATTATTATCTGATGCTTTTATTATCTGTAGCAGTAGTCGCATCATTGACTACTGTCGGTGTAATTTTAGTAGTTGCGATGTTAATCACACCTGCAGCAACTGCATTATTATTGACTGACCGATTGCATTGGGCAGTCGCTATTTCTGGAATTGTCGGAGTTCTTTCGACTGTGGTTGGATTTATTTTAGCGGTACTTTTGGATACCACTCCTGGTCCAGCAATGACTGTGGTTGCTACATTTTTCTATTTAATCGCTGCACTTTTTGCTCCTAAAAAAGGATTGATTTTTCGAACTTTTAGAAAAAGAAAATTGCAACAAAAAATTCAATTGGAAGATACTTTAAAACAAGCTCTAAAACTCAATAGCAAAGAAAAACTCTCCTTCCCTACTCTTCTGGAAAAAGTAAATTTTAATAAATCTGCTCTCCGATCTCGTTTGAAAAACTTGCAAAAAAATGGTTTTATAAAATGGAACAACAACCAAGTTATTCTTACTGATGAAGGTCAAAAAGAAGCGACAAAGATGGTTCGTGCACATCGACTTTGGGAAACATATTTAGTACAAGAAATTGGTTTGACCGAAGAACAAATTCATGAAGATGCTGAAAAGTTTGAACACCTTTTGACGGAAGAATTATTGGATGAGGTAGATTTGAAATTAGGTTTTCCAACAACCGATCCTCATGGTTCTCCAATTCCAAAAAAATTAGGCATCCCAGATTTTCCATTGATCAATTTGCCGATTTTTCAAAATGCAAAAATTGCACAACAGCAAGTTAATGAACACATTACTGCCCAACTTTGGAAATTAGGTTTGTTACCTAACACTACATTTACAATTAAAAAAATAGAAGAAAAATCTGTGGAAGTGGAAATGGATGGTAAAGTGATTCAAGTACCTAAACAGTTGGCGAAGCAGGTGAACGTTTTGTCTTAACAGGGTTAGAGAATTTTGCTTACGCGCTTTCAGCGCTTGTTTTCCTTATTTTGGAGAGCCCACAGCACTACCGCGGGTTGATGCTTAAGCCCTCTTCAGGCTTATTTCACCCTCTTTATTCCTACTTGAACTATGACTTTACTACCGTTCTAACTGATGGAAAATCTGTATTAATCCACTTAAATCTGCCCAATCTGCGTTCCTATTAAGTTAAATAAATTTCATCTCTCCGCATTTATAGGAATCAAGGAATTCTTTTAATTAAACTCAGAATAAAACAACTATTACTTTAAACAAAAACCTTTTTATAGGTACAAATACATAATTATTAAAATTAAAATAAGCCTGAAAGGCTTAAGCATCAACCCGCGGCAGCGCCGTGGGCTATCCAAAATAGCGAAAACAAGCGCTGAAAGCGAGTAAGCAAAAAATCTAAACTACTCCATTTTTTCTCAACCATTTCAATCCTTCTCTTTCCGTCAACGAAGCCAATCGATTATTTTTAATAAAATTAATAACCGCTTCTGGTTCTGTCTTCGAATGTTCTCGCAATGCCCAACCTGCTCCTTTTTGAATATAAAATTCCTCCGAATCTTTCACCCTTAAAATATAATCAAACATCATCTTCTCATCCGTTGGATAATTTTTATATCGCTGAAAAATGATCGCCGTTCGTTGCAACCAAATATTTTCGGAAGCCATCCATTTTTCAGTAACTGATTTTATTTGTTTTGGAAAACGCATAAAATGCCAACCCACCATTTTTGTAATCCAATCTACCGTGTCCCACCAACTATGCGTCAATATCAATTCTTCTAAAAAATTAATAAAATCTTTCTCTTCTTTTTTAGTTATTTTTTCCACCATTTGCAATGCAAAATAATGTATCTCTCGATGTTCTTCCTTTAGACATAAACGAACGAACTCTTTTAATTTCTCCTTTTGGAAAACACCTTCTACCTTCATAATCTCTCTTGAAAACTTTACCCAGCCTGGTGCTTTCACTCCGTAAAATTCAAATTTATTTCGCATGTAACTCATCTGACCCTCTGCAATTTCTGGATTGCCATTTTCTTGGAAAAACAAAAGTATTTTTTGTAAATATTCTTTTGGTGAAACCATGGTTATTCATTTTTTTTAGTGGTAAGCAATCTTTTAAAATAGGGTATGTCTTTTTATAATAATCAATCAAATGCTATTCTTTTCCATTTTTAGTTAAAGAAAAAATTGGAGATGTTACCAATTAGAAAATCATCGTTATCCTAATTGTTAAAGCAGGTGTTAACCGGGTGTTAAACAGAGCTAAAATTAAAAAGCTAAGTATTCTTTTTCTATTTTACCATCGAATTAATATTACACATTTTTTATAAAAGAAATATACAGACTAAAACAATCTAATTATGTCATCCCCTAAGATTCTTATTCCTGTTGCCATTATTGCTCTTCTTGTAGGTACTTATTTTTTCACAAAAAAAGATGCTACGGCTGAACAATCAAATGTTATTAAAAAAACATTGGAATTGGCTGACTTCACAGTAAAGGCTACTGCAACGGGTGAATTGAAAGCAAAAAAATCTGAAAAAATCCGTGGACCACAAGGTTTGCGGCAAGCGAACATCTATCAATTAACTATTTCAGACATGGTCGCTGAAGGAACAATTGTCAAAGAAGGTGATTACGTTGCCAAACTAGATCGCTCTGAATTGGATACTAAACTTAAAGATATTCAAACAGAAATCGAAAAGATCGAAACACAACTCGCACAAACTGAAATTGATACTGCCATCGAATTACGAGGCATTCGAGATCAACTCATCAATCTTAATTTTTCCAAAAAAGAAAAAAAACTCGAAGTAGAGCAAAGTAAATATGAAGCTCCAATGGTCATCCAAAAAGTGAAAATTGAATTGGAAAGAACCGCTAGAGATTATAATCAATTACTGAGTAAGTATGAATTGACGAAAGAAAAATCTGAGGCTCAAATTTCTGAAATCAATGCCTCTCTCAAGCAAAATATTTCTAAGCGTGATCGCTATGCAAAACTTGGTGACGAACTTACCATCAAAGCACCTAAAAACGGAATGGTCATTTATCATCGGAGCTGGAATGGAAAAATTTCAGCAGGCTCACAAGTAAGTGTATGGAATCCGGTTGTGGCAGAGTTACCTGATTTGACTGATATGGTTTCTAAAACTTTTGTCAACGAAGTAGATATTAGTCGAGTGAAAAAAGGTCAAGATGTTATCATGAAAGTGGACGCATTTCCAAACAAAGAATACACGGGCACAGTCCTAGAAGTAGCAAATATTGGGGAGCAATTGCGAAATTATGATGCTAAAGTTTTTGAGGTTGTCGTACAAGTGAATGAAGTTGATTCTATTCTTCGACCAGCAATGACGACTTCAAATGAAATCGTAACCGACATTTATAACAATGTACTTGCAATTCCGATGGAGGCATTGCATAGCGATAGTTTGTCTTTTGTTTATGTGGAAAAAGATGGAAGAGTTTTCAAGCAAGAAGTGATTACTGGAATTTCAAATAATGATGAAATAATTATTGATCATGGTTTAAAAGAAGGAGATACTTATTGGTTGTCTATTCCTAATAATTCAGAAGATTTAAAATTTTATCCAGTCGATGCTGGCGTCAAAGATCAGATCAAAAGAAAGCAAATCGCCGAAAGAGAAAAACGGCAAGAAGCGATGAAAGAAAAATTAAAAAACATGAAAGATGAAAAGGTCACGAGTGACGATGCTGGTGGCGGTGGATTTATAATTATCAACTAATTGGTTGGTTAGTTGACGGTCGACGGCCGTCAACCAAAAAAATAATTAGTATCTAAAAAAATTAATCCTCTAAATCTATCATTGTGCAACGAATCCTTTTTAATTTTTATCTCGCCTTGGAAGGCGTTTTTTCCAATCAACTTCGCGCATTTTTGACAGCCTTGGGAATTATCTTTGGGGTTGCTGCTGTCATCACCATGCTGGCAATAGGAACAGGTGCAAAGCAATCCATTTTGGAACAAATGAAATTGATTGGCACCAATAATATTGTCGTCACTTCTATCATTCCTTCTCCCGACGAAAACGAACAAGCAGCCAATCAAGAAGAGAAAGTTCCCTGGTCGCCAGGGCTGACCTTGGAAGACTTAAAAGCAATGTTAAAGATCTTACCTACGGTTGATAAAGTTAGTCCAGAAATGGAATTAAAAACGACCATTATCCAATCTGCCAAACTCGAAAAAGCAAAGGCTATTGGAGTCACCAATGCCTTTTTCGAACTCAATAATTTAGGCTTATCTGATGGTGTATTTTTTCATGAGCAACATATCGAATATGGAAAACCCGTTTGTATCATTGGAAAAAGTATTCAGAAAAAATTCTTTAGCGATGAAAATCCTATTGGAAAGGATATCAAATGTGGGAATACTTGGTTGAAAATCATAGGAGTTTTAGAACGTCGAAATGCATCGAAAGAGAATTTAGAAAGTCTCGGAATTCGAGATTATAATTCAGATGTATACATCCCTATTTCGACTGCTTTGTTGCGATTTAAAAATAGAGCACTTGTTACTCGTAGTGATATTAAAAGAGGTGATTGGGATGATGGTGATGGAAAAGAAGAAAATTATCATCAGCTTGACAAAGTAACATTGAGAGTGACTGATGCTAATAAAATTTTGGCGACACGTGATTTGGTCGGAAAAATCTTAAAGCGAAGACATAAAATTGTAGACTACGAAATCCGAGTTCCTGAAAAAGAATTGGAAGCAGCACAAGAAAGCCAAGACACTTGGAATAATGTTTTGGCATTTATTGCAGGCATCTCATTATTGGTTGGCGGAATTGGGATTATGAATATCATGTTGGCTACGGTGATGGAAAGAATTAAAGAAATTGGAGTGCGTCGATCCTTAGGTGCAAAGAAGGAAGATATAGTTTATCAATTTTTATTTGAAGCAATTTTTATCAGTTTGATTGGTGGAATTATTGGAGTAATCCTAGGCGTAAGTGCGGCTTGGTTTATTGATGCAAATTATGATATTCCTACGATCATTCCTTTGTGGGCAGTATTGTTATCATTTGTGGTGGCGGTTTCTGTGGGGATTATTTTTGGGATTTTTCCAGCTCAGAAGGCGGCGAGGCAAGATCCGATTAAGGCTTTGAGAACGGATTAAAACGCCCCTGTCCCCTAAAGGGGAACGAAAACATTTATCATCTTTTTAAACTGACAGAGCTAGCTTCTTCAATTGAATTTATTATCGTTATGAAAAAAATAAGTATTGATTTTAATCGAAAATCTAAAAAATTTAAACAACCTAACTCCCCTTTAGGGGTCAGGGTGTTAACCATTTTTAGTTTTCTACTTTTTTGTAATTGTTTTGCTTTTTCTCAGACTAAAAAATTGGAGTTGAGTCTTTCGGATGTGATTGTCTTAGCACAAAGTGAAGCTCCAAATGTTTTGTTGGCAAAGACTCGGTTAGCAACTGATTATTGGAGTTACAAGTCTTTTTTGGCGGACTTCAGACCTCAAATTGATTTGAATACTACCGTTGCCGATTTATCAAGATCTCCTGTTCCGTTCTTGAATCCTGATGGAACAAGAACCTTTTTACGGACAACCAATTTGAATTCTTCTTTTAATATTAGCGCAAGTCAAACTATCGCGAAAACAGGAGGACGAGTTTTTGCTGGAACTGGGTTAGATTATTTATACAATTTTGAATCTGATAACTTCCCGAGTTCTTCTAATTATTTTGCTACTCCAATTTTTGTTGGATTCAATCAACCTCTTTTCGCTTTTAATGAAATGAAATGGGACAAGAAAATTCAACCATTAATATATAATGAAGCGACAAAAAGGTTTGCGGAAGAAACCGAAACGATAGCAAAAGCTACTACGGAATTATTTTTTGATGTTTACATCGCACAAATTAATTTAGAAAGTAGCCAACTAGATAAAACTAATGCAGACACTTTATATAGCGTTGCACAAGGTCGATATAGCGTTGGAAGAATTGCCGAAACGGATTTATTGCAAATAGAATTAAGTGTTAGAAATGCAGAAGCTGCTCTTGCAAATGCATTGTTACAAAATCAAACTAGTACCGAACAATTACGAAATTATTTAGGAATTCGAGAAGCAGTAGAATTCAAATTAACACCACCTGACGAACTTCCTGACTTCGCAGTAGATGCGACCAAAGCATTGGAGGAAGCTAGAAAAAACAGAAGTAAATCGGTTGAATTAACTAGGCGATTAATGGAGGCAGAAAGGCGTCTAGCTCGAGCGAAAGGAGATGCTGGAATCAATGCAAGTCTAACAGGATTGATTGGATTGTCTCAAACTGGAACTAGTTTTAGTGAGGTGTATAAAAACCCATTAGATCGAGAAGAAGTAGCCATTCAATTAAATATTCCGATTGCAGATTGGGGAAAAGCCAAAGCTCGGCAGGAGATTGCCAAAGCGAATCAAGAATTTATCACGATGGATGTGGAGCAAGAACGAATCAATTTCGAAAGAGAAGTTTTGTTGCATGTTCAACAATTTGACATGGTTAAAAATCAAGTTAACCTTGCTTATCGAGCTTTTGAAATTGCTGAAAAGAGAGAAGAAATTACTCGTAAAAGATATTTGATTGGAAAAATTGAAGTGATTGATTTGAACCTTGCGATTCGAGAAAAAAATGAAGCGTTGGCTGCTTACATGAGGTCTTTGAGGGCTTATTGGATCTCATATTATCAGTTGAGGAGTTTGACGTTGTATGATTTTGAGAATGGAAAAACGCTTACTAAGCAACCACAGTTTTAACCCCCGACCCCTAAAGGGGAGTTTTGGCTTTCCTTTTAAAGTTCTTTTGTCTTTCATTGATTTGAATACTCTTTAAAAAAAAATTGGGTAACTATTTTTAACAAATAGTTACCCAGTTTTCATTGTAGTATTACTATAAATCAATGAAAGGAGTATTCCAATTAAAAGGAAAGCCAAAACTCCCCTTTAGGGGTCGGGGGCTTAACTTATCCGACTCCACACCCTAAACTGCTTCGCATTCTTATCATAAAATAATCTCAACCTATGATGCTCCGGTCTTGCAAATTGTGGATCATCATCCAAAATCCTCGCTGCCAATTCCCTCGCCGTCTGCAATATCCGACCATCCCTCGCCAAGTCCGCAATTCTAAAATTAAGAATCCCACTTTGCTGTGTTCCCTCAATATTTCCAGGGCCCCGTAACCGCAAATCTGCTTCTGCAATTTCAAAACCATTTGAAGTATTCACCATCGTCTGAATTCGCTCTCGACCTTCCGTCGTCAACTTAAAACTCGACATCAAAATACAATAACTTTTATCCGCCCCTCGACCAACTCGTCCACGCAACTGATGCAACTGTGAAAGTCCAAATCGTTCGGTATTTTCAATCACCATCACCGAAGCATTCGGCACATTTACACCAACTTCAATTACTGTCGTGGCAATCATAATTTGAGTTTCCCCTTTGACGAATCGATCCATTTCAAATTGCTTATCCTTCGCTTTCATCTTTCCATGAACGATACTGACTTGATATTTTGGAATGGGAAATTCTCTCGAAACAACTTCGTAACCTTCTTCTAAATTTTTTAAATCCAACTTC
>CAZMBP010000109.1:0-102687 GCA_964564545.1 uncultured Saprospiraceae bacterium
CTCTGCAAATGCATCGACAGTCAAAAGTTAAAATGAGAACCTATAAAAAACAAAAAACTGAGTACCAAAATGATTTAGTACTCAGTTAATTTTGGAATATTATATTATTTAATCTTGTATCATTATTTCAGGACAAGACAAGAATTCTAATTTTTTCCAGGTAAAGCCAATTGAGATTTGTTTTCTTTTTTGACTTTTAGCTTTGCTCGTTTTTTCATTGGGACGTAACTTTTTTCATATCGCCCCCATGGCGTTTTTTTATGATTGTTATCTGCAAAATAAGTCAGGATAGCTTCCATTTTCTCAGCTTTTAAATATCCTGGAATCGGTTGAATCAAAGATAAATCGTCGTTAAGAAAAACAATCGAAGGGTAAGATAATCTACCCTTTAAAAGGTCTGCAGCTAATTGGTTATATCCGCGTCTTCCACTTTTGACAAATTTATATTTATTTCCATCAAGCGTAATAGTCTCTTTTTGTTCAGCATTAAATTTTACAGGATAGAAATTCTTATTGATGTAATTAATAATTTCTTTGTCCTTAAAAGTCGTTTTATCCATCTGCTTGCACCAGCCACACCAGTCAGTATATACATCTACAAAGACTTTTCTTTTTTCTTTTTCTAGTGCCTCTTCGACTTCACTCCAAGACATCCAATTGATTTCATCACTACTTTTTTGATCAACCTGCCCAAAGGAAATAGTACAACTCCAAAAAGTTGCGATGACAAGTAAAAAAGGAATTAGTTTATTTTTCATTATAAAAAGATTAGTATGTTTTTAGGATCGATAATTCTACCGATTCTCACCAAGCAAAAATAACAAACTCATAACCACAATTACAAACCATTGAGCATTTGAGATAGTGACTTTAAAATAAGTTTAACTAATATTAAGACTTGGTTGAAGTTTTGGAGACAAAACTCTCAACATATTAGGATTCAAAAAATATTCCGTAATAATTTATTTCAGGAGTTTGGACGATAATAATGAAAAAAGAGTCTTTATGATATGTTAAAAATGAAAAAAGTGATTGCCTTTTTAGACAATCACTTTTCCAATTCAATTCATTTTAATATTAATAGGTCTTTATCAAACCAGATATCTTCGTAACCGTTTTTATCTGATAAAAATCTGAATCCAAGATCAAGACCTAAGTATTTAATTATTTCAGGTCTAATTTGGAGAAGATGTTTAGCGCAAATAGGTTTGAAAAAATCCTTGTCATTTGAGTATTCTCCACTCCAGATATACCAACCAGTTTCATTGTATTCCTTCGGATGTCTCAATCCATTGATTGGATCTTTTTCCAAATTAACAGAACAACCAACCATCAGGTTTTTATCTATCGGATTCCAAATAGAATCATATTTATCACAGATGAATTTCTGTTTTGCAATATGACTTTCCCAGCTATTTGATTTATTCATATTAAATAGAATATTTTCTACTCTACCCAATCAGCAATAAATACATTAGTATCAGTTGTTCCACCATTATTTCTATTAGATGAAAAAACCAATTTTTTTCCATCAGGAGAAAACATCGGGAATGCATCAAAAACACCATCATGTGTAATTTGCTCCAATCCTGATCCATCCAAATTAATCATAAACAAGTTAAATTTTGGACGACCTTTTCCAACACTTTTATGATTAGAAGCAAAAATCACTTTTTCCCCTGAAGGGTGGAAAAATGGCGCCCAGTTAGCACCTCCTAAATCAGTAATTTTTTTCAAATCAGATCCATCTACATTACAAACGTATAATTCCATATTGGTAGGCTGAACCAAATCTTGTTTCAAGAAATCTTTATAAACTTTTTGATCTTCCTCAGATTGAGGACGAGAAGCTCGGAACAATAATTTTTTGCTATCAGGTGAAAAGAAAGCTCCACCATCATAACCCAATCCTTTGGTTACTTGCTTTTGATTAGATCCATCAATATTCATGGTCCACAATTCCAAATCACCAGTTCGAGTCGATGTGAAAACGATTGTTTTTCCATCAGGAGAAATCGTTGGTTCTGCATCGTAACCTGGAGAGTCCGTCAATTGCTTTTTGATATTACCATCCAAATCAGCTACGAAAATATCGAAGTCAGAAAAAATTCCCCAAACATATTTTCCATTCACAGATCGAGGAGCATTGGGGCATGCTTCATTTCCGAGGTGAGTTGAAGAGTAAATAATTTCTTGATTTCCTGGCATGAAATAAGAACAAGTTGTTCGACCTTTTCCAGTACTGATTAATTTCGGCATATCACCTTCATAACCTGTGATAGGCATTGTATAAATTTGATCACATTCTGTCCCCCATTTTTCGTTAGTTGCTTGGAAAACCAAATTTTTATTATCGAAACTAAAGTATGCCTCAGCATTGTCACCACCGAAAGTTAATTGCTTTAAGTTTGCAATATGTGTTTCACCAGGATACAAAAGAGTAGTTGAGTCCATCATGCTTTTTGGAGCATCTCCATGTCCGTGCCCATGTCCAGCGTGATCTCCAGATCCATGATCGTTGCTATGTTCTTCCGTTTTTTTATCATCAGATTTTGCCTCAGTTGAAGATGAGTTTTGGCAACTCCAAATTCCAACTAAAAGGAGTAAAGGAAATAGTAATTTGAAATTCATAATTCAGTTATTTTGTTTTGGTAAAAGTGGATATGCAGAATGCAACTTCTAATGCAAACTGACTACTATAAAGATTTGCAAAAATATGATAATTGCTTAATGCAACATTCAATTAATTGTCATTTTATTCCGTTTTTTGCAAAAAATATTAAAACACATAAATATGTATAAACCAGCATTTTTATTCTTTTTTTCGATTTTGCTTTTTTCATGTGGTGGTGGAGAAGAAAATAATTCCTCTTCGACTGAAAGAAAAGTTTTCCATTATATCCAACATCGAAGTGTTACTTCACTCGATCCTGCCTTTGCTAAAAGTCAAGCAAATATTTGGGCTATCGATCATTTATACAATGGTTTAGTTCAATTGGATGATGGATTAAATATTCAGCCGGGCATCGCTAAAAGTTGGACGATTTCGGAAGATGGGTTGACTTATACTTTTAATTTGAGAGATGATGTTTTCTTTCATGATAATGAGGTGTTTCCAAATAAAAAAGGACGAAAAGTAGTCGCTGAAGATTTCGTTTTTAGTTTTAAAAGAGTGTGGAAAGGTTCGATTAATTCACCTGGTGGATGGATTTTTAACGGCAGGGTTGCCGAAGAGAATCCATTTCAAGCGATTGATAATCAGACGTTTGTAGTGAAGTTAGCAAAACCATTTCGACCTATGTTGGGAATTTTGACGATGCAATATTGTTCAGTTGTTCCAAAAGAAGCGGTAGAAAAGTATGGTGCAGATTTTCGAAAAAATCCAGTAGGTACTGGGCCATTTAAGTTTAAAAGATGGTTAGAAAATCAATCACTATTTTTGACAAAGAATAAAAATTACTTCGAAAAAGAAAATGGTCAAGCATTGCCATATTTGGATGGGGTACGAGTTTCATTTGTGGGAGATCGAAAGACAGCTTACTTGGAGTTGATTGCTGGGAAAACTGATTTCATGTCTGGTTTGGAATCTTCATTTGTCAATGAATTGCTTTCTTCAGAAGGGGAGTTATTATCAAAACAATCTGAGAAATTAACGTTTTTAAAATCACCATTTTTGAATTCTGAATATTTAGGAATTCGATTTAATGGAGAAGCGAATAATCCGTTGGCTAATAAAAAAATTCGTCAAGCCCTTAATTATGGTTTTGATCGAGAAAAAATGTTGCGAACGATGCGGAACAAAGTTGGGAAACCTTCGAACTCAGGTTTTACTCCAATTGGGCTTCCTTCGTTTTCTGCTGAAAATGTAAAAGGCTATAATTTTAACCCTGATAAAGCGCGACAATTATTGACAGAAGCAGGTTTTGCTAATGGGAAAGGTTTGCCAAATATCGAACTTTTATCCACTAAAGACTATGAAGATTTATGTACATTCATTGCTCGACAATGGGAAGATCTTGGAGTAAAAGTTCAAATTGAATTAGAAGAGTCAGCCACACTTCGGGAGAAAATGAAGAATGGACAAGCGCCATTTTTTAGAGGAAGTTGGATTGCAGATTATCCAGATGCGGAAAGTTTCTTGACCGTTTTTTATGGGAAAAATCCAGCACCACCGAATTATACTCAATTCAAAAATGCTGAATTTGATGCACTCTACGAAAAGGCTTTAAACGAAAATGATGATGCAAAACGTTATGATCTGTATAATCAAATGGATAATATTTTGATTGAAGAAGCGCCAGTTGTTTTTCTATTTTATGATGAAACAGCTTGGTTTGTAAAAAAAGGGATAACTGGTTTGAGCAAAAACGCAATTAATTTGTTGTCATTGAAAAGAGTTAAAAAATAGTACCTAACGGTCAGCTAAAGCAGACCACCACGTGATAATATGCCAAACGTAATATTCAAAGACATAGGAGAAATGTCCTACCAAAAAGCATGGGACTTCCAAACTCAACTTCACAACGAAGTAAAGGAGGCCAAAATCGCTCGTCGTGAGTGGTCAGAGGAAGATAAAGCCAATGCTGATAAAAAGAACTATTTAGTTTTTTGTTCCCATCCAGCAGTTTATACTTTGGGGAAAAGTGGAAAAATGGATCACTTACTCTTAAATGAAAAACAACTGGAGGAAAAAGAAATTGAGTTTTTTAAAATCAATAGAGGAGGAGATATTACTTTTCATGGGCCTGGTCAAATTGTTGGATATCCAATTTTTGACATGGACGAATTTTTTACTGATATCCATAAGTATGTTCGATTTTTAGAAGAAGCAATTATTCGAACTTTGGCAGAATTTGGTGTAGAAGCAGGCCGAGAAGAAGGCTTCACAGGTGTCTGGTTACCTGCAACTAAAACCCAACCAAAGCGTAAAATTTGTGCAATAGGAGTTCACCTAAGTCGTTGGGTAACGATGCATGGTTTTGCCTTTAATGTGAACACAGATTTGAATTATTTTAACTATATTGTTCCATGTGGAATTGACGATTCTGATAAAGCTGTGACTAGTCTTTCGGCTGAAATTGGCAAGAAGGTTGATTTAAATAAAGTTAAAATATGTTTGAAAAAACATTTTGCTGAATTATTTGAATTTGAATATGTTTGATTTTTTGTAAAAGTATTGTTAAGCCAATAGATTTAGGCATTTTTTTTAAAAACCGAGAAAACTGAAAATCGAGGAGTACGGTAAAATATTGTTTTAAAAGTTTATGAAAAAAGATATCCCAGAACATAAAGTTGAAGATTTAGCGATTGCAATTGTGCCTCGTGAAGAAGTTATTGTTAATCCTGAAGAAGATTTATGGGACACTTATATCATCAATTTGAAAGATGAAAAAATCAAAAGTGTTTTGATTGCTTCGCAAGGTTATGGTGAGGTAGAAGGAGAGGAAATGAAGACCACAACTCTTCGACATTTTTTTGAAGAAATTGGTCCATTGGAGATTTTAAAAATAGAACCAATCCAACGAAAATTATTTGATTTGACAAATGAATATTGGGTTAGTTTTAATTACGATGGATACATGTACGACAAAAAATACGTATTTGTCAAAGGAAGTATTGCAGAGTATAATTTTACGTTGATTCCTTTTATTAATAAAAAAGGAGTGATGATTCGTTGAGGAGTTAGCAAATTTAAGTGGGTAGTTGGTAGATACTTTCGAAACTAATTATTCAAACTCATTTACTTGAAACTACCAACTGAAAACTGTTTTCCAATAAAAAACTCCATCAATAATGAAAGTGAATTTTACATTTGTATTTATATTGTTACAAGTTTTTGCTTTCAGCCAAGTGGATACCATTCTTTCCTCAAATGATTCTATCGAATTAGATTCTTTTCAATTAGCCTATCAAGAATTTTCAAAAATTATAGCATTAGATTCTACTGATACGAATGCCTATATTGAGCGTGCAGATTTAATTTCTGGGGCTTATGATGAAGCCTATTTTAAAACTATTTTTGGCAACGAAGATATATATAATCAGGCGATGGCTGATTATGATCAGGCGGTAAAATTAAGTCCTTATAATTATAAGCCATATTTAAAAAGAGCGATTTTAAAAGATCGTTTTTTGCGATATAAAGAAGCGTTAGAAGATTACGAAGAAGCGTTGACTTATGCTTATGTATTTGATAACAAAATTAAAATCAGGGTACATCGAGCAAGAATAAAAGCAAAATTAGGTGCTTATGATGTGGCGATAAAAGATTTAGAAAAAGCACTTTTAGAAGATCGTGAAAATTCAGTATTGCTGAATACTTTGGCTTTGATACATTTGGATATTGATGACATAGAAAAGGCATTAAAGTATCTGAATCGAAGCTTGGAATTTCATCCAGAAGATGCTTATACTTTTGCAAATATCGGTTACGTTGCTCTTCATGCAGGGAAATATCAAAAAGCGATTAATATTTATGATGACCAAATAAATAAAGATGGTTCATATAGTTTTATGTTCAACAATCGAGGATTTGCAAAACATAAATTAGGACAACATGAAGAAGCTCTCAAAGACATTTCTCACGCTATTGAATTAAATCCACTCAATTCTTTTGCCTTTAAAAATCGAGCAATAATACATTTCTTTTTGGGGAAAAATGAAACTGCTTGTGAAGATTTGAAGCAAGCTAAAAAATTAGGTTACTCCACAGAGCATAATGACGAAGTAATAAAAATGCTTTTTGAAAAATGTCTTAACGTAAATAAAAAACCAAAATAACGGTGATCTGTAAACGATGAACGGTTAACACCAAGTGGTATTAACCGTTCATCGTTAAGCATAAACCGTTAAAAAAACTATTCTTCGATTAATTCAATCAATCTATTCAAGTCATTATCATCGGCGAAGTTAATAGTGATGGAACCTTTTCCCGTTTTAGCATCTCTTTTCAATTGAATCTTAGAACCTAGGTATCTTGAGAGTTGATCCTGTGCATGTTGATAATCAGCTGGAAGGCTTGATTTTGTTGGGGTTTTAGCTGCTTTTGGCTCTTTTGATTTTCTAATCAAGTTTTCTAAAGCTCGAACAGAAAGACCTTCATCTCTGATTGTTTTTAAGTAAGCCAATTGCCCTGCATAATCTGGAATTCCAGAAGCATCTTTGACTCCTTTCAACATTTTAGCATGTCCCAGGGAAATTTCATTATCCTTTAATGCTTTTTGAATTTCTTCAGGCAATCTTAATAAACCAACATAATTGGTGATGGCAGTTCTACTACTTTCAACTCTTTCAGCTAATGCTTGATCAGTTAAATTAAACTCGTCTTTTAATCTTTTGTAGGTAATCGCAATCTCAATTGGATTCAAATCAGCCCTATGAGTATTTTCCACCAAAGCCATTTCCATCATTTCAGCATCATTCGCCACTCGAATAAAAGCTGGAATTTCTTTTAATTCTGCTAATTTAGAAGCTCTCCATCTTCTTTCACCTGAGATCAATTGGTATTGACCTTCTGCCATTCTACGAACGGTGATTGGTTGGATTAAACCATGAACTTTAATCGAATCTTTTAAGTCATTTAAGTCTGTTGGATCGAAATTTTTTCGAGGTTGATCAGGATTAACTTCGATTTGCTCAATTGGAATAAATGAAAAATCCTTAGATAAGTTTTGAATTAAATCAGCACTTGGCAATACTTTTTTAGAGACATCACGATCCATATTTTGTTTGATGTCACCTAAAGTTTTTCCTAAGTTTAAATTGAATTTTGATTTTTTCTTTGACATGATATCCTGATTTACTTATGCCTAATTATTTTGCTTCGGTTAGCTGAATTGAATCGTTGTTTTTCAATAAAAACTCTTTTGCCAAGTTTAAAAAGTTTACACTTCCTTTGCTGGCCGCGTCGTACAAAACTACTGGAGTATGCAAACTTGGTGCTTCGCCAATTTTTGAATTTCTATGAATAATTGTTTCATAAACTTTTTCTGAAAAAGTGTCTTTTACTGCTTCTACAACTTGATTGGCTAATCTCAATCGACGATCATACATCGATAATAAAATACCTTCAATTTTTAATTCAGCATTTAAATATTCTTTTACCGTATTGATAGTACTTGTCAACTTTCCTAATCCTTCTAAGGAGAAAATCTCACATTGAACAGGAATAATGACAGAGTCAGCAGCCGTTAATGCATTCACAGTAACCAGTCCTAAAGAAGGCAAACAGTCGATAAAAATATAATCATATTCGTCTCGAATTTTGTCAATAAATTTTTTGGTAACATACTCTCGGCGTATTTTGCTTACGAGTTCTAATTCTGCATCTACCAAACTAATATGAGAAGGAATTAGAGAAAGGTTTGGTGTTTCAGTTTTTAAAATAACATCACGTGGATCTGCATCATTGATCATACAATCATAAATACTCAATTCATAATCGTCTGGAAAAATGCCTACACCAGAAGTCGCATTTGCTTGCGGATCACAATCAATCAGCAATACCTTTTTTTCCAAAACAGCCAAGCAGGCAGCTAAATTAATGGCAGTTGTAGTTTTTCCTACACCACCTTTTTGATTAGCTATCGTAATTACTTTTCCCATATTTTAGTTTTTGTAAATTGCTTGTTGTAAATTTTGAACAAACAATTTAATATATTTTCTACGATGGAGACAAGGCATGCCTTGTCCAATCGTTAGTTCCAATTAATCAAGGTTAAGTTCAACTTCATTTCCAATGGTAGGAAGAATAAGTTCTTTTCCCTTTTTTTCAAAAATTTCCTTTGCTGCTTCATGATCAATTTCGATAAAACCAAAAGTATCGAAATGGCAACCTACGATTTTATCACAATCAATATAATTCGCAGCAATCGAAGCATCTTCGTAACCCATGGTAAAATTATCACCGATCGGTAAAATAGCGAAGTCTAATTTAGGACAAGTCAAAGGAATTAGTTGCATATCCAAAGTCAAAGCAGTATCTCCTGCGAAATAGAAACAACCTTCATCATTCCAAATAACAAATCCACCTGCATTTCCTCCATTACTACCATCTGGCAATACACTCGAATGAACGGCATTCACATATTTTACTGTTCCAAAATCGAAATTCCATTTTCCTCCATGATTCAATGGATGGTGTTTGCATCCTTTTTCCCCAAACCAAGTAGCCACTTCATAATTGGAAACAACAGTTGCATCATTATTTTTAGCAATTGCTTCTACATCTGCAACATGATCAAAATGACCATGAGAAACCAAAACATAATCAGCTTTAATAGTGTTAATATCAATGTGTTTAGCCTTTTCATTAGGAGTAATGAAAGGATCGAATAAAATCGTTTTTCCTTTAATTTCGATGGAAAAACCTGATTGACCGTAATAAGTTAAATTCTTCATAAGACCGAGGCTTTTTAATTTGAGATTTTTAAAGGCTGACAAAGATACTAGGATTTATAAAAAACCTTGTAATGGACTTTTATAAATTTCATTTTTTTCCCGTAAAGACTAATGATACCATTGTCTTTACAATATAATCAATAAATAAAAATAAATGATAACCATTATTTCAGGAACAAATCGAAGCGGAAGCGCAACTGAAACTTTTGCAAAGCATTTTTATAAGGTGATAAAATCAAAAACTAAGCAGCCTGTCAAGTATTTTTCCCTACAAAAATTACCTGATGATGTATTGCATATAGGAATGTATTCGGGGAAAAAACAATCCAAAGCACTACGGAAAATTCAAGAAGAGGTAATGATTCCTGCGGAAAAGTTCATTTTTGTGAGTCCTGAATACAATGGAAGTTTTCCAGGAGTATTGAAATTATTTTTGGACGCCTGTTCTATTCATGAATACAATCCAACTTTTAAGGGAAAAAAAGCAGGACTAGTTGGTATTGCTTCTGGCCGTGCTGGAAACCTTAGAGGAATGGATCATTTATCTACAGTTTTAAATCACGTCGGAACTGAAGTGATGGGAGCAAAATTACCAATTTCAAAGTGTGAAGAGTTGGTTAATGAGAAAGGAGTGATTTCAGATGAGGGGACTTTAGCAGCCATTGAATCTCATGTCGATTCCTTTCTAAAATATTAAATTCAGATAATAACGTAGTGGTCTGCTTTAGCTGACCTGAAAAAAAGAGCAAAGCGAATTTTCCTATATTAGTCTAAACAAGAATTAAATCATGTTTTGAATCGCTTTGCTCTTTTTAAAGGTTAGCTAAAGCAGACCACAACGTTATTATATCCTTCCCAAGTTTTCAAGACTTCATTGCATCTTTTTTTGAAAAAATCCCCACCTTTGCGCTTCTAAAAAAACAAGATTGATAAAAGAAGTAGAAATAAAAATTCAACCACGAGCCATTAATGATTTGGAAGTCATAAAAAGAGAAGCGCTCAAAAAGGCAAAGCTTAAGTCTTCAGCTAATACTGAGATCGTTGTGCGTCGTCGTTCGATAGATGCTCGTGGGAGTCAGCCTGTTTTTCGACTTCGAGTGGTGATCTATGTTAATGAAAAACCAGAAGCAGAACCTGCGATTTTAGAGCAATTACAAAATGTGGATGATGCTCCAAGAGTTATAATTGTAGGTGCAGGACCAGCAGGTTATTTTGCAGCATTGGAATTGATTGAGTTAGGATTAAAACCCATCATTTTTGATCGAGGAAAAGATGTTAGAGCTCGAAGAAGAGATCTGCGTGCTATTCAGCAATTTGGAGAAGTTAATCCTCATTCCAATTATTGTTTTGGTGAGGGTGGGGCAGGAACTTATTCTGATGGAAAACTTTACACGCGTTCTCACAAGCGAGGTAGTATTGCCAAAGCCTTGAAATTATTTGTGGAGCATGGAGCTGTTTCTGATATTATGGTGGATGCTCATCCACATATCGGCTCGAATAAGTTGCCAAAAATTGTTGCTAATATTAGAGAGACCATTTTAAAATATGGCGGTGAAATTCATTTTAATTCACACGTAACAGATTTTATTTATGAGGATAAAATACTCAAAGGTGTTATTGTCAATGACAAAGAGGAACACCTAGGAGAAGCGACAATTTTAGCAACTGGTCATTCTGCCCGCGATATTTACTATTTACTTTTTAATAAAAAAATAAGGATAGAAAATAAGCCTTTTGCGCTTGGAGTGAGAGTGGAACATTCTCAGAGTTTGATTGATAAAATTCAATATCGACAAGAGAAAAGAGAGGAGAATTTGCCAGCGAGTAGTTATAAGTTAGTTTGTCAAATTGAAAAACGAGGTGTCTTTTCCTTTTGTATGTGTCCTGGAGGATTAGTTGTTCCAGCCGCAACTGCACCGGGAGAGATTGTCGTAAATGGAATGTCAATGTCTCGTCGAGATTCCCCTTTTGCCAATTCAGGAACAGTAGTGGCGGTGGAGGAAGAAGATCTATTACCTTTTGCGCAACACGGTGTTTTTGCCGGTTTAGAATTTCAAAAAAGTGTAGAACAAACAATGTGGGCTTTTGGAGATGGAAGTCAAAAAGCACCATCGGCAAGAATGACGGATTTCGTCAATAATAAAATTTCAAAAGATTTACCTTCGACTTCATATATTCCAGGATTAGTTTCAGCTCCAGTTCACGAGCTTTTACCAAAAGGAATTTCTCAAAGATTGCAATTGGGAATGAAAGAATTTGGTCGAAAGATGAAAGGATATTTTTCTGCTGAAACTAATGTCATTGGTACGGAAAGTCGAACGAGTTCGCCCATTCGTATTCCCAGAAATCCAGCTACATTGATGCATGAAGATGCGGAAGGATTATTTCCATGTGGCGAAGGAGCAGGATTTGCAGGAGGAATTATTTCAGCTGCAATGGATGGACAGAATGTTGCAAAGGCGGTTGCACAATTTTTAGAATAAGAATTTGTTATGTAGAGATAAGGCATTGCTTGTCTCTACGTGCAGAAAATAAATTTTTCGAAATAAAATAAATGAAAGATATAGTAGATTTAATAGCACGTATTTTTATATCATTAATATTTTTGTGGGAAGCATATGATACCATTAAATATTTTAATAATGCGAAAGAATATATGATTGGTTATCACCTCACTTGGAACCAAGATTTCCTTTTAGGAAGTGCGATCTTTTTAATGATCTTTGGAGGTATTTTAATTTTGACAGGCTATCGATCCAAACTGGGAGCAGTACTTTTATTGCTTTATTATATTCCAGCGACTTTTATCATTTATTCATTTTGGAATGACCCACCTGAACTGTACCGAATTAATTCTATTCAGTTTATGAAAAACTTGGCTATCATTGGAGGCTTGATGATGGTCTTTGTAAATGGAGCGGGGAGGTATAGTATAAAACGTTTGTTTGCAACAACTCGAGTTAATTGAAATTAATGCATACTTTTTAGTTTAATAGAGATTATTCTAAATGAAGTTTTATGGGAGAACGTAAAACGTCTACCGTTCAACGTCCATCGAATAAAGTCTAATGATGTTCATGATTATGTAATTCAGTTCCACATTTTTTACAAAAATAGGCATCATCTGCATGGTCATCAAAAAGGCATTCGCTGCAAACTTGAGTATTTAATTTTTGTAATTCCTTTTTCTTTTTACCCTTTTTCTTTCTCCCTTTTTTACCACTCCCTTTTGTCATTTCCGAACTAACTATTCCAGTAGGAACAGCGATTACCGCATAACCTAAAAGCATTACAATCGCTGCTAAAAATTGTCCAAAGGAAGTCGTAGGAGAAATGTCCCCATAACCAACCGTAGTAAGAGTCACGATGGCCCAATAGATACTTCGAGGAATACTATCAAATGGAGAATCTGGCTGGCTACCCTCAATCAGATACATTACTGAACCAAAGATGATGACTAGCAACAAGACGAACATAAGGAAAACCGAAATTTTTCGTTTACTAGCATTTAATGCAGACAGAATATGTTTGCCATCCTTAGAGTAATTAGCCAATTTGAAAATCCTAAAAACCCGCAATAATCGTATAGCTCGAATCACCATCAATGAGTGTGTGCCCGCAAAAAAGAAACTTAAATAAGAAGGAAGGATGGAAAGTAAATCAACAATACCAAAAAAGCTCAGAGCATACTTCATAGGGCGATGTACGACATAAAGTCTCAGAATATATTCAATCGTAAAAAATGCCGTTAAAACCCACTCCAGAATTCTAAAGAGCTGTCCAAATCGGTCATTGAAAGTATTTACACTTTCTAACATTACAATAACCACACTAGCAATAATGGCAATAATCAATATGATATCAAACCTCTTGCCCATAGGTGTATCTGCCTCAAAGATAATCTCAAATATCCTTTCACGAGTTGGGTTGTACTCTTTTTTCTGCGTATCGTTTGACATATGTAATTTAGAATGTAATTAAAGAAGTCTTCTCAGTTATACTGTTAAAAGTAGGGTTTTTGTTCGCTAAATTGAATGAATTTTGAAAAATAAATAGAAGGATTACCTTTCTAAAGTCATTTTTTGATGTAATTGAAATAAATAAAAATTTTGAATTTCCTCTACTTTTTGGGTGAAAAAGAATTAATGTGATGCATTTTTCCTAAAATCAATATATTGTGTTTTTTTACCATAAGTTTCATAAATGTAAATGTTTTTACATCTTGTTTTCTGCAAATTTTTATACCTTTGCCTCAAGACAAACAGACATATTCTTTAATTTTCATACCATATTCTCCCTTAATCATTTTGTTGAAAAAAATTAATAGATGTTTCTGTGCACATCATTAGAGATTGTTTTGAAATATGTGCTAAAGTTTTTAAAAGTGATTTTTTATTAAAATCATGTCAATTTTACTAAGAAAAAAATGACCAAAGCAATAATAATTGAAGATGAAAAGCAAGGGTTAAATAACCTTAAAAATATTCTCTCTGAGCATTGTTCAGATATTTCTATCATTGGTGAGGCAGGTAGTGTAGCAGAAGGGAAAATTTTATTAAAAAAGTTAGGATCAAGTCCTGAGGTGGCTTTTCTAGATATTAACTTGCCAGACGGATTGGTTTTTCAATTATTGAATGATTTGGATAAAATTCCTTTTGAAATCATTTTTGTTACAGCTTTTGAAAAATTTGCCATTAGAGCTTGTCAATATAGTTCGATTGGATACATTGTAAAACCTATTGATCCAGATGAATTAAAGGAAGCTGTAAGTCGAATTGATGCAGGAAAAACGAATCATACGAATGAGAAGTTGGAGGTGTTCAATCAACACTATTTTAACAAACCCAATCCATTCAAAAAAATGAGTATCTCCGCTTTGGATGGTATTTATTTCATTAATATTCAAGATATTATTCGTTGCGAAGCCGAAGATAATTATACTCATATTCACTTATCCAATGGCGATAAAATTACAGCATCTCGAACAATAAAAGCATATGAAGATATGTTGGGATCCGTTAATTTTTATCGAGTTCATAAAAGTCATCTCATCAATTTGAACTATATGAAAAAGTTCGTCAAAGGAGATGGAGGCTACTTGGTGATGGATGACGGAAAAAAAATAGAAGTTTCTAGACGTCGTCGACCTGCATTTATGGAGCAAATGAGGAGATTGCAAGAAGGAATATAATTTAAACGACTCCAGATTAAATATTTTTTAAATAAGCTTAAAAAATATATGAATCTGCAAACTATTGATTGTTAAGCTTTAATGTATTGTAAGTTTTAATAATTAATGATTTTATTACATAAAGTATTGAAACCCACGGACTTACGTTACCGTTATGATTTGGGAGTTATAAATTTATTTGTTAATTTCACTAATATTATTCATTGAATTGAAAGTATTTAACCTAAAATTCAAACACTATGGGGCTTTTTACATTTAACAAAAAGAAAAAAAAGAGGCTTGATGACTTGAGTCATTTGCCCGGTATTAACATGAAAAAGATTTGGGGTGGTAAGAAAAAGAAAAACAGCTCAAGTGGCTGTGGTGATATTATCCCTCAATAAAAAACAGACTATTAACAACCGTTAATACAAATGGCTACATTTCTTAGGAGATGTAGCCATTTTTTTAGTATAAAAATTTCCTTCCTCTCAGTTCTCAGTTGAAATCCCAGTTAAATCCTACCAAGTATAATTTTAAATCAGTCTCTTAAAAAATTACCTCTTCTTTTTTTGTCATCAATCTATTTATCCAGATTTAAAAAGTAACCTTTTGTAATTTTTGTGGTATTCCTTCTATTAATTTTCATGTGCAACTTTTGAACATTCGGCAAGTCTTTATGTTTCGATATTTCTTCTTCAATTAACCTATACTAAAAATTAATATGAGATCATATTTTACATTTCTATTTACAATTTTAGCTTTCATGTCATTTGCTCAAACAGCTTCCATCAAAGGACTTTTGCAAAATGCAGAAAAGGCTCCAGTTCCTTATGCAAATATCGTTTTGTATAGTAGTGCTGATAGTAGTGTTGTGAAAATCGAAGTATCTGATAATATTGGAAAATTTTTAATTCCAAGTATTCCTTCGGGGAATTATTTTTTGGTAGCAAGTTTTATTGGTTACGATGATGCTCGAAAAAATAATATACAACTTGCTGATGGTCAACAACTTGACCTAGGTGTATTTGCTTTCCAAGCAGCCTCTGTAGAGTTAGCAGAAGCAACCGTCAAAGCAAGAAGAGCTTTAGTGGAAATTAAACCAGATCGAACAGTTTTTAATGTGCAAGGAACAATTAATAGTGTTGGATCAGATGCCATTGAATTACTTCGAAAAGCGCCTTCTGTAACTGTTGATAATAATGATAATATCAATGTCCTGGGTCGAGCAGGAGTTTTACTTTATGTTGATGGAAAAAGACAACCGCTTGCTGGTGATGATTTGACTAATTTCCTAAAAGGTATCTCTGCAGATCAAATCGATCGAATTGATATCATTACCAACCCAGGCGCAAAATATGAGGCAGAGGGGAATGCAGGGATTATTGATATTCGATTGAAAAAAGATAAAAGCCATGGTGGAAATGGTACTATTAATGCTACGCATAATCAAGGAAGAGTGGGAAGGTCTAACTTAGGATTTACAGGGAATTTCCGCAATAAAAATTTTAATACTTATGGAAACCTTGGTGCTGGAAATCGAAATGGATTACACGATTTGACTTTTAATAGCACTCAAAATGGAATTAGGTTACAAGAAACTAATGAAACGAGACGGTCAAGTGAAGCAGTCAACTTTCGCCTTGGAACAGATTTTTTCATTAATAAAAATCACACTATTGGATTCTTAGTAAGTGGAGGATATAGTGATGAGTCTAATCCTGCGACTAATCAGATCAAGTTGTCTAATCTCAATACTCCTAATGAAATTGATAGTGTATTGATTGCAGAAAACGAAACAGACAGCCAACGAGATAGACTTTCTTATAATATAAATTATAGATTCGAAAATCGAAAAAAAGGGCAAAGTCTAAATATTGATTTGGATTATGGAACTTTTGGTAATGAAACCGAGAGATTTCAACCTAACCGTTATTTTGATCTGGGCAATAACTTATTGACAGAAAATATTAGTCGTTTTTCTACCCCAACGGATATTGATATTTATACTTTCAAAGCAGATTATGAAACTAACTTTTTGGGAGGGAAATTAGGTGTAGGAACTAAGTTAAGTCAAGTTATTTCAGATAATACTTTTTTAGTTTCTGATGAAATAAGTGGAGAAGTTATTCAAAATGATTTCAGATCAAATATCTTTAAATACGATGAAAAAGTATATGCTGGATATGTAAGTTTCAATCGTGCGATTACTTCAAAAATGAATTTCTCAGCAGGTCTTCGAGCTGAACAAACTGATGCGGTAGGTGATTTAAAAGCTTTTTTGGTCAGCTTACAAAAAGATCCTGTTGAGTTAAATTATCTGTCTTGGTTTCCAAATGCAGGTTTAACTTATTCCGTTTCTCCACAACATAGTTTTGCTTTAAATTATGGCCGACGAATTAATCGTCCTGATTATAATGTATTAAATCCATTTAATAATCAATTAAGTGAATTGTCTTACCAAAAAGGAAATCCAAACCTTTCACCTGAAATCGTTAATAATATAGAACTAGGATATACTCATAAATATCGTTACAACTTCAAATTAGCCTACAGTAAAACGATAGATCAAATTACTCGATTAATTGGTCCTGATGAAAATGATCCAAGAGCAAACTTTATTTCGTGGGACAATCTAGCTGATCAAACGATTATGAGTTTTAATGCAAGTCTTCCTTTTTCATTTACTAAAAAATGGAATGCATTTTTTAATTTTAGTGCATCTCATATTGATAATCAAGCAGATTATGGAGATGGTGCAGTAGTGGATGTTCAAGTATTTACTTACTCGATTTATCAGCAACATACCTTTAATTTACCTAACAAATTTGTAGCAGAAGTTTCAGGATATTATTCAGGGCCAGGTGTTTGGGGAGGAGTATTCGAATACGAATCAAGTTGGGCATTGAATTTAGGCTTACAACGTAAATTTTTAAATGATCAACTTAATGTACGGTTAAGTGCTAATGATATTTTTTTCGAATCAGGTTGGGATGGAGTTTCAGTATTTGATGGCTTAGTTTCGGAAGGAAGTGGGAATTGGGATAGCCGAAATGTGAGCTTGAGTGTCAGTTATAACTTTGGAAATCAGCAGGTGAAATCTAGAAAAAGAAAAACAGGATTGGAGGATGAAGCTGGAAGGGTAGAGAATTAAGAATTTTAATTATTACATAAAATTTGAAAACTCACTTAGGTTAACTCTAAGTGAGTTTTTTATTTTTAGGAGTTAAAAGTTTGAAATAAAATTTCTTACACTTTAAAAAAACTATAATATTTCAGTTATTTTTGATCTTCAATTCAAAAACTTAGTTAATGACCACGCATTTAGATCAAAAAGCGAATATCAAACTTCTCGAGCAACAACTCGAACAACAGAAAGACAACCGTCAGCGGTTAGTCTTGCTTGATCAGTTAGCGAGTCATTATACCTACACCAATGTTCGAAGAGGACAAAAATATTTGGCTGAAATTGCTCAAATTTTAAAAGACAATCCTAACCCTGATTTCGAACTTAATTACCATAAAAATACTGCGCTGATTGAAAATCAATTGTATAACTATACACTTGCCGAACAGCATTTCCAGAAGTCAGTAGAAATTGTAGAGGAACGAGGAGATATCCAACAGCAAGTGGATACTTACATTGATTATTCAGGAACTTGCCTGAATTTGGATAAACGAGAAATGGCGAAATATTTCTTAGAAGAAGCTACTAAAAAACTGAAAGCCTTTCCTGATAATCTATTAAATGCTAGAATAACTTGTCGTTCAGGATTTTTGAGTTTGCATGTGAAAAATTATGCTCGAGCAATCGAGTTGTTATTGGAAGCTGAAAAAAATATTACTGCTGCAGAACATCGTTTGACATTGAAAGATTATTACTTCCTAGCTTTAATATATTCAGGTCTCGGAAGGATTTACGAGCATAATGGAAATACTGAGAATAGTGTCAAAGCATATTTAAAGGGAGCTAAGCTATGTGAAACAATTGGAATGAGAACTCGGATGTCATGGCATTATTTGAATGTTGGGAAATCCTATTTATCATTAGATGAACATGCAAGTGCAGAAGAATTTTTTAGCAAAGCAATTCAAATTCAAGATGATATTTCGCAAGATGCTAGGGCAGGGGCATATGCCAATTTAGGTTATTGTTATTATCTCAAACAAAATTATGAACCAGCTCTAGAACTATTTGGCAAAGCAGAAAATCTATACGTTGAGAGAAGAGGCGACAACTCAACTAACCTTTCAAGAATTGAATGTTGGAAGGCACTCCTTTTTGCAGAAACCAATCGACATCGAAGAGCGGAACGGCATTTTATCAAAGCATTTGAATATGCTGCAGACAATGATTTAAAGCAACTCTCCGATGTTAGTCAGCACATCGCTGAATATCATGCTGAAATGGAAAATTATAAATCAGCCTACGAATATTTGCAATTGTACAATGAAATAAAAGAACGCCACAATGAAGAGGTCAACGAACGTGGTGTAATGGAAATGCAAGTAAAATATGAAACGGAGAAAAGTGAACAAGAGGCTGAAATGCTTCGGTTACAAGCGACTGGGTTACAACTCAAAGCTTTACGGGCACAAATGAATCCACATTTCATGTACAATGCATTGAATAGTATTCAAAATTTTATCACCTCCGAGCAAACTGAATCTGCCACTAAGTATCTTGCAAAATTTGCGAAGCTGATGCGGCAAAGTTTGGAGTATTCAGATTTAGAGATGATTTCTTTGGAAAAAGAAACGGAGTTCCTAGAGGATTATTTGTTACTAAATCAAAAATTACGATTTGAAAATTTTCTCAATTATGAAATTAATTTGAGTGAAGATATCGAAGAGGATATTATGGGAGTGCCAACCATGATTATTCAGCCATATGTTGAAAATGCAATCGAGCATGGATTAAGAACCGTAGAGTCAGGTACCGTAAAAATTAATTTCTCTCTGGCAGACGAGGACACTATTCTTTGTGTGATTGAGGATAATGGGATTGGAAGAGAAATAGCTAAAGAGCGTCAAAGAAAAGATGGTTATCATCTCACGCACAAATCTAGAGGGACAAGTATCACCGAACAACGATTAAGAATCTTACATAAATCTCATAAAAAAGGATTTCACGTTAAGACTATAGACTTACAAGATCGAAATGGAAAAGGCATTGGAACAAAAGTTGAAGTGAAAATACCAATCATAGATCTTCAAATTAAAATTTAACTAATATTTTAAATCCGTTATCTAAACAATATCCACCGCTTTCTACTAATTTCCTCCCACTCGGTCATTTCGTATATGATATTAAAAAAAGTCGATATATATTGCAGGAGTTTTCTCATAGTATGTTTGTTTAATCTTCCTGCATCTTGCTCCCTCCTGAGATGCAGGAAATTTTTTTTCTTTCGAAAAGGTAGTATTTACCTCTTTCCATGTTGACCGTTTCCTAAATAATTCGTACCACTTTAGTCCATTTTATACCCACTTCGTAAAAGTAGGTTTAGAGAACGTATTCTGCGCTATATATTGCAAAAGTTTTCTCATAGTATGTTTAATTTTCCTACACTTTTTTTTCCCTTCTGGAGTGTAGGAATTTTTTTGCCTTGTTGTGAAATTCTGGTATTTTCCACTTCCTTCCGAAATTAATATACTCCCCATTTTATCACTTCAGATTCATTTTTCCTTAGCGTTCGATAATTCGATAATCAAAAAAACTTAATGACCCTGTGCTTCGAGGGAGAAAGCTCATATTTTAAAATCAAGTTAATTAATCTACTTATTCAAAAAGAGTAGGTTAGAGGAATCTGAATTTAAAAACCAGGAAGGATCTGCGTGATTAGAGGATATTTTATCATTATCATTGATTTTCAGCATCGATAACCCAAATTATAAAACCATTTTCTAAAAGAAATCAACCACTTACATAAATTACGAACCAATACATTGTAATAATTATAATATTAAAAAAGTGCAATGTATCTTTGAACTGTGTAGTTTTCTCATAGTATGTTTATTTCTCCTACAGCTAAATTAGCCTTCAGCTGTAGGAGATTTTTTTTTTGGTGAGAAATCAAGTTTGAGGTTGGTCGCTATTTCCCAATTATCTGAAATTTCCTTTCCAAACGATTTCCTGTTTCATCAACCAAAGTCAACAAATGATATCCTTGTTCGGGATTCAATTCCATTTCATGAAAATCAGTAGTGCTTCCTAAATAATCTTCATCTAAATGCCAATGAATTGTTTGGGTAGGTGTTCGGTGGGCAACTTTAAAGATAGTTCTACTCAATTTCCCATCAAGATCAATGGGAACAAATATCTTAGTTAATTCTTTTGGATAAATGAGCTGCATTGGATTATTAGTACTCGCTGTGCTCGCATCTTGACAATCCGAACGAAAGGGAGGGAGAGTTTTATAATATGCATGATGAGGCTTATAATAGTATTCATCTACGGGAGGCAGAACGAACCACGGAACATGATCCATATTAGAAGGACTCTCGCAGTCAGAAGTGACTTGTAATCTATTATTTTTATCCAAGTGAATCATTTGATGAAAAGGGCAAGAAGCTGCTTTGACGCTTGCTACAGGTACCCACATGCTATCAACCTCACAAATCGAAGTGGCTCGAAAACCACTTTCACTACAAACTGGAATTTTGACCATTTCATCTATTGGTTGTTCATACCAATCACCTGATGGAAGTAAACCGAAAATATCAAAAAGTATCGGTGCAGCTGCTCGTACTCCTATCAATCCTGGACGACCTTCGCCATCAGCATTTCCAGCCCAAACTCCAACGGCATATTTTGGTGTTACTCCAACAGCCCAGGCATCTCGAAAACCAAAACTTGTTCCTGTTTTCCAGGCTATTGTATTGCTTGAGGAAAAACTTTCCCAATTCCCTTCCGAGTCAGGTCGTTCCAAATTTCTCATGGCATCAAAAGCCAACCAAGCAGCCGAAGCATTGATAAAAGGTGCTTCTGGTTCAAGTCGGTTTTTTGCTGAAGGTGTATGATCTTTTCCAAAAACATAGTTTGGTTTATTGAAATCTTTTGGATCATATCGACCATCGTAGTCATAGAAGTGATTGACTGTTCGACTCATGGATGCATAGGTACTAGTCACGTCCCAAAGGTTAGCTTCAGCTCCTCCAAGAATCAAAGTCAAACCATAATGATCAGCGGGTTGATTGAGTGTGGTCAGACCAATATTTTTTAAACCAAAATGGAATTTTTCATAAGTGTATTCTTGCAGCATTTTTACCAAAGGAACATTGAGTGATCGAATGATAGCTCGCTTTGCAGGAACCCTTCCATCGTAATCTTGATGAAAATTTTCAGGACGGTATCCGCCAATAGTAGTTGGAATATCTTCGATTAACATCTCAGGTAAAATTTCTCCTTCTTGTAACATAAAGCTGTACAAGAATGGTTTTAAAATACTTCCTGTACTTCTTGGTGCTTGAATGATATCAACTTGTTCTCCATGAGAATTGCCAGCTCCAGGAATATTACCAGCATAGGCGATTACATTGTTCGTTTCAACCTCGATGATAAAAGCTGTCGCATTGAAAATTCCATTTCCTTGTAAGGTCTGTTGGTGATTTTTTAAAACATCATTGACTTGTTTTTGTAAATTTTGATCAATAGTTGTTTTAACCAATGTGTGTTGATTTCTTTTACCGTAAAAATGTTCTTTGTACGCTCGATCTAAAAGGTGAGGAGCAAGCCTTGGAAGTGCATGAGGTTTATTGGGCAGAGGTTCTTCTTTTGCCAAATCAGCTGTCAATTTATCGATGATGTTTTGTTTTAAAAGTCTATCAATCAATCGATTACGTTTATCTTCGAGTTGTTTCCGATTACGTCCAGGATGAATTAATGCAGGGCTGTTAGGAAGGACTGCAAGTGTTGCCGCTTCCGACCAACTCAACTTCTCAGGAGGTTTATTGTAATATCTCCAAGTAGCAGCATCGAGTCCAACGACATTGCCTCCAAAGGGCGCATGGGAAGCATACATTTCTAAAATTTCATCTTTTGAATAACTAATTTCCATGCGGGTGGCTAGGATGCCTTCGATGATTTTTTGAAAAAGACTTCGAGGTTTTCCTTTACGAGACATTCGAATAGTTTGCATGCTGAGCGTACTTCCTCCACTTACTATTTTTTGATTGGAAATATTTTGTTTGAGAGCTCTAAGAAATGCTCTAATATCAAATCCGAAATGATTATAAAATCGCTTGTCTTCAAAGGTGATGATCGCCTGCGCAAATTTGTTTGGGACAGAATCAATTTGAGGAAATCGCCATTGTCCGTCAGCCGCAATTCGAGCACCTAACAAGTTGCCATCTTTGTCTTCCAAAACCATACAAGTTGGATCATCAAAAAGAGGAGAGGGGAGACAAAGCCAATATCCTAAAAATAACAACGCAATTACAACTCCTGTTTTGCGGAGATGTTTTTTGAAAAAAAACTGATATGTATTTTTGAAAATTTGCATTTAGTGATTTAACGTTTTTGATTCGTTATGGATGCAAATTAGGAAAAAATAAAAAGGAGAGGAAAGGGGAACTAGTATTCGCAAGCAATTAGCTATTATGTGGTGGACGCTTTAGCTGGCCTAGGAAATTATTCAATTAGGTTTTGAGAATTGATTTTTTTGGGGAGTCGCTTTGCTCCTTTTTTTTAGGTCAGCTAAAGCAGACCACTACGTTCTTCTAAACCGAGTTGTAAATATCCTTTGACTGACAGACTAAGTACCAATGCATCATGTTGAACTTCCAACTGTGGAATATCAACCACATTGACTTTTCCCTTTGCAAAAAGTCCATCCATAAATGCAACATGTTTCACTTGTTTATTGACCATGTCTATGGAGTTTTGGATGGGAAAATTCAAAATACCGGAAATCTTTTCTTCTACAATTTTTCTTAAAAAGACAACCATTGTTTTACTCAAGAAATTATTTCCTTTCAAATCTAGGTCGACATCCTTTAATTGAATTTCGTTTCTTGAACTATCAAAAACAGGTTTTCCCAACACAATCATTCTTCCATCAAAAGTTCCTTTTAAATCTGCTTCTACTTTTAATCGTTGCCCAACTTGTTCCACACGAACCGCTTGGACTTCAACTCTTTGATTTTTTAATTCAAATTTTTGTTTTTTTAACAATGCTAATGCAGACTCTTCAATTGCTCTAAAATTGACAGAAAGATATGTTTGCAAATGACTTTCTTTTTCCACATCAGGAACGATGTCAGGTGCTTTTAATACGGTGGTTAATTTTTCTAAATCCTTACCATATGAAAATTCAGTTGCTCCTTCCAGCCCTATTTTTCCATAAATAATTCCATCTTTTTCAAATAGTGGACTCATCGAAGTTTTGACAGTTTCGCATTGCCACCAAACATTTCCGCCAGCAGGTGTTGGAATTGGATTAGGAAGAGTTAGAAGAAATTGACTTAACATTGGGCGAACATCTCCTGTAGTTCTCATTTTATCATCTAGCTGTTTACAAAGGATCTCTTTATTGTCTTGGATGTTATCTAAAATTATTTTATCGATGGGAACATTGAAAATACCAAAATCTAATTCCGGTTTTTTAATCCATTGATAACCAGTCATTTGAGTTCTAGTAACTAATTCCCAATCGTCTTTAAAAAGGAACTTAGTTTTAAATCCAAGGTATATTTCAAATAGCACATCAACATTCCCAAGCAGAGTATCTTTTTGGGCAAAAATCTCTAGCGGAACTTCATATTTTAAAGAATTATTTTCTGCCGTAAGGTCGATATTTCCTTTTCGTCTAACACTAATTCGAATACCCTTTGAACCTTTAGGAGAGAATTGGTTCAAAAGATCAACAGGTAATTGGTTACCAATTACCTGTTGTAATTTCTCCTTGTCAGCGGAGATTAAAATATTAATTTTTGAATTCTTAGAATTTATCAATGATATCTTTTTTCATTTTGGCAAACTCTTCATCGGTGATAATTCCTTTATCCCGCAAGTCGCCTAATTTCATTAATTCAGCATACACATCATTTTCAGGTTCAGCTTTTGGAGGAGGATTATTTGGAGTAGAAGTTGGTTCTGCATCACCTGAAGGTGTTGGTACTTCAAAATCATCTTGCACTTCTTCCATTTTTTGCTCCGCTCTATTTTTCAAATCTTCAGCTACTTTTTTCCCTTTTTCTAAATTTTCCTCATAAATTTTTCGAGCCATATCTTCGTTGAAATCTTCAAATCCAATTCCTTTTTCTAAGAATTGTGTAATCACATTTCCCAAAGCATAAGTGGAAGCACCAGACATAATGGACATGGAAACAACTCCCAATGTAGTTCCAACGACTGGAATTGCTTTGATTAGAGAGGCACCCATTCGAGCCAACGAAGTACTTGTCAATGAAGCAATAAATGCTTTCCCAACATTTTCAGAATAGTTTTCATTGTAGAGGTTTGTCAGCTTTTTCATCATATCTAATTGAACAGCTGTAACGCCTGCAAAATCTAATAATGGAATTGGAATAGCTCCAGCACCAGTTGCAAACAAGACATGATTCTTAATGATGCTGTCTGCTTTGTATCTTTTTTCATTCATGATATTTCATTTTTTTAATGATGCTCAAATTTAATGGAGTTGGGAACAAGTTAATGATATTTTCGACGAAAATGGGTTTTCAATTGATGATTTTCACCCATTTGATTTTTAACCACAAAAGGCCCAAAAGTATTTTAAAGGAAATTCTTATGTGAATCTTTTGTGCTTTTTGAGGTTAAAAAAAACTACTAGTTCATTGATTCATTTATCAGAATACTTTTTATATTTTTCAATAGTTCAATTCCGTCATCGGTAAAACTTCGCAATAGTCCATTCTTCTTTTCACGCATCATGATATACATAAAGTTATCAGCAATGATCTCATCAGGATGAATAATGTAACCAGTATTAGTAGTAATTTTTTCAAAAAAATCTGGAACATTATCCATGTCTATAGTAGTGTTTCCTTCTGCATCAGTTTTCACTCGAACACCATGTTGGATATCTATTTTGTACAAACTAAAATCAATGTAGTCGAAGAAATCATTTTTGGAATTAATATATTTTGGTTCATTTGATTTGATGATTGGAATGGCAGAATAAGGTCTTCCACTTCTTTCATTTAACTCAATGTGATAAGCAAAATTAACTCCATCTGGATTCAGTAATATTCGATTTTTTAATTCAGGTTTTATTAAAAGGTTTGACATATTTCCTATGTTGGAAAAACCGATTAATTTATAAAGTGCTTTTTGTTTTTCAGGATGATATCGAGTATAAATATGTGAAATCTCGTGAAATATGGTTTCCAAAAAACCTTCCTTGTTTTTCAAATCCAATTCATCTTTAGGAATAATGATACAATTTTCGCGAGTGTAATATGCACCTTGCCCGTAGTGATTGGCATGTGTTTTTATCAACTTAATTTCCTTTGGGAAAATTGATTTCGATACTTGGTTCGACATTTCATAAGCTTCCTTTATAACTTCATTTACAAACTCCATTTCTTCTTTGGAAAAACTTAAAACGTCTGTCTTTAAAAATGCTTTGTATTCATTAATTATTTCCGTCCGTGGCGTTTCAGGTTCGAAATTCTTTTTCATTTGAATAGCAATATCGAGAGGAGTGACGAGGGAAAAGTAGTTCTCTTTTTCGTCTTTTGTGATTGCTTCTCCAGCTTCAAGGCTATCAAGAAAAATTACTTTGTGGTTTTCAGATAATTCGAGAAGGGGAGAGGTTTGAGGTTGTGACTTACACGACCAAAGCAAAATGAAGGGAAGAAGAAGGAGGAAGTTTTTCATGTTTTTTGAAAGTGAAATTAGGAAAATTAAAAATACTTTATTTTAGTTTTTTGAAAAAAAGATTGAACAATGTTAATTAAAAAAAGTAAGTGACCAATCAAGAAAATCCCGATAAAAAAAAGAAGGTTTATTGAGATGGAATTGAATATTTCAAAGGAAGGATTTAGGATTGATATATAAAGTTTTTCCAAATGCAAAATAAAGATAATAGTTCCTGTCATAGAAAGTGAAGTAAAGTAAAAATGTGATTTACTCAATATTTGGTTAAGTCATAACTTTAAAATATAAGATAACAAATAATAGAAACATCCAAGTAGGGCTAAAGTCAGGCTAAAAGCAAAAAGTATATGAATAATAGAAATGACATAATAAGTGTCATGTTGTTGAATATCAATAGTTGATTTATTGCCTAGTAAAAACAAAAAAAATTCCATCAATAATAAAAATATGGAGGTTCTGAAAAACCATTGGTGAGTTGGATGATTTTGGAATGGATTTTCGAATTCTTGATCATCTAAAGTCATGACTTTATTTTCCCAAAAAATATAAAAATTCAAATAGGATTAAAAAAAATGATTTTAATATGCTTACGAACAATTTTTACAAAATAAGAAATGAGGTTATTTACCAATAAAAAAAGCTGCATTTACAACTAAGTAAATGCAGCTTTTTTCGTAGTAAGAGTAGTTACAGATGAACAACACTATATTCTAGCTGAGGCATTTCTCTAGCAGAAACTTTTTTAATGGTGATATTAGAATTTTTATTTCCATTCTTCAAAATCACATTGTAAGCTCCAGTTGAAAATGCTTTACAATTAATATTAATTGAATTTTTTCCAGCACTAATTTTTTGAGTTCCCTTCTTCACCACTCGACCTCTTGTATTTCTTACTTCGAAATTTACAGTCATAGATTTTTTTGCAGAAACAGTTACATTTAATTTATCATTTGTAATAGTACTATTTACTGATGCAACTGTCAAATTAGAATTTTTGGATTGTCCTAAAAAGAAAGTTTCACTAATGGTAAAACTACCATCTGCAGCATAATGTAATAATCTATAATAAGTTTTGTCTCCTGTCTTTACTAAATCTAGAAATCTGTAAGAAGTTACCTTAGTAGAGTAACCTGCACCTTTTACATCACCAGCATTTTTGAAATCGATTCCGTTAGTAGATCGTTGAATAACGAATGTTTGAATATCAGCTTCTTCAGTTGTTTCCCACGAAAGCATATTTCCCATTCCCATCTTTTTAATATTTAAAGGTTTGAGATAAACACACTTAGATGAAGCCAAACTCGAGAGGCCAACAGAGAAGATAAAAATGAACAAAACTTTTACACTAGCAAATTTTAATTGCTTTTTCATAATCAATCGGGTTTGAAAATAATGAATAAAAATAGGTTGTGAAAATTTCTGCGATAGAAACTTAAACTAGTGTTTTCGAAATGAGGATAGGCTGAATAATCAACGATAAATCTTCAATTTCCAAATATTGGTTTTGAGACAACTAAAAGAAGGTGTTGGTGATTATGATATGTGTTACTGGGAGGATAAAACGTAACTCTGAAAAGAAGTAAATATTACCCGATTATAATTTACCTGACAAAAATAATAAAATATTTTAATATCTATAATCAAGCATTGAAAAAAATTATATTTATTTCAATATTAACTAAATTTTAAGGTTCTAAATTTAGTTTACTATCTATAATAAGGATTTTAATTCTATTCTTACAGTTAATACCAAGTACCCCCCAAATTGTCTCATTTTTCTATTTACACAGAAATCCTGCTGTTGTTTTATTTGTACTTTAGTTCTTACTTATTGATTAAGTAATTAGAAAAAAAAGGTGTACCTCTTTATTTTTGTAATCAATTATAATTCCAATCCTTAACGTTTGAATGCCTTATAGATATTATGTTTTTTTTGGATATTAAAGTTTAAATAAATCTTAAGAAAACTGAAATTGTTTTAGAATGCCTTTCAACTCGGTTTCAGTAAGACATTTTAAAACAACTTCATTACTTGAAAAGCAATTTTATAGCCTATTTCCGTCAATTTTTTACAAATTAGAGGTACATTTAAGAAAACTTAGTTAAACAACTTCTCATTCGTTTCCATTTTTTGAAAACGAAAAACATACTATCATGATTAAAAAAATAGGGAAAACTATCTGGAGAACCTTCCTTGGGATATTAGCATTTTTCGCTTTATATTTTTTGTTTACGTTTCTTTTGACCATTATTCCTAGCAATGGAGATTTCAAACCTGCTGAAAATGGAGTTGATCTGTATGTCATTTCTAATGGAGTTCATACTGATATATGTTTCGAAATTTCTGATGCACAATTGGATTGGGATAAGGCTTTGGATTTAGGAAATTTTAAAACTGATCGAAGTGAAATCGAATATTTATCGATGGGTTGGGGAGATAAAGGCTTCTATTTTGATACCCCAACTTGGGCAGATTTGTCTGCTAAAACAGCTGCGACTGCCGCTTTAATTCCTTCTCCAACAGCAATGCATGTTACGGTTTTAAAAAAGAAACCAACAACTGGGGAAATGATTCGTAAAACGAAAGTATCCAAAGCGCAATTATTAAAGATGGAACAATATATCCTTGACCATCTCAATACAAAAAATGGAAAAGCAGTTTTAATTGATTGTTGTAGATATGATGGATATGATGATAATTTTTATGAAGCTAATGGGTCTTATCATATGCTTCGAACTTGCAATACTTGGGCAAACCAAACCCTTAAGGAAGGAGAAGTGAAAACAGCAACTTGGGCTCCTTTTGATAAATGTATTTTACATCATTTTGAAAATGAATATAATTATGACTAAGAAACAAGAAAAAAAAAGTAGTACTCCTATTATAGATTTTTTTAAAAAAATCATCCAATTCTTTCTAGGAAAGAAGACCAACAAAAAATAAAAATTCTAAAATTCATTTGTTTTTTTGTTGACAACATTTACCCTTCTCTTACATTTGGAGTACAAAGCAATATTTGTATTTCCATTCTTCTTTTAAACCTTCTCGTCTTTTTTTTATTTCATTTGGGTACTTTTTGAAAATAATGAAGTGCAATTCAACCTGAAAATCCGACAGTTCATCAGTATTGGATTTCAGATCATTTCAAATTGGACTATACTTGTTTTATCATAAATGCTTTAAAATGAAAATCAAGAAATTTCTTTTCTTTTTTACCTTTTTACAATTCTGTATTTTTCAAATTGGTTTTGCTCAAAGTAAGGTGCTAGATAATTATATCAATGAAGCTTTGAATCAAAATTTGAGTATCCAATCCGAAATTTTAAAAAAGGATAAACAAAATTCTAAAGTTGAGCAAGCCAGTAAATTGTGGAAACCAAATGTAGATCTGAGCGCAAGTTATTTATTTGCAGAAGGAGGAAGAGAACTTTTATTTCCTTTGGGTGATTTGTTCAATCCAGTTTATGGAACGCTGAATCAGTTGACAAATACCACTAGTTTTCCAAGTAATATTGAAAATGAAAAAATCCAATTAACACCTAATAATTTTTTGGATTTACAATTGACCGTTTCAAAACCACTCATTAATAGTTCGATAAAATATAATCAGATAATTCAAAAAGAGTTGCTTCGGCTTCATGATCTTGATATTGAATTAAGTAAAAAAGAGATCATCGCTCAGATTAGAATCGGCTATTATAATTACCTTAAAACTTTCGAGGGTTTAGCTATTATGAACGAAACTGCAAAATTGCTTCAAGAGGTTTTGGCGTTCAATAAAAAGTTAGTCAAATATGACAAAGCTACTCCTGATATTTTATCAGATGTAGAATTTCAAATCGCAAACTTGCAAAGCCAAAAAGCGATGGTGAAAGAACAACAAGATTTAGCAAAAGCATATTTTAATTTATTGCTAAACAAACCTTTAGAAGCCGAAGTTATCGTTGATGAAAATATTTTGAAAGGAGTGATTGAAGTGACGGATAATATTACAACTCTAAAAAATAAAGCATTACAATCCCGATTAGAATTTAAAAAAATGGATGTTGCTACTGCTGTTAATTCTCTCAATCAAAAAAGAATTGATAAAGAAAAAAAACCGACTCTTGGCATTTCGGGTGGTATTGGTCTACAAACCGAGTCATTTAATTTTGATGCAGGAGGTCCATTGTATACGATTGGCTTAGGAATGAATTGGAGTATCATTGATGGTGGTTTGAGAAAAAAGAAGATGGAAGAAATTCAGGTCGATCAACGAATATTGGAAAATGATAGAAAGCGATTTTCGCAGCAAGTAGAAATGCAAGTGACACAGATTTTTTATAAAATTCGTTCTCTGCAAATTAGAATGCAAGCAGAAGAAGTTGCCGTTAAAAGTGCAAAAAAAAGTTACGATGCTATCAATGCTCGCTATCGAAATGATAAAGCTATCTTGATAGAATTAATCCAAGCTCAGAATAGTTTGACCACGAGTAAAATGTCAAGAGTTCTTTCTAAATATGATTATTTGATTCTTTTGGCAGAGCTTGAAAAAGTAATTGGTGATTAGTAGAAGATTTGGAATCTAAAGTGGATTTTCCAATTGAATCAGGTATCGGATAACTCCAATGGATTCGATACCTAGGAAACAATAATTTTTAAAAACAAAATTCAATACTTAGCATAAATAAATCATGAGGAAATTTCTTTTGTTTTCAATTATTCTTTTTTCGATGTCCTGCCGAGTCGATCATCATCAAAATGATAAGTCTGCACCAGCACAAAAGAAGAATTTTGTGAAAATTGAATCAGTCGAAACTAAAACTGATCCGATTCCAATTCAAGCCATCGGAAGACTTGGTTCTGATACCGAACTGAAACTTTCATTTAAAATTGGTGGTTTTATTTCTTCGCTGAAAGCCCGAGAAGGAGACTATGTTCGGAAAGGAAGTTTACTAGCAACCATGAGAACCAATGAAATTGATGCCCAAGTTTTAAAAGCAGAAAGAGCTGTTCAAAAAGCAACCAGAGATCTAGAAAGAGTGAAAAAAATGTTCGCTGATTCAGTTGCGACTTCAGAAAATATAGATGACCTAACAACGCTTTTACAAGTTTCAGAAGCTGACTTGAAAATTGCTAAATTCAATCAGAAATTCGCTAAAATAATCAGTCCGGTTAATGGACGTGTAATTCGAAGACTAGCAGAACCAAATGAATTGGTTTCTCCAGGACAACCTATCTTAATGATTGCTTCCGCTAGAGGAGGTACTTATGTAATGAAGGTTTCACTATCCGATAAAGATGTCAATCGAGTGAAAATGAAAAGTTTTGCAGAAGTGGATTTTGATGCTTTTCCCAATGAAATTTTTAAAGGAAAAATTGTCAATATCGCCGAGTCTGCTGATCCAATGACTGGAACATTTGAAGTAGAAATTTCGATTGATTCCAAAAATAAAAGACTTCGAAATGGTTATATCGGTCGTGCTAAAATAAGTCCAATAGAAAGAGATCCTTACTTGGAGTTACCGATTCAATCAATGGTAGAAGGAGATAAAAGAGAGGTAAAGATTTTTGTTCCAACCCAATCTGATACTATTGCAAAAGAGCTAACTGTTGAACCTATTCATATTACTAACCATTCTATTTTTATTAAAAAACCTGACGGTGAAATAATTGAAAAAGTAGTGACCACAGGTGCAGCCTACTTAGTTGATGGAGATAGAATTTATATAAAATAGTTTTCACGAAACCTAGCTGGACTTTTAAAGTTCAGTTACCTACGAGTTAAAATATACAAATGAACTTAACTAGATTAGCCATACGTAATGCACAATTCGTTGTTATCGTAATTTTGATAGCGATCGTTTTGAGTATTCGATCATTCATCAGTATGCCTCGATCGGAGGATCCACAAGTATCATTTCCGTTTTATAATATGATTGTAGTATATCCAGGGACGAGTCCTGAGGATATGGAAAATTTGATTGTCGATCCATTGGAAAAGGCAATTAATGAGTTGGATGGAATTACAGAAATTGAAGCATTTGTTTCGGAAGGATTGGCAAGAGTAAGTATTCATTCTGACTTTGATGGTGATTATACGGAGAAATATAATGAAGTATTAAGGCAGGTAAATAGTGTACGAGGGAATTTGCCAGAAGGTATTGCATTGTTTGATGTGCGGCAGATCAAACCCGAAGATATGGTAAATTATTTGGTCTTTGCATTGAGTTCTGAAAATGTAAGTTATAGTGAATTACAAAACTTGGCAGAGGATTTAGAAGATAAATTAGAAACAGTCAAAGGGTTAAATAAAATAAAAATTGAAGCTAACCCTGCGGAAGAAATTCGAGTTTCTTTGGATTATCAAAGAATGGCTGCACAGAATATTAACCTAGGTCAAGTCGCTGGAGTTTTAAAATCAAATAATGTAAATATTCCTGGTGGGAATGTTGGAGCAGGAACTAAAAATTTCACAATAAAAA
Source organism: uncultured Saprospiraceae bacterium (assembly GCA_964564545.1). Classification (GTDB taxonomy): domain Bacteria; phylum Bacteroidota; class Bacteroidia; order Chitinophagales; family Saprospiraceae; genus CAJQQY01. The sequence continues at coordinate 32,880 of CAZMBP010000109.1, forward strand.
GTACAGGAGGTTATGAAAATATAGAAGAGATAAAAAATACTATTATTGCTGCAGGTAACAATAGGGTAGTTTACCTAAGGGATATTGCAGAAGTAAAAATGGAACACGAAGACCTGCTATGGAAAGCAGAATTCAATAAGATGAAATCCATTTTTATTTCTTTAAAATTAAAAACGGGAGAGAATATAATTGATGTAGATAGAGAGGTTCAACTCTTAGCCAATGAATATAAAAGTGAGTTGCCGAGTAATGTTCACTTGAATGTTTCTTTCGAACAAGCTTCAGCAGTAAAGAGTCGGATTAATGATTTTTTTATCAATTTATTGCAAGGAGTTTTGTTGGTTGGAATTGTGATCTTATTAGTGTTGGGTTGGCGATCTGCATTTATCATTATCACTTTGATTCCATTGTGTATGATTTTGTCATTGGGATTATTGAAAGGTGCAGGATTTGGTTTACAACAAATTTCGATTGCTTCATTGGTGCTCGCATTGGGGCTTTTGGTAGACAATGGAATTGTCGTCATTGAAAATATTAATCGATTCATTCAAGAAGGATTTTCGAGAAGAGAAGCGGCTATGAAAGGTGCTTCTGAAGTTGGGTTAGCAATTTTTAGTTCGACGGTTACGACGGTTTTATCATTTTTTCCATTGAGCCAATTGGGAGAAGGAGCAGGGTTGTTTTTGCAATCATTACCATTTACTGTAATTTTTACTTTAGTTATTTCATTAATTTTAGCTTTGACATTTTCACCGATTTTATCGAACTGGGTGATGGCTAAAAAAGCAAAATCGGAGCCTTCTTATGCGGATCAATTTTTTAATTGGTTGGAAGAAAAAATCTATGATCCTATCTTGAAATTCTCCTTAAACTGGGGAGCGTTGATAATCGTTTTATCTGTTGTGATTTTATTTTTTAGTGTTTCATTATTTCCAAAAATTGGAGTTAGTTTTTTCCCCACAGCTGACAAACCTTTGTTGCTTATAGATGTGAGAACACCTCGTGGTTCAAGTTTGAATGAAACGGATAAAGCGATTCAATTTGTAGAATCTATTTTAGATACGATGGATTATGTGAAAGACTATACTACAAGTGTCGGGCATGGAAATCCTCAAATTTATTACAATAAGATTCCAGCCTCTTACATGAAATCTCGCGGAGAAGTTCTGGTCAATTTTACAGAATGGGATCAAAGTCGATTTTATAAAACTATTGCAGATTTAAGGAAAGAATTTAAAAAATACCTTGGTGCTCAAATCACGACAGAAGAATTAAAAAATGGTGTTCCAGTTCCTGCTCCCATCGAAATTCAAATTGTGGGAGAAGATTTAAAAGTATTAAAAGAAATATCTCTTCAAGTTGAGGATACTTTAGCAGCTACACCAAATGTAATTAACATCAACAATCCGATGCGTCGTGATCAGACGCAATTGAAAATAAATTTGAACAAAGAAAAAGCAGGCTTGCTTGGCGTTTCAGAGTTAGATTTTGATCAAACAGTTCGAGCAAGTTTAAATGGTTTAGCAATTGATAAAGTCACTTTGGATGATGATGAAGATTATAATTTAGTGATTCGAATGCCTTTTGATGAGTCGCCAAGCATTGAAGATTTAAATAAAATATATGTGGCTAATCGAATGGGAGGACAAATTCCTTTGAATCATATTGCTGATGTTCAATTTGAAGGAGGAGTGGCGCAATTCGAGCATTTAGATTTAAAACGAAACACTTCGGTTTTTGCAGGAGTTACTGATTTGGATAAAACAATTCCAATCACTCAAGGCATTATAGAGAAGTTAGAAAAGATAGATTTACCACGTGGATACGAATTTGTGATCGGAGGAGAATATAAAGAACAACAAAGTACCTTCGGGAGTTTAGGAGTAATTTTGATTTTAGCGCAGGTGGCGATATTTGCAGTTTTAGTTTTACAGTTTCGATCTGTTTTGCAACCTTTTATTGTTTTTTCAGCTATTCCTTTGGCAATCTGTGGATCATTTATCGCGCTTTATTTGACAGGTTGGCCATTTTCATTTTTTGCATTTGTTGGATTGATTAGTTTGATTGGGATCGTGGTGAACAACTCAATTATCTTAGTTGATTATATTAATCAATTGGTGGAAGAAGGACAGATGACTTTGCAAGAAGCGATTATTATTGGAAGCAAGCGAAGGTTTAAACCGATTGTTTTGACTTCGATTACGACGATTTTGGGGTTAGTTCCTTTGACTTTGCAAAGAACGAATCAATGGTCGCCATTGACGATTACGATTATCGGAGGAATGATTTCGAGTACTCTTTTGGCGTTGGTGGTAGTGCCTATTTTATATAAATGGTTTACGAAACCCCCGACCCCTAAAGGGGAGTTTTAGCTTTCCTTCTTTAAATTATTTATACTTTCATTGATTTAGCTCCTTGCTAGCAAGTAAGATCTGAGAACTATTTTCTGAATTTTGAAATGTATAATTTTGGACAACAAGACTAAGCTTTGCATAAAAAAAGCAACTTTAAAAAACGTGGACGGCAGTAAAAATTAAATTAGTTGATTAGAATTAATAAAATAATTCACTAGTATTAATCAAAGTAATTTCTACATCAATGAAAGAATTCATCCAAATAAAAGGAAAGCTAAAACTCCCCTTTAGGGGTCGGGGGTAAAAAAAAATCCAACCCAACCCAACCTTTCAACCCAACCTTCCGTGATAGCAGTTGAACACCCAATAAGATGACTACCATCTTATTTCAATTCAGAAAAAATCTAATTTTTTAAACAAAAAAAATCAATTCAGATGAAAAAAATTATTCTTTTCGTGTTAGCCGGAATGCTCGTTTTTGCCTCATGTAAAAAAGACCCAGTTATAGACGACAACCCACCACCAGTTGACACTACTAGAACTTTTTTAAATGTAAGTACCTCTGTTGCAGGTATTGTTACTGATGTAAATAACGCTCCAATTTCTGATGCAATCGTAAGTTTCGGAAATGAAACGTCAAATACAGATGCTAATGGAATTTTCAAATTTGAAAATGTGACTGTCCCTGAAAACCGTGCTTTTGTAACTGTTGAGAAAGCTGGATACTTCCATGGTTCTCGAACATTTTTCGCTTATAAAAATCAGCGATCAAATGTAAGAATTAGCCTATTGGAAAAAACAATTCAAGGTTCTGTAACAGCAAGCGGAGGAACAGTAACTACTCCAGAAGGAGTAAAATTAGAATTCCCAGCCAATGCTGTTGCTGATGCTAATGGAAATCCATACACAGGAACAGTTCAAGTCGCTGCTCAATATTTAGACCCGACGGCTGACAATATTTTATCGATCATGCCTGGAGATCTTCGAGGAATTACTACTGATAATGTGGAAGAAGGAATGACTACCTATGGAATGGTTGCCGTAGAATTATTAGGAAGCGGTGGCGAATTATTAAATGTTGCTGATGGCAAAACGGTTCAGTTAACGATGCCAGTTCCAAGTGCTCAAACAAGTTCTGCACCTGCTGAAATTCCACTTTGGTATTTTGATGAAACTAACGGAGTTTGGAAAGAAGAAGGAAAAGCAACATTACAAGGAAGTGAATATGTAGGAGATGTTTCTCACTTCACTTATTGGAATTGCGACATTAATTGGGATTTAATTTATTTGGATGGAAGTGTATTGTTAGAAGGAGTTGCATTAGAAGGAGCTTACGTTTGTTTGACATTCGATAATAATGGATGGGAAAGTACAGCTTGTGATGTGACTAATTCAACAGGAGTATTTTCAGGACAAGTTCCAACGAATACAACATTTACTCTAAATGTTTACCCAGCTGCTTACACGAATTGTGGCGATGCAATTCATACTCAAGAAATAGGACCTTTTACAACAGATATTACTTTAGATCCAATAAATATTGATCCTTCAACTGTTGTTGATAATTCCATGACCATAACTGGAACATTGGTTGATTGTGATAATAATCCAGTAGTAAATGGATACGCAAAAATCAAATTAGGTTGGGCAGAATATTATGCATATACCACGGATGGAACAATAGATTACACATTTACTCATTGTGGAACAGCAACTGATGTTGAAATTACAGCTGTAGATCTAGATGATTTTACTCAAAGTGATGCGACTTCATTTCCTGCTACAAGTCCAGTTGACTTCGGAGAATTACAAGCTTGTATTTCATTAGCAGAGTACATCATTTATGATTATGATGGAACTACTTTTACGATGACAGAGTATGTTTCTCTTTTTGATTCATTAGGCACAGGTGATGGATATCATTATTTATATGGAAATGATGCCAATCAAAATTCATTTTCATTAGAAGCAATTATTGATGGACCAGGAACATTTGATGTAATCAGTTTTTACTTCTCAACTCCAAACGGAACATTTATTACAGGAACAGATATGACAGTTACCGTTAGTCAATATTCAGCTGTAATTGGTGAGACTAATTCAGGAACTTTTACTGGAAATATTGACGATCCAAATGGGGGAGGTACTCTTCCAATCACAGGATCATGGAAAGCAATCCGAGAATTTTAGATAGTATAAAAATGAAAGCTTAAACTAAAACTATTTACTGATTTTGATAACAGTATTTCGAAAAGCTATCGGCATTGATTTGCCGGTAGCTTTTTTTATTTTAAAAAATTAAATATGAAAAGTATCATATTTAATTTTCTTTTATAACTTTATTCCAAACAAAATGATAACTCCAAGATGAAGAAACCTTTAGTGCTAATTTTTTTTCTATTTCCTTTGCTTTCCTTTTCCCAAGATGCATTTAACGAAACAAAAATTCTAGTAAATTATGAAGATCTATTAAGTCGGAATGATTTGGGGGATTTATTAAATGTTTATCTTGAAAAAACAGATTTTGATTCAATAGATTATAAAGACTTTTATCAAGTTTTACTTTTTATCGAAGATCCATTTCGAAAGGATTTTGATTATGAAAGTTTTGATCCTGGTATTGTCGTTGATTTTAATGAGTACATTATTGAAAACGCCAATTCTAAAATAAAAATACAAAGTGAAGACTATCACTTGATTTTGGAATGCAATCCTTCTTTACCAGAAGATTATTATACTTTCTTGAAAGATGATAGAGTAGTATTAGCCCCCTCAACTAGTGATTGTTTTCAAGAGAAATATTCAAAAAAATATGAGATTGAAGAAACTGAGGGAGACTATGATCCAGAAATGTTAGATAATATTATCGAGCCAGCAGCTGGGATTCCCGTTACCAGTATTCCTGCTACTAATCCTACAACTATGACTACAAAAATTGTAGACGCCACCTCTCAATTTTTAGTTGATCGAGTCAAAGAAGAATTATTACTCGCATTTTTTGATCGATTCTTAGCGCAGGTAGACCAATCTACAGAACTTACTTCATTGATGCCCAATACTCATTTTTTATTAAAAAATAATGATGTCTTCAAAGTGCCTTCAATGGGAGAAGTGTGGATGACTGCATTTGAAGAAGATCTCAATGCTATTCCTCAAAATTTCCAATTGATGGTACAAACTCATCCAGATTATTTTGAATTTAAAAATAAACCTGAATTGCAATTATTTATGATGGCGGGATATATTTTTAAAGAAATACAGGGTGAATCTAATTTAAACGAAATAATAGATTCGTTTTATGAAGAGTTTGAAGATAATGAAACTCAACTAATTCAAATGCTAAGAGTTGCAGGGTTGTTAAGAGATAATTTGAAAGCATATGAGTATGGAGATGCTTTAGTTTCTCGAAATGATTTTCGGGAATTATTTGATAATAATGAAGATGCACCACTTTATTTTTCTGCGTTAATATATCAACAAGAGCGAGAAAATTTTGATAGGATAAAAGTCCCTCAACTTAACACACAACTTGTTTTAGGAGATTTAATCCAAACAAACTTTGTTGATTTTACTAAGATGGCTGGTAAGTTTTTGACTAGAATAAAAAAATTAGAAAAAAGTAAATCAGATTTTCAAAATAAAAAATATTTGAAAGATCAAGACAAACTAAAGTACCAAGAAGCAGTTTTAGATTTTGCTAATTCGGTTTTTGAGTTTTTAGATTTTTCAATTGAGTTAGCTTATTTTTCAAATTCTGAATTTTATTTCACAAGTCCTTATTATAAAACTTACCGACCCGTTGCCCAAAAAACTATTTTAGCAATTGATGCTGGTCAGAAAAAAGATTATGGTCAACTAATGATTTATTCTATGCAAATGATGGAGCCTTTGGTTCAAGTGAGAATTGATCATTTAGAAAAGAAATTAGCGTTAAATGGTTCCGACAAAAAAATCAAACAAGAAATAAAAATTCTTAAAGGTGTTGTGAAAAATTTCATGTATTACGGTGGGTTTATGGTTGACGTTCTTTCAGCAAATTCCACCCAAGACATTAGAGGAATTATTAACAAATATGCTGCTCCTGTTGGTTCGTACAGAGTAAAAAGACAAAGTCAATTTAGTGTAAGTCTAAGTTCTTATCCTGGACTTTATGGAGGATGGGAAACTACAAATGCAGGAACTGAAAATGAAAGTTTTGTAACGGGAGTGACTGCGCCAATTGGTTTGTCCTTAAATTGGGGAAATAATATTTATGGTATGAATGCGAAAGGACATTCTTTTTCCTTGTATACATCGATTGTGGATATTGGCGCTGCTTTTAGTTATAGATGGAGCAATTCTGAAGGGGAAGGGTTTCCAGATGAAATCAAGTGGGAACAAATAATTTCTCCAGGAGTACATGCTGTTTGGGGAATCGGAAATACGCCGATGGCATTTATGTTGGGAGCGCAATACACGCCGCTTCTTAGAAAAATTACTGATCAAAATAATGAGTTGCAACCGAACGCTTGGAGGTTTGGAGCAACCATTTCTGTTGATATTCCGATCTTTCATTTTTATAGATCGAACAAATAAATAAAAAGAAGACGACTCATCAGAGTCGTCTTCTTTTATACTAAATTCTAATTAGATTTAGATTCACTTCTATACAATTCCATAGCACTTCCTAGGTTCAATAACTTCACCGCAATACGACTGAAAATAAACGCTTGCCCAATCAAAAATAAAAGGAAAATGGTAGGAGTAGAATTACTTTTAAAGCTATTACTTAAAACCCAATAGATTCCAAAAAAAACTGCAAAAGTCAAAATATTCAAAAGGTATAAACCAAAGCATTTTCTAAAGTTTTTGATAACGAAAGCAAATGCTTTTTTTATTGAATGGAAAATTACTTTCTTTTTAGTATGGACAATATGAATTTTTGCATAGTCTTGAATCATAAAAAGGATGGTAGCAAATAAGAAATAAAGCGGAAGCATAATCATCAAAGAATTAATGATCGATACTTCACTTTCTATTTCAAGAGGATTAACACCTTGCTGCAAAAATATGAAAGCAAAAAGTCCTAAAAGTAATGCCTGGAAAAAAGTAAAATAAAAAGTCAATCGAATCAATCTCCAAAAATAAACAGCACTTCCTTGCCAAAATTTTCGAAAAGAATAATCGTCCTCTTCTAATTTTAAAATGGATAAAATACCACCCATCCAGAATATAGAAAAGATAAAAAACAATAAAATAATTCCTTGAGAAAGACTCATGATAACTGACAATCCACTTGCATATTCTCGCATCAAGTCAGAAACAAAAGTATAATCAAATCCATTTAACATATTGGAATTTTCCAAAGTATGTCCAACCGATTTACTTAAAAAACCTGAAAATGGAACTGCTGATAACAATGCAAATACAAAATTCAAGAGGTAGAGAAGTCCCCACATCTTTTTATTTTTCCAAACTTTTTTCCAACCGGATTGGTAGGATTTTATTATTGCCATTTTTTTAAATATAAAAGTATCTGATACTTAATTTCTAAATCAACATTCCTAAACCTTCCATTGCATTTTGCATCCAAAACATAAATTCATTGACATACTTTCGAACACCACTAACGTTAGGTTTACTAGTGAAACTATTGTTAAGAAAGTTTTTATCTAAAAATATTTTCCGCTCAGGATCTATTTCTGCGCACACAATTTTTTTAGTTCCTTCGTAGCTAAATGTTTTCATTGTCGATATTCCATCCCATTTTTCGATTACCTCTTTTCCATCTTCAAATTGAATTAATATTTCCATTGGAAGCGTCATTGTTCCCAATCTTTGAACAACTACGTTGGAAGCAATAATTGTTTCACCATTTTCATTTTTAGCATCCTCCGATTGTTCACATTCTTCTAAATTATCAAAAATCCCAGAAGATGTAATTTTATGGTTATTAGAAATGGAAGTTACGGCATAATCACAAATTTCTGTTCCGTAAAGTACTTGTTGAAAGAACCAATCCATACCTTCTCCAAATTCTTCAGGATGATTTTTAGCAACCACCTCATTCACGACCTCAACAAAATCCTTAGCACTTGGATGTTTAAATTTCCAACGCAAATAATAAGTTTTCATGGCCTTCTTAAAAGTGGTTTCTCCAACAATTCTTTTCAAGGTATTTAACCAAACTGCTGACTTACTATATTGAATAGTGTGATATGAACCTCCAGGAAACTCCCAACTTTCCAATGAATTTGGGGCAATTGCAGGATTTTCCATATTAAAATAACTCACTCGATCACTTTCTGCATTTCCTGTTTTGATGCCCATGAAATCAATAGTGGAAGATTTCTCTCCATAAACTTTATCCATAATTACCCCTTCGTAAAAATTGGTAATTCCTTCATCCATCCAAGCTTCTTCCATTTCGTTGGTCGCTACGATTTGTTGAAAATATTGATGGACAAATTCATGCACCGCCAAGATTTCAGTCGATCGAACACCTTCTGGAAGGAGACAATTATTTAAAGTAGTAATCAAAGTAGGATATTCCATTCCACCTGTAAAAATCCCATGAAAAGGTGGAGCTAAAATCGTCAAACTCGGATAAGGATATTTCTCAAAATTCTCTTCGAAATATTCTAAGGCTATTGGAATGATGTGAAAATAACGCTCTTTAAAATGTTCATGTTCAGGGTAGGTGAGAAGTCGAATTTCGATACCTTTCCAATCCATTTTATTCTCGACAAAATGAGGTGAAGTTCCCCACGCAAAATCAATTACATCATCTACCTCAAATGTCCAAGTCTTTGTTTGGTCGCCATTATTTTTTGGAGGATTAGGTTGTGTACCACTTGAACCGACCATGAAGTTTTCTGGGACAGTCATCGATACTTCATAATTCCCAAACTCTCCATAATATTCTCCACTCGAATGATATTGATGGCAATTCCAACCACCCTCTTCAGCATATCGCATTCCAGCTGGTTCGTAGACGCCAACTTTTGGATACCATTGAGCCATAAAATAAAAATCTTTATTGTATCCAGTTCGAATCATCGTTTTTGGAATCTTTGCAATCCAATCAAATTCAATTTCGATAGATTCGTTGGGTAAAACTGGTCGAGGAAGTGGCACTCTTAAAACCGTTTGATCGGATTTGTTATCATCATCAGGTTGAATATAATGCATGTTAGAAGCTAAATCATTTCCGTCGCTATCTGTCATGTTTTGGATCTCAACCCAACTCCAATTGCAGTCTTCTTGCAATGATGTTTTAAAAAGTGAAGGTAATCCTCGTTCACTAAAAAATGTAGATTCCGAATTTTTAAAAGCATTATAATACAAGTGAAATTGCAAGTCAGATACAGTATCAGTTGATGGATTTGTCCAAACCAATTTAGTATGAGCCGTTAATTTTTTTTGCTCAGGATCTAATTTCACCTCCATTTCATAGTTGGCAATTCGAGCAGAAAGCGGCGCTTTTTTCGAAGACTGAAAACCTAGGCAAGTGAATAAGAGTAAAAGAAAAATTAATTGATACTTCATTGTATAATCTAAAATGCGAAAGTCTGTTTTTTGTTTAGCGAAGTTAGGAAAATGTAGGGAAATGGGGAGGGATAGGAGAGGGTTTTTATATTTTTGTGATTTAAAAAAAATGTGGAAGTTTTACTTATGAGGGGACTCTATGTCTAGTGTAGTTATCTATATAACATCTAAGTGATGAGACTTCAGAAAAAATTATTTATTCTTTTTATTTCTAATTCTGCTTAATTGAGTTGGAGTAATTCCTATCATTGTAGCAATGAAACGAAGGGGAACATTTTTCAATAAGTTCGGATTATTTTCCAAAATAAGTCTGTAACGTTCTTTTGCAGTACCTGTTAAAAATAATATTCGCATTTTTCCCATTTCGACTAAATTATCTGCCAAATATTCTCTAAGTAACCTGTTGAAAGTTAAGTTAACCTCAAGTAGGTTTTCTACATCTTTCACCGATGCTACTAATATTGTAGTAGGTTCTGTCGCTTGTACAAAGATTGGTGTTTTCCCTTTTGTTCTTATGCTGATAACGTCAGAAACGAAATCGTTTTTCTTGGAAATTCTACCTGTTATTTCATCCCCATTGTTTTTAATGATACAATGCCTGCAACTACCTTCAATGATAAATCCAAGATTTTTACAAATTTCATCATGGTATTTGAAATACTCGTTTTTCTGAAATTTTTTTAAATGAAAAATTTCGAGAATCGCATTGATTTCTTCTTCCTTTGGATTCTTAAGGGTTGATTTGATATAATATTCAAGTTGTTCTTTCATTTATTCAGGGTAATATTCGTTTGCATATTTGTATTGGTGATAGCCTTGCCCTAAGTGGTCGCCTACGATATTAAAATAACAATCTTCGCCTTCACCAAAAGGTACAAGGGTGAGTGGTTCATCAATAGTCACTTTTTGTAAGGTATATCCTGTTGGTAAGATTACATCGAGATTAGGTGTACCCGACTCGGTAGCATGCATAACAAATTTATTTCCTTTATCGTCGGATAGCTCAAAGATTTCATTTTCCCAAACAACGAGTTGACATTTCTTAATCACTTTTACGACCAAATGACCTTCTGCTGGTTTTTTTGTATCTGTTTTTTCTGGTATAAAATCAATCGCCTGAGGGTGCGCTAATTCTACCCATGAATAACCTTGGTATTCTTTTTCTTTCAAACAATCCGTGCCTTTGCAATTCGACATAGCACTTGGAGAACGTAGAAATACTGTTTTAGAAAATAGGAGGTTTCTGTCAAGGTTTCTTACCCATGGGAACTTCACTTTAAAGTTGTCCCATTCTTTCATAGAGATAGGGTTAGAACCTGCGCCATAGTAAACCATTTTTTCTTTAGAATTAATGATTTCCTTAGCGAATCCAACTTTTTCCCATGCAATATTTTCAGGCATTTCAAATGCTGGTTTGGTCACATACCTTAGTCCTAATTCTTCTGATGTAGGTATATCACCACATGAAACAAATAAGATTGTTATAAACAGGGTTGTAATCACCATTAATTTATTTATCATCTTGAAGTTATTTTTTTGATAAAACTCCATTGCTCCAATAAACAATGCCTTAGTCAATATAAGTGTTTAACTAACTCACCATGCCTAAACTTAAATTGACCTGAAGAAATTATTCAGGAAAAAATGGACTTGAATAAATATACTGATGATATCCTTGTCCTAAGTGATCAGTTACTATGTTGTAAAAACAATCATCTCCACCTCCAAAAGGAGATATAAAAAGCGGTTCATCAAGTACTCTGGTGCTAATCGAATAACCCTCTGGTAAATCTACATCGGTGGTTTGACTTCCTTCCTCTATTGCATGCATGATATAGTAATTGCCGTTATTATCAGTAAGCTCATAAACTGTCTGACCTTCATTAAATCGAATAGCTTGGCATTTTTTAATTGTTTTAATCACAAGATGTCCTGCTTCAGGTTTATCGTTATCTGTCTCATCAGGAATATAGCTCAAAGCTTTTATCTCAGCTAATTGTGCCCAGGTATAACCTTTATACTCTATCAAAATTTCACAAGAATTGCAGTCACGAGGCCGAAGAGGAGAACGGGCTATATAGGAACTATCAAACAAAGTAATTCTGTCGAGGTTCTTCAACCAAGGTACTATGACCTTAAAGTCATCCCATTCCTCGGTAGATATAGGATTTGGTCCAAGGTCAACGAATACCAGTTGTTCATTTATGTTTATGAGTTCTTTTGCCAAACCAACTCCTGTCCAATTTGCATCATCAGGAATTTCCATTTGTTCTGTGGTAGAGTATCTGACATCAGATTCTTCCAATAAGGGAAATTCTTCAATGCACGAGGAAAAAAGTATAATAGTTGATAATATAAAAATAATTCGAAAAATCATGTCAATTTATTTTTGATAAAGTGTGAATGAAATATTAAGTCCGAAAGGAAAATAGAATTTGTCCTGATTATCGTGGATATTTCCAGTTACTTCAAAAGTCGTAGTTTCATCATTGTTTAGTCTGTAATTGACAGCTGCCCAAGGTATTATATCTAAATTCCGAAGAAAATTACTTTTTTTTCGCCAAGGTGTCCATGAGTATCCGAATTGGGTTCCTATTCTGAAGTTGTTCTTATTTTGTTGCTCCCGTGTTACTATTTCTTCCAAATCACTCCAATAGTATTCGAGATTTAATCCATAATAAAAATTCTTATACCATTTATCTGAACCCACATACCTTGATAGAACAAGTCTTAAAAGATTTTCATCCTCTTTTATTCCTGTTCTGAGATGGTAAGACTGTTCAACATCAGGATTGTTCTCAAATACCAGTAAAATTTGATTCAGGTTCTTTTGACCGCCAAGCCATATGGAATAGCCGCTTGGATTAAATAAAGAATAAGACAATATATCTGTTTGGAGGGAAAGTTTTAATTTCTTTTCTTCATCTTGTGCAAACAGAGAAACACCAAGAAGTAGAGTGAAGAATAAAATGGTTATTTTTTTCATACAACATTGTTGGTTTAAATAAAGTGCAAATTTCTAAAGCCACTTTTTAAAAACTCTCAACATATGTTGAAAAATAGGTTTGGTGTTATTTTTTCTTTCTTCTAATTTACCATAAACTCTTTGATTAACTTATAGATACTAATTATTTTTTCCGCTTTTATTTCTAAATGCTCCATTGCAATTCCAACCGATTATTTTCATACTTTTTTATTTATTTTGAGAGAGTCGCTTTGCTCTTTTTTTTAGGTCTGTTAAAGCAGATCACCACGTAGGATATTTTCTACTAATTCTTTGGTCATGGTTTTTCCCGTTGCTTGTTTTCGAACTTCGTCAAATGAAAAACGCCAGGTGCATCCATTTTGCCAAGTACTGCAACCGTAGGCCGTTTTTCCTTTTACAACATTTCCAATTCCACATTTTGGGCAGAGCATGCTCGCCTTTTTATTTTTAATGGAAGCCGTTTTTAGTTTTTGACTTCCTACTTTTCGAGCTTCTTTTTCTTTTAAAAATAGTTCGAAGTTATCGTTGAATTTTAAGTTCCCATTTACCTTTTTTCCATCCTTTTTAAATCCTCTAATTTGGATAGTTGATCCTTGCGAAATGAGTCGAGACAATTGTTTCTCAGGAATTTTTTTATCCATAAATTTAAATGGCAAAAGAAACTTGCAGCCATCTTTCCATCGACTACAACCGTAAGCCGTTTTACCTTTTAGTAATTTTCCTTGTTGGCATTTTGGACAAGTAGCTCCTTCTATTTTATTTTTAGAAATTGGTTTTTTCTTTTTGGCAAACTTAGTATCAGGTTTTGCATCAGAAAAAATCTTAACTGATTTTGCCATCCTTACTTCGTCCACAAGTTGTGAAACCATGACTTTCATATTGTCGATAAAAGTCTTAGGTGAGTACTCTCCATTTTCGATATCACGCAATTGTTTTTCCCATTGGCCAGTAAGTTCAGCCGATTTCAACATTGGATTATTGATGATATCGATGAGTTGAATTCCAGTTTCAGTTGGAAGGATTTGCTTCCGTTTTCGTTGAATATATTTTCTTCGGAATAAGGTTTCAATAATCGCAGCACGAGTAGATGGACGACCAATTCCATTTTCTTTCATCAAGTCTCGCAACTCATCATCATCCACATTTTTTCCTGCAGTTTCCATGGCTCGTAGCAAAGTACCTTCGGAGTATGTCTTGGGAGGTGAAGTCATTTTTTCTAATAAAGACGAAACGTGCGGGCCAGTTTCATCTTTCTGAAAAGCAGGTAAAATTCTTTCCTCTTCCTCTTTTTTCTTTTTACTATCATCCGTTTCTTCGTCTGATGAAGTGGTGCTCTTTTTTTTCGGTTTAGGAAACAGCACACGCCAACCTTCTTCCAGAATTTCTTTTCCATGAGCTTTAAAAGTTACTCCATTTGATTCTCCCCGAACTGTAGTTTTTGCCACCAAACAATCTGGATAAAATGCTCCAATAAATCTTCGTGCAATTGCATCATAAACATTCTGCTCTTGAGAAACTAATCTTTTTTCAAAACCAGTAGGAATGATGGCATGGTGATCGGTTACCTTTTTATCATTAAAAACTTTTGTTGATTTTCGAATAGGTTTACCCAAAAGAGGCTGAACAAGTTGGCTGTAGGATTGCATCTTCTGTAGGATTCCTCCAATTTTTGGATAAACATCATTTGGTAAAAAAGTAGTATCCACACGTGGGTAAGTCACAACTTTTTGTTCATATAATTTTTGAACAATTTTTAAAGTTTGATCGGCTGAATAAGAAAATCGTTTATTGCAATACACTTGTAAACTAGTCAAGTCAAACAAACGCGGAGGTGTTTCTTTTCCATTTTTTTTGATGACATCGATGATGGTGAATGGATGATCTTTGACATTGTCCAGAGCGGAATCGCCTTCTTCCTTTTTGAGAAATTTTCCTTTTTCACAATTAAAAGTTACCTCACGATATAGCGTTTGTAATTCCCAAAAAGGTTCAGGTTTGAAGTTGGCAATTTCATGATGACGTTTGACCAGCATTGCCAAAGTTGGCGTTTGCACTCGACCGATAGAAAGAACTTGTTTGTAGCCACCATATTTTAAAGTGTACAATCGAGTCGCATTCATTCCCAAAATCCAATCACCAATTGCTCTTGAAAAACCTGCGAAATAAAGGTTGTCAAATTGGTTGGCATCCATCAAATTTTGGAAACCATCTTTGATCGCTTCAGCTGTCAAGGATGAAATCCACAGACGTAAAACTTTACCTTTATATTTCGCCTCATTGATGACCCATCGTTGAATGAGTTCCCCTTCTTGACCGGCATCCCCACAGTTAATAACTACTTCCGCTTTTTTAAATAAAGAC
This sequence comes from uncultured Saprospiraceae bacterium, assembly GCA_964564545.1. Classification (GTDB taxonomy): domain Bacteria; phylum Bacteroidota; class Bacteroidia; order Chitinophagales; family Saprospiraceae; genus CAJQQY01. Next base: position 48,108 of record CAZMBP010000109.1, read on the forward strand.
TTAATGACCCCAAATTGCTTTTTGACACCAGCGTCTTTCATCAGTCTAGTTTCAAATTTTTCGGGGAGCATGGGGAGACAATTGAAGTCCCATCTTTTCCAATGAGCTTGATATTCGTTGGGTTCAAGCAAGGTACAAAAATGTCCGAATGTCCAAGTTACTGCATAGCCGTTGCCTTCGAAATATCCGTCTTTTCGAGTTTTGGCTCCTAAAATTGTTGCGATTTCACGAGCGACACTAGGTTTTTCGGCGATGCATACTTTCATGTAAGTGTATTAGCGTTAGCATTATTTTTTTAGAGATTGTTGTTAAATATATAAAAGAACAATATTGAATATTGAGGCTTTTGTTTTTTATTTTTCTAGAAAAAAGAAATGCCAAATTAGGGAAAAGAGGGGGGAATTGGAAGGGGAAAAAGGATTTTTGAAATGAAAGTTGATACTAACGCCCTTTCAGGGCTTGACGATGTTTGTTTTATCCCAAGGCGTTGCCTTGGGTTGAGGCTATAAGCCTTTCAGGCTTATTCGAGTGAGGCTTCTATTTATGAAAAATGGAGAAAAAGATATTTGATATATTAAGGTAAGGGATATTAGATCAAAGAGACAAAATTAAAGGATCGCCATAAAAGCTTAAATGTTTATTGTCCAAATATTTAGCCGAATGAGCAATCATTTCTGAAAAAAGGAGAGCAGGAGATTTGGGATTTCACAGGACATTAAATCAAAGAGACAAAATTAAAGGATCGCCATAAAAGCTTAAATGTTTATTGTATAAATATTTAGTCGAATGAGTAATCATTTTTGAAAAATGGAGAAAAAGAGATCCAAGGATTTTGTATCAAAAATAAATAACAAGAGAAAGCCTGAAAGGCTTTAAGCCTCAACCCAAGGCAACGCCTTGGGATAAAAACAAGCATCGTCAAGCCCTGAAAGGGCGTAAGCAAAAAAACTAATTTTTTCAATTCAAAAATTAAAACATCCATCCTATGGCGCAATCACTTTCACAAGTATACATTCACATAATCTTCAGTACAAAAAACAGAGAAAAACTAATTAATGATGAAATAGCTCCAAGATTATTTGATTACATCGGAGGAATTTGCAAAGGATTAGATTGTGCACCAATACAAGTTGGTGGCTATGAAGATCATGTACATATATTATGTAGGTTGTCAAAAAAAAATCACCCAAGCAAAATTATTGGAAGAAATAAAAAAGCGATCATCAAAATGGATAAAGTACATCTCTCCAAAATTTTCTAACTTTTATTGGCAAGGTGGATATGCCATTTTCTCAGTAAATCCAACTCAAAAAGAAGTAGTAATAAAATACATCAAAAATCAAAAACAACATCACCAAACCAAATCTTACCAAGAAGAATTAAGATCCTTTTTAGAAAAATACAAAGTAGAATTTCAAGAAAATTATATTTGGGAATAAGTCCTAAAACTAGCCTAATTTTTGATATTAAATTTTTTTGTAATAAAAAATAACCTTAATTAACATTACGTTTAGTTTTTTTCAATCCTAAAAAAACTATTTTTGCATTTTTACATACACAAATTATATTTTCAAAAAAATATTTAAAATGAAGAAATTGGTATACGCTATTGCCACACTATTATTTTTGGTAAGTTTTTCCAACAATACTTTTGCGCAAAAAAATAAAAAGGCGACTGAATTAAAAACATTTCAAGATTCTGTTGCTTATGCTTACGGATTTTTGATTGGAAATCAAATGAAAGATTTGAAAGTCGATAAAGAAATTCTTAAAGCTGGAATCGATCATCAGTTTGCTGAAACTCAACAAATTGACGAAGGTACTGCTCAGATGATAATGAAAAGAGCACAACAAGACCGTCAAAGAGCTGAGAAAAAAAAGAAAGAAGAAGAAGGAATCATCAATGCAGCTATTGGACAAAAATTCCTCAACGAGAATAAAGTCAAACCTGGTGTGGGATCTACTCCTAGTGGGTTACAATACAAAGTTATCACTCAAGGCACAGGAACAAAACCTTTAGCAACTGATAAAGTGAAAGTTAATTACGAAGGAAAATTATTGGATGGAACTATTTTCGATAGCTCATACAAACGAGGAAAGCCTGCTGAATTTGGTTTAAATCAAGTTATCAAAGGTTGGACTGAAGGTCTTCAATTAATGAATACAGGTGGTAAATTTGAATTCTATATTCCTTCTGAATTAGCCTATGGAAAAAGAGGTTCTCGAAGTATTCCTCCTAATTCAACCTTGATTTTTACGGTTGAATTGTTAGAAATAGTAAAAAAATAAAATTGAATTGAAAAAATATTTTCAAGAGATATTCCAAAAGAAATATCGTATAAAGCCTTGATTTTCAATTGATTAAAAAAGGAGGTGGTAATTTTACCATCTCCTTTTTTTGTAGATTTTTTTTAGTTCTTTTCTAATTTACTTTCATATCGATGACAAAATCTTATTTTTACGATATGTTAAAATTAATAGCTAAAATAATGCTCCGTCTTGGAGGTTGGTCTGTTGATCCTAATTTTCCAAAAGAATCATCAAGAAGTGTTATGATTGCAGCTCCACATACTTCCAATTGGGATGGAATCTGGGTAAGGGTTGCTTTTGCAGTTTTAGGAATTCCCGTAAAAATTGCGGTAAAAGATAGTATGACAAAGTTTCCATTTGGCATGATAACAAAGCCTCTTGGATTTTTAGGAATTGATAGAAGTAAAAAAGATCCAAACAAACCTCGTAAAAGTCAGATCGAACAGATGGCTGATTTCTTTCAGCAATTTGATGAAATAGCAATGGTCATTGCTCCTGAAGGAACTCGTTCATTGAGAAAAGAATGGAAAATGGGTTTTTATCATGTTGCAAAAATGGCGAATGTTCCAATCACTTTTGGCTATCTAGATTTTGAAAAAAAATTAGCCGGCGTGGGAGGTGTTTTATATCCAACTGATAACCTAGAAGCGGATATGAGAAAAATTATGGACTTCTATAAAACGATTACTCCTAAACACCCTGAGAAATATAGTTTGGATCAACGATACGTTTAGTAAGGGTTAACTATGAATACCTTTATTTTGAGTTAACCGTTATCCATCCATTCCATTAATAATTCATTGATTGAATCCGCTTCCACTAAAAAACCATCGTGACCAAATGCTGATTCTAAAGAAACAAAGGTCGGATTGGGTAAATGTTCAGCTAATTGAAATTGCTCAGAGGGAGGAATTAATTGATCTGATTCGATAGATAAAACAAAAGCAGGCATTTGCAATTTTCCCAAAGCAACATCATTTCCTCCTCGACCTCTTCCCATATGATGAGTATCTAAAGTTTTAGTCAATGAAAAATAGCATTGAGCGTAAAAACGATCCTGTAATTTTTTGCCTTGATAATTGATGTAAGATGCTGCTTTGAAACCTTCTAGTTTTTCGGATTCATCAGTTTGAGTTTTGATATAAGCATCTGAAGTTCGATAGCCAAGTAAAGCCATTCCTCTAGCAGCCTTTAATCCATTTTCCCCAGCTCGATCAAAATTCTCTCGCCATGTAGAGTCTGCTTGGATAGCTAGCCTTTGAGCAGCATGAGTTGCAATTGCCCAGGCTGTTTCTCTAGCACTTGTAGCTAAAAGTGCAATTTTATTTATTTTTTCAGGAATTAAATGAGCGAATTCCATCACTTGATGTCCTCCGCAAGAACCTCCTATGCATAATTCAATTTCATTAATTCCTAAATGTTGTCGAAGCAAATCATGAGCTTGGACAATATCGCGAATCGATACTAATGGAAAATCAATTCCATATGCTTTTTGAGTTTTGGGAGAAATACTTCTTGCACATGTTGAGCCATAACATGAACCTAAAATATTCGCACAAACGATAAAATGTTTTTCAGGATCGAAAATCTTTCCTTCGCCAAACATATTTTTCCACCAATCAGAAACATCAGAATTGGCGGTCAAAGCATGACAAACCCAAATGACATTATTCTTACTTTCGTTGAGTTTTCCGAAAGTGTGAAATCCAATAGTCAACTCGGGCAAAACCTCACCTGACTCTAATGTAAAAGCATTGTTGTAATTATAGAATTGCAATCCATCAATTTGGATTGGAAGGATATAAGAACTTTGATTTGTAATAGGAAGCATAATTATTTTTTTTGGAAAACCATTTTAGGATTGTTTGCTTTTTTTCAAAGCTTGATCGATGTCTGAAATTATGTCGTCTATGTGTTCGAGGCCTACCGATACTCGAATTAAACTATTAGTAATTCCAACTTCTAATCGAGCTTCTTCTGCCACTTTTGCATGAGTGGTCGAAGCAGGATGAGTAGCAATAGTTCGAGTGTCGCCAAGGTTCGCACTTAGGGATAACATCTCCATCGCATCCAAGAAATCACGACCTTGTTGTAATCCTCCTTTTACTTCAAAAGTGACTAATCCTCCACCTTGAGACATTTGGTTTTTGGCAATTTGCAAAGAAGGATGACTTTTTAAAAATGGATAGTTTACTTTTGAAATTTCAGGATGACCTTCTAAAAAATTGGCAAGGGCTAAAGCATTTTCACAATGACGATCCATCCGAACTGCCAGCGTTTCTAAACTTTTGGAAAGTACCCAAGCATTAAAAGGAGAAAGAGCCGGTCCCGTATTACGACAAAAAGATCGTACTTCATTTACTAAATCATGAGTTCCCGCAATTGCACCGCCCATGACACGACCTTGACCATCTAAAAATTTTGTAGCCGAATGAACTAAAATATCTGCTCCAAATTTTGCTGGTTGTTGTAAATAAGGTGTGGCAAAGCAATTGTCAACACAAAAAATTAAATGATGTTTTTGGGAAAATTTTCCTGCTTCTTCCAAATCAATAATCTTCAATCCAGGATTAGAAGGAGTTTCGATAAAAATCATTTTTGTATTTGGCCTAACTTTTTTATCCCATGTTTCAGGCATTTCAGGATCAATAAAGTCATATTCGATTCCCCAGTTGGACAACCGCGTATTTAATAAATTATAAGTTGATCCAAAAATCGCTCTTGAAGCTAAGATGTGATCTCCTTTTTTCAAAAAAGTCATAAATACTGCAAAAACAGCAGCCATCCCAGTTGCTGTTGCATAGGCATCTTCCACTTCTTCGAGTGCTGCAATTTTTAATTCAAATTCTCGAACACTAGGATTTGTAAATCGACTATAGATATTTCCAGTTTCTTCTCCTGTAAAAAGTGAACGCATTTGTTCTGCATCATCAAATACAAAACTTGAAGTTGGAAAAATAGGAGTTCCATGTTCTCTATGTTGCGACCGTTCTGTTTGGATTCGAATGGCTTTAGTTTCGAATTTCATTGGTATGATATTTTGTAACTAATCGACATAAATTCATCTGTCTAATTAAAAACAACTTCAATGTATTAAATATTAATAAGATGCGAAGTTAAGTGGTTTTCTTTTTAAAAATCTGTATTAAAATGAAGAAACAGGTTAATCTTAAGTTAAAAAAGTAGTTTTTTACAATGGCTTAGATCCAATAATTAATAATGAAGGTGATTTTAATAATAATCTTTGCAGCATTTTTTTTGGAGAAAAGACCAAAAACTATCACAAGTATTTCCCAGTTTTGCCTTCTTAATACTTTAGTTATTTATTTTTCCTAAAAAAACTTCTCTTTTTTTAAACGACTTTATTCTTTTGGCGTTAGTCTACTTTGCACCCCTATTTAAAATCTACTAATCAATAGAAAAAACAGATTTAATGACTAAAAAATATACTTTACTTATCATTTTGTTGGCTATGATAAGTATTCCTTTGAGCCTTTTGGCGCAGCCTTCTCAAGGTATGGTAAAAGGAAAAATAGTGGATATAGATAGCCAAGCTCCTTTGGAATATGCTACGATTACAATTTTTTCTCAAAAAGATAGCTCAATAATTACTGGAGATATTTCAGATGAAAAAGGTGTTTTTTCCATAAAAACTACTCCAGGAATTCATTTTGCAAAAATTGAATTTATTGGTTTTCAATCTAAAATTATCAATGATATTATTATAAATCGGCAGAGTAAAGTGGCTGATTTAGGGATTATTAAATTAGGAGTGAATTCTGAGACTTTAACTGAAGTCGAGGTTCGTGCAGACAAAAGTACGGTTCAGATGGCTTTAGATAAAAGAATTTTTAATGTAGGAAAAGACCTAGCCAATGCAGGTGGAAATGCTGCTGATATATTGGATGAGGTGCCAAGTGTGGCCGTTGATGTGGAAGGAAATGTAAGCCTTCGAGGAAGTCAAGGAGTTCAGATTTTGATCGATGGAAAACCTTCTGGTTTGGTTGGTATTGGAAATACTAATGGCTTAAGAAGTTTACCTGCGAACTTAATTGATAAAGTGGAAGTGATTACTAATCCGTCTGCAAAATTTGAAGCGGAAGGATCTGCAGGGATTATTAATATTGTTTTACGAAAGCAAAAGAAAAAAGGGTTAAATGGATCTTTTGATTTTACACTTGGTGATCCGAGTATATACGGTACTGCAATTAATCTAAATTTTAGAAGGAAGAAACTAAATTTCTTTACTAATCTAGGTATTAACTATCGACGAAATTTTGGTGGAGGTGAATCTTATCAAGAGTTTTATCGAGGAGATACAACTGAAATTACTCTTATTGATAGAGACCAAGATAGAGGTGGAATTTCAGGGAATATTAGACTTGGAGCTGATTATTTTTTGAATGATAAAAATATATTCACTACTTCTTTTTTATATCGTTTAGGGCAAGATGATAATATTTCAACTGTCGATTATCGTGACTTTATTAATGATCAAAGTAATTTTTCTGAGAGAACTTTTAGAACAGATGAAGAGATTGAAGATGAATCAAAATTGGAATATGCATTAACCTACACTAAAAAGTTTGAAGGAAAAGGACATGAACTAGTAGCGGATGTTCGTTTTCAAGATAACACCGAAAAAGAAAGTTCTGACTTCAATGAAGTATATTATTTATCAGATGGAGCACCATCTTCGGCAGATCAATACTTTCAAAGGTCCAATAATGAAGAAGGGGAGCGACGCTTAATCACAAGACTTGATTATGTGAAACCTTTCGGAAAAGATAAAAAACTCGAAGCAGGTTATCAAGGATCTTATCGATACATCAAAAATGATTATGTGGTAGAAGAATTAAATGTTAATGATGAGTGGGTAGTTTTTGATGGGTTAAGTAATGATTTCAAATATGATGAGGTAATTCATGCAGCTTATACTTCCTTTGGAAATAAGATTAACAAATTTTCTTTTCAATTTGGTGCAAGAGTAGAGTATTCCGATGTGGTGACTGAATTAATTCAAACGAATGAAATCAATCCAAGAGATTATCTTAATTTTTTTCCAAGTGCTTTTTTAACGTATGATTTGTCTAATAATAATGCCATTCAAGCGAGTTACAGTCGAAGGTTGAGACGACCTAGATTTTGGTCATTGAATCCATTCTTTACCTTGAGTGATGCTCGAAATAGATTTACGGGAAATCCAGATTTAGATCCAGAGTTTACAGATTCTTATGAGATTGGGCATATTAAATATTGGGATAAAGGATCTTTGGGATCATCCATTTATTACCGACATACTACAGGAGTTATCCAACGAGTAATTACTGATGTAGATGTTGTTGATTCATTAATTATTACGCTTCGTCGTCCTGAAAATTTAGCGACTCGGGATGATGTAGGATTTGAATTTAACTTTTCTTACCGTCCTTTCAAATGGTGGAAAATTAATGGTGATATGAATTTGTTTAGGTCAATTATTGATGGTAGTAATGTCGATGACTCGTTCACAGCTGATACTTATACGATGAGTGGACGATTAACTTCGAGAACTACTATATTGAAAAAAACAGATTTACAATTAAGAGTAAATTATCGTGCACCGAGAGAAACAACTCAAGGTACCACGAAGGCCATAACTTCACTAAACCTTGGGATGAGTCGAGATGTTTTTAAGAAAAAAGGAACTTTGACTTTGAGTATTTCAGACGTTTTTAACTCAAGAAAGAGAAGAGGAACGCTTTTTACTGATAACCTTTATCGAGAAGAAGAATTTCAATGGAGAGGTCGAACAGCTCGATTGACTTTAAATTATAGATTAAATCAAAAGAAGAGAAGAGGCGGACGTCGCGGCGGTGGCGGTGGATATGAAGGAGGAGGACAAGAATTTTAATATTCAGATTTCTAAAAAAAAGCATCTCAATTTTGAGATGCTTTTTTTTGCCAAAATTCCTTTTTCTTTGTGTCCTAAAAAAAATACAAATTGAATATTAAAAATACATATCAAGATTTTACTAAAAAACTTCAGACGATTTATCAGGAAGGAGAGGCAAATGCCATTGCTCGAATTGTTTTTGAAGATGCGTTTAAGTTATATGATTTTTCTAGCGAGCGAGATTTTTCTTCAGAAAATCAAAAACGGTTGGAAGAAATTCAACGTAGACTTTTAAAAAATGAACCAGTTCAATATATTTTTGGAGAGGCTGATTTTTATGGTTATAAATTTAAAGTGAACGAACATGTTTTGATCCCAAGACAAGACACCGAGGAGTTGGTTTTTTATGTAAAAAATACCGTTAGATCTTTTGTCAAGAAAAATGCAATTACATTGTTAGATATTGGAACAGGAAGTGGATGTATTCCTATTACTTTGAAAAAGTTATTTCCAGAAATGGAAGTTCATGCTTTGGATGTGAGTGAAGGTGCTTTAGAAATAGCTAAAATGAATGCAGAAAAACTAGCAACAGATATTGTTTTTCATCAAAAGAATATTTTAGAAAAAGAAGGATGGGAGAGCCTTCCTAATTTTGATATTATAGTGAGTAATCCACCGTATATTCCTTTTCGAGAGGCACACCATATGCCTGAAAATGTAAAGAAATTTGAACCACATTTGGCTTTGTTTATTGATGATGAGAATCCACTTGTTTTTTATGAAATGATTGCTGATTTCGCTAAGCAAAAATTAAATAATGATGGATATTTGTTTTTTGAGACGAATGAATTTAATGCTAAAGAAGTATTGTCTATGTTACGTAACAAGACATTTGCAAATGTAGTTTTGGAACAAGATATGGAAGGAAAGGATCGGATGATTCGGGCGCAATTATGATATTTTTGATGGGACACGGGATCCGTGTCCCATCAAAATTTAATTTTTTAATCTAAAATTTCCTTCCGACATTCGAATCAATTTTCGACTTTGCACTTGTCCATTTTTTTCTCTCAGATGTAAAATATATTCCCCGTTTTGTAATCTTAAATTCTTAAGATTCAGTTGTATGTTTTGATCCCCTTCAATAATTCTTTGGGTCACATGATAAATCTTCTTTCCAGAAATATCAAAAATAGAAATTTGAATATCACTCTTCACTTTAGAGTAAACCCCTAAATTTAATTCATCCGAAAAAGGATTTGGGAAAATATTTTTTAGTGAAATAAGAAACTGTTGAGTAGGTAATTGGATGATTTTGTTATTAGCACCTTGTTCTCTTCCTTTGTTTTTCTTTTTATATTTTGTTGCTCGTCTTTCCTCTCTTCGGTCAGCTCTTTTTTCTCTTCGTTCTTCTCTTCTATCAAGCCGATCCTCTCGGTTGTATCTAAATTTATAATACCAATTTTTAATTACATTATAGAGCGTTTTTGTATGTGGATACGCTAATTCACCTACTACAATCGAACCGCCTAAAAGAATACTGGTTTCCAAAAGAACTTCATAAACAATGTTTTTATCAACATTATTTGGAGTGAATGCTATTTCTTTAGTTCCATATCCAGTATAACTAACAGAGATAATGTAAGAATCCTTCTCCGTGTATTGGCTTGGAATGACTAATTTAGCAGTACCATTAATATCTGTTATCGTTCCAATTGAGGGATTATCTTTTAATAAAATACTCGCTCCAATCAGAGCCTCATTTCTATCATCAGTCACAAGAATTTTTAAAGTTTGAGAAGAATTTCGAGTGGGGATTTTATCTTTTTTGTTTTTTGATTCTATTTTTTTTGGAATAATAATCTGCTGATTTTCAATTGTCTGTGGAGAATTTGTATTGCTCTGAGCATTAGCTAATCCAGCGGTCAAAACTCCAGATAACAATAAACTTGCAGCTTTTCCTCGATAGGAATTTATAGGAGGGGAAGTTAGATTTATTTTTCTTCCTAATTGATCTTTTCGAAACTGACCGCAGATCTTCCCTTTGTTTTTAAGGAAGATTTGAGCAATTTCATTATCAGTCATATTAGTGAAATCCATTACGATCTTTTCGCAACTATCGCAAAAATTACCTCCTTGGGCAGGAATCAATTCGTTAAACTTTTTATGACATGGTTCAGGGATATTGATTTGGATATTTTTCTTAGACATAGCATTATAAATTTAATGAAGAATTGTTTGCTATGTTTATCGACGAGAAGGAATACAAAAAGGTGAGTAAAACGAAGAGAGTTTTTTGATTAATAATACTTAACAGTTTATCATTAACTATGATGATAATGCTAATTTTTTCATGGCATTATCCATAATCGAATCTAAATCTTGAGTTGCTTGACTATATAATGCTTCTTCTAAAACAGTTCGTAATTGGTTTTCGGTAAAGTCCATATATTTATCATTAGTTAAAAGGTGGAAAGTAGTTTCAGCAGAAAGATAAGTCAAACTAGTTCGCATCAAAAGCAAGAGACTAATGTTGCGACTATAAGCTTCCAAGAAATCTAATATTCTATCATCATTGGGGAAATCATTAAGAGAAGGAAGGTAACCTTCTTGAATCATAGTTTCATGTTGTGATTTACCGATTCTAGTTTTGATCATCTCCTTAATTTGAAAATCCATAAATTGGATTTTAGAATCAATGATCCCATATACATGTTCTACCATGATAGTTAGTTTTTAACGAATATTAATAGAGGTAATTTGTCATCAATAAATTAGGGAATCTTATTTTTTGTTAAGGAGATGTGTGTTATAATTATAGATCTAATTCCAAATTGTGTGCTACCTTTTGGTTTTTTGACTTATCAAAATACCTATTCTGTTTCCTATTTTTTACCAATAAGCAAAAAATTATAATATGTTGTGGTTTTAGGTGGCTGGTTCTAAAAGTGTAAAGCTCTGATAATCAGTTGATTAGAGTGTTTTTTTTCAGGCTGTAGATTTTCTTTTTGAAAAGTATAAGAATTAAATAACTAAACTTGAATGAAAATGTGACAATAAACTGGTTGCAATAATCTAATTTTTTAAGGCGGTTATATGCTTTTGTAGTAGTTTTTTTTCCAAAAAAGAAATGTACTTTTATGCTTTCTAAAAAAGAATCAACTTGCCAATCTTATTTTTAATAACGCTATTATAATATATTAACCAATGGCAAAAACAATCATTGTATCAAATCGACTCCCTGTACGTGTTGAAAGTAGAGAAGGAGGAGCATTAAATTTCGTTCCAAGTGAAGGGGGATTAGCAACTGGACTTGGTTCAGTTTACAAAAAAGGAGAAAATATTTGGGTAGGATGGACAGGATATTATCCAAAATCATTGGAGGAAGAACAAATAATTGGAGATTATTTAAAAAAGGAAAACATGCGTTCTGTTTCCTTGACAATGAAGGATGTTAAGTTGTTTTACGAGGGGTTTTCGAATAAAGTTCTTTGGCCAAATTTTCATTATTTCCCACAGTATGTTGAATACAAAAACGAATATTGGGAAGCCTATAAAAAGGTAAATGAAAAATTTTGCAATGAATTAGTAAAATATATTTCAGAGGATGATACTATTTGGGTTCATGATTATCAATTATTACTATTACCTGAGATGATTCGTGAGCGATTTCCAAAAATTAGTATTGGTTTTTTTAACCATATTCCATTTCCTTCCTACGAAATGTTCCGATTATTACCATGGCGAAAAGAATTGTTAAATGGATTGCTTGGGGCGGACTTAGTAGGTTTTCATACTTATGATGATATGCGGCATTTTCTGAGTTCAGTTAGTCGATTGGCTGCACGAAGTGTTAAGGAACAACATGTTGAGAATGGAGAAAGGATAGTGTTAGTTGATTCTTTTCCAATGGGAATTGATTATGATAAATACGCGAAATCTGCTGCTTCACCAGATACGATTGCACAAGAAGTTTTATTTCGAACATCGTTGCAAGGTAAGCGAGTAATTTTGAGTATTGATCGGTTAGATTATTCAAAAGGTATTCCTCAAAGATTGATTGCGTTTGAATCTTTTTTGAAAAAACATCCAGAGTATTTGAATAAAGTATCATTGGTGATGCTGGTGGTTCCATCTAGAGATAATGTGGAACAATATATTCAAATGAAAAATGAGATAGATCTGCTTGTTGGTCGAATCAATGGCCAATATGGAATGATGGATTGGACTCCGATTCATTATTTTTATCGATCATTGCCATTGACTAAATTATCAGCACTTTATCGAATTGCAGAGGTGGCTTGGGTAACTCCGATGCGGGATGGGATGAATTTGGTTTGCAAAGAATTTATTGCTTCAAAATTAGATAAAAAAGGAGTTTTGATCTTGAGTGAAATGGCAGGTTCTGCAAAGGAGTTGTCTGATTCAATTTTGATAAACCCTAACAATTTAAATAAGCAAGTAGAAGCACTTCATTTAGCTTTAACGATGCCTGTCGAGGAACAAATTCGTAGAAATGAGATTATGCAAAAATCACTTCAGCGGTATAATATTTCTCATTGGGTAGAGGTATTTATGAATAATTTGCAGAAAATAAAAAAATCTCAAAAAGCTTTAGAAATTCGCCAATTTGGTGAAAATGATCTAAATGTTCTAATAAAAGAGTACAATGATTCCCACAAACGGTTAATTTTTCTCGATTATGATGGGACTTTAGTCCACTTTTTTCCTAGTCCTGATGATGCAAAACCTGATGATGAGTTGATAGGAATATTAAAAAATCTTACTGAGGATTCTCGTAATCACGTTGTTATAATTTCAGGTCGAGGTCGGGATCCTTTGGAAAAATGGTTGACGGGTTTACGAGTTTCTATTATTTGTGAACATGGATTATGGTTAAAATCAATAGATGGAGATTGGAAGAAATTAAAAGATGTAGATGATGATTGGAAAGAAGAAATTCATCCAGTTTTAGATAGTTACGTGAGTCGAACCCCAGGGTCATTTATCGAAATAAAAGACTATTCATTGGTTTGGCATTTTAGAAAAGTAGAACTTGGATTAGGAGAGCTCCGAAGTAGAGAATTGACTAGTCATTTGAAATACATGGCAAGAGATCGACACCTTCAAGTTTTGGAAGGTGATATGGTGGTAGAGATCAAAAACTTTGAAGTAAATAAAGGTGCTGCTGCCAAAAGGTGGATGAAGAAAAATACAGCTGATTTTCATTTTGCAATTGGAGATGATTGGACAGATGAAGATACTTTTGGAGCGATGCCAGATACTGCTTTTACTATAAAAGTAGGCGTTCAAAATTCGAAAGCAAGATTTAATGTAGAGTCAGTTGATGATGTAAGAGCATTGTTATCAAAATTGGCTCAATAAAACATATTTTAAAAAATAGCTATATTGCAGCAGCAAAACTCTTTATCAAAGTAATAGGTATAAACCTTAATTAAAACATTATATGATAGAATCTCCTTCTCGGAGAGCATATATTATTGCAGCTTTGACTGTACTGTCAGGGGCAATTTTTTTCTCAACGAAAGCCATTTTTGTAAAACTTGCGTATCAATATAACATTGACTCGGTCTCCTTATTGACCCTCCGAATGGCATTTTCATTTCCATTATTTTTAGCAATTGGTTTTTGGTCTTTTCGAAAACAAACTAATCAAACCTATCAACTAAGTAGGAAAGATTGGTGGTGGACTATAGTTATGGGATTGTGTGGATACTATGTGGCCAGTTTATTTGATTTTTTGGGATTGCAATATATCTCAGCTAGCTTCGAGCGGATTATTTTATATTTATATCCTACTTTGGTTTTACTAATTTCTGTTTTCTTTTTCCATTCCAAAATAAAAAGACTACATGTAATTGCATTGTTATTGACCTATGTAGGAGTTGGTATTGCTTTCTATGAAAATCTTCAAACGATGGAAAGTCATAATATTACCAAGGGAACAATTTTAGTTTTTTGTGCTGCATTAACCTATGCATTGTATATCGTTGGAAGTGGTCAGTTGCTTCCTAAGGTTGGAACCTTTCGATATAATTCCATTTCCATGTCGGCAGCATGCCTTGGTGTTTTTATTCATAATATAGGATTGAATGGATTTAATTTATTTGAGTTTGCTATGCCTATTTATTGGCTAAGCCTAGCTATGGCATTGATTGCAACGGTAATTCCTTCATTTTTAATGGCTGAAGGAATCCGAGTAATTGGTTCTTCCAATGCAGCAATAATAGGTAGTATTGGTCCTATTTCAACCATCGGGATGGCTTATCTTTTTTTAGGAGAAAGATTGGGTTGGTTACAATGGGTGGGAACATTTTTTGTAATTGCAGGGATCCTTTTGATTACATTGCAAAAGAGGGGAGAACGAGCTTAGGTTATATTTAAATTCAATTTTTTCAATTCATTAAATTTTTCCGAAAAGAATTATTTTTGTTTTTCTGAAAACGAATTAGCCAACATTAATGAAAAACTATTTTCTTCTATTTTTCCTTTTTCTACTTTTAATTTTTATTGTAAATCCTTTAGGGAATTTTCCTTTGAATGATGATTGGCGATATGCCTATCCTGTGATGAGTTGGTTAGAAGAGGGAAGCATTTCTATGTCAGATGATTTTGCTCCGACGATTTTATTACAAGTGATTTGGGCGTATTTATTTAGCTTACCCTTTGGAGAGTTTTCCTTTACCACACTTCGATTTTCGGTTTTAGTTTTAGCATTTATGGGGATTGGATGTTTTTATCGATTGGTTTTAGAAATTACCTCTTCAGCAAAAGCGGCTCTTTTTGGAGCAATAATTTTAATGTTAAATCCGCTGTATTTTAATTTATCATTTTCATTTATGACAGATGTTCCATTTTTGCTTTCCTGTTTGGCAACGATGATGATGGTATATTTTTATTTCAAAACTGAAGAGAAGAAATATTTGATTTTAATCATTTTAGGAAGTGTAGCTAGTTTTCTCATTAGACAACCAGGGATATTATTTTTGCCTGTTTTGGGTTTGATGATGCTTTGGCGGAAAGTAGATAAATCATCTATTCTGTTTTTTGTAAGTATGTTGTTATTGTCGGTAGCAACTTACCTGAGCTTCGATGTTTTTCTAAAACCAATCATGAATATTGAAAAAGCTTATGTACCTGTAACTCAACTTTTTTATGATTATTTTTTAGAAAATCCATTGAGTTTTGTTTTGGAGATTTTTAAAAAAATAGTCAAAACAATTATTTATCTCGGTTTCTTTTCACTTCCGATATTACCTTTTGTTTTTGGAAAAATAAAAATGGAGGGAGGTTTTAATAAAAAATTTATTCTTCCTGTTTTAGTTTTTAATATTGGACTTTTATTCTTTTTACATTCGATAGGGAAGATCTTTCCTTTCGGTGGAAATATCATGTATAACTATGGACTCGGTCCGGAATTATTAAAAGATACTTATACCTTAGAATTAGCCAATACACCTCGATTGCCAATCTGGACAATGTATGTTTTAAGTTTAATTGGGCAAGTGGTAGGATGTTGGATTCTTTTATTGATAATGAAAACATATCATGCTCTTTCTAATTTGCAAAAGAGGTTTTTTCAATTTCTATTTTTATTGAATGCAATTTATTTACCATTGATGTCGATTACAAGTTTTTATGATCGTTATTTGTTGTTGACTTTTGCATCGGTGTTTTTGTATTTAATGTTATATGTAGAATTTATAAAAATCAATTTACGGAAAGCCATTTATGTTCTTCCTATTGTATTGATGAGTTATTTTGCTATCGCAGGAACGAAGGATTACCTGTCATGGAACAGAACTAAATTGGAAGCCTTTCAATACTTGCAAAGTGAAAAAATAGATTTGAAAAAAATAGACGCAGGATTCGAATTAAATGGATGGTACAATTTTCAAAGAGGGTGGGAGTCACCCGATCACCTTTCTTTTTGGTGGGTCAATGATGATGAGTATATTATTTCGTTTGGAGAAATTGAAGGTTATAAAATATTTAAAGCATATCCTTTTTGGTCGGTACTACATTTTCGAGAGAGGAATATTTTTATTTTGAAAAGGGAGATGTAAATGTATTGTTAGGGTTTCTAAATAGAATTGGATCTTGGGTAAAAAGATCCTCGTAGAAAAAAGAATAAGATGATATAATAGGAACGCAGATTATCCTTTTACTCCCAGTTAATCCACGTTCCTATCAAAAAGCATAATAATTTATTATCTAAGTCAAATCATAACTTTTCTCATTCAAATAAAAATTACGATTAATCAAGTCTATTATCTTTTCTAGGATAAGGATCATATCTTTTTTTCAACATTGAATTTTGGAACAAAATAGTTGAGATATAAAATCATTCCAACATATGTAATAATTAAGGTAGGAACATTCGAATTGAAGCCCAAATTAAACTCTGGTATATTAAACCATTCTCTAAATGAAGTAGTTGCAATAGTTAACATGAAGACAATACCAAAAACAAATAAAGCAATAATTGAGGCTTTGTTTTTGGAGGTTCGCTTTACTCCATTTTTAACTTCTTGTGTGAAAAAATACCAAAGGATAACAACACAAGTAACAGCTTCAATTGCTATGGCTAAATAAACATTCGATGCGTAAAGTCCTAAGCCTACCAAATGGGTTTCCTCCCCAAATATATGATGTGGATGGCCTGAAAAGAAGTCTAAAATAAAATGTCCAAGTATTAGTGCAGCTCCTACTAAGCCAATTTTGGAATCTCCAAATATTAATTTTCCCAAAAGAAAGGCAACCGTTATCCAAAGTATTAGCGGTAATAAGTCGTGACTGTATACCATATCTACAGTAAAATTGCTCAGAGTTGCACTAAATACATCACTTGGACCGGTGGGTTCTAGTCCTAAATAATGAAATGTAAACCACAATAAATCTTGTAATTGCGAAATAATCAAGAAATATAACAATGTTCCTTTAGGATATTTCTGATAAGCTACTAAGGCTGTTGAATAATGTCCTGCCAACATAATTTGTAAATTTTTGATGAATTAATATTATTTGCTATTTTTACTTTAAAAACTAAAGTAAAAATAATAAATAACTTTAATTTTTAAAGTAAAAAAATAAAGAAATGGTTAAAAAGTTTCGTTCGTCCTGTCTCATAGCGTCTACCTTAGATTTAATTGGAGACAAATGGTCACTTCTTATTATTAGGGATATGCTTATGCACAAGAAGAAAACATTCAAGGAGTTATATGCATCTGATGAAGGAGTAGCAACTAATTTGCTATCCTCAAGATTGAAATTATTGGAATCTCTTAATGTCATCACAAAAAGAAAATTACCTGAAAATAAAAAAGAGAATATTTATCTGCTTACTGAGAAAGGATTGGCTCTTGCCCCGATTATTATGGAAATTGTTATTTGGAGTGATAAATATGTGAGGGAATACCACCCAGGTTTAAATATTTATAAGAAAAAGGGGATTGATAAAATTCAGGTCATCGAGAGTTATAAAAATCAATACAGGGAGTTTGCTCAAACTATAATAAATTAGCTTATTTATAGATTAATTTTTCTATTTAATATAGATTCTTATTTTATCATAATCAATTTGGCGAAATAACTTGTGAATAATAAGTAACTAGAAATTATTTTTGTAATTTATTCTTTTTGTAAAAAACTTCCCCTCTTTAGTAACCACCTTAACAAAATAAATCCCTGAATTAAAAGCTACTAAATTAATTATTTCTACCTCATTATTTTTTGGAAAAATATAAAAGTCATAAGGTAGTTAACGTAAAAAAAATAAAAAAAACGCCATCAATCATTTCGATCAAGGGCGTTTTTCTGAATTTATTTTAAAAATTACATTTGCTTTAACTCGCTCACCAATTTCCCCAATGTATCTTTTGCATCACCAAAGAGCATTCGAGTTTTATCTTTAAAGAATAAAGAATTTGCAATTCCTGCATAACCTTTACCCATACTTCTTTTCATGACAATGACATTTTGAGCTTTGTCCACTTGGATAATTGGCATTCCATAAATTGGGCTAGAAGGATCAGTCTCTGCAGCAGGATTTACAACATCGTTGGCTCCGACTACGATGACCACATCAGTACTTGGCAATTGAGGATTGACTTCTTCCATTTCCAATAATTTTGGATAAGGAACATCCGCCTCTGCCAAAAGTACATTCATGTGTCCAGGCATACGACCTGCAACTGGGTGAATTGCGTAAGTTACTTCAACACCTTTTTCGCCTAACATTCTTTCAAAATCATGACAAGTATGTTGGGCTTGTGCTACTGCTAAACCATAACCAGGAACGATGGCAACTCGTTTTGCATAGGCACATAAAATAGCTGCATCAGTAACTGAAATAGTCTTCACTACTTGCTCTCCACCATCAGCACCTGCTCCAGCACCACCACCTCCAAACGATCCAAAAATCACATTCCATAAAGGTCTATTCATCGCTTGACACATCAAGACGGTCAAAATGGTTCCTGCAGATCCAACTAAAATTCCACCTGTCAACATTACCGCATTATCATACAAAAATCCTCCGAGAGCTGCTGCCACTCCTGTAAATGAATTCAATAATGAAATGACTACAGGCATATCAGCTCCTCCAATTGGCATCACAAATAATACTCCATAGAGTAATGACACGACTAATAAAATCCATACGATAGGTTCACCAATCATATCAGGCGACCAAACTCCAATTCCAATTAAGACTAAGATTCCTGCCAATAGAACATTATTAAACATCCGAATGGCATTTGACCTCCAGTCGTTTATTTTTCCATCTAACTTTCCATAGGCAACCATAGATCCACTAAATGAAACACTACCAATCATCAACCCTAAAAATGCGATAGCTAAAAAACCTACATCATGGGTGGGATGAGAAGTATATTCTACGATGGAAATAATGGCGGCACAGGCACCACCCATTCCATTAAAGAGAGAGACCATTTGAGGCATGGCGGTCATTTTGACTTTCATTGCCATAAGATAACCTGCAACAGTTCCCACACCAATGGCTGCAAAAATCCAGATTAAGTTACCGATTGGATCGCCCGCTTCATTTTTATGGAAAAAAATGGTTGCTAAAATTGCAATGGTCATTCCAGCAGCTGCTAGAAGATTTCCTCTTCGAGCAGTCTCAGGATGACTCAACATTTTTAGTCCGAGGATAAATGAAATGGAACCAAGGAGATAAGATATTTCGAGTATAAAATTTGACATTTTGTTTTGTTTTTGATTCAAAGTGATGATTAAATAATTAGCAATGGCGGTTCAGGAGTTGGTTATTAACCAATTACAGTTCACCATTCACCATTAACAAAGTCACTTTTTCTTTTTAAACATTTCCAACATTCGATTGGTGACAACAAATCCCCCGACCACATTTAGTGTTCCTAAAACGACTGCCACAAAACCTAAACCTATCGCCAAAATATTATCAGGAGAGGCATGCCCCATCACGATGATGGCTCCAATAATAACAACTCCATGAATGGCATTAGCGCCAGACATTAAGGGAGTATGCAAAATTGCAGGTACATTTGAAATCACTTCAACACCCAAAAAAATGGACAGAATTATGATGTAGATAAATTCTTTGTTGGTGATAAAAAAGTTAATTAATTCTTCCATAATAAATATGTGTGTTTTTAATTTTTTCTAAATAAAATTGAATACGACTGTAGCGATAAAGAAAAAAGAAATTCCAAAAAGCGAAATCCAATATTTGTAATCTCTAGGTTCATTATTCCTAATCATCATGATTGTAAAGAAAATTCCTATGCAAAGAAATATTTTTAGAATCCATCCAAGAATAAATAATTTTTGCTGAAGATCTCCAAATTCAGAGGCTGCCAAATGGCTTGGGAATAAATAAAACCCAGCCACAAAAAGTAAAACCAAATAAATCAGAAATCGAAAAGCCCACTTTCTAAAATTTGTGGTTTTTTCATTATCATCATAATCTAAAATTTCTTCTTTCTCCATAAATCATTGACTAACTTCCCATCGCTTTTTTCACTCGTTCATTCTTTACCTCACCTTCATGGGATATACAAGTTCCTTCTACCAAGTCATCTTCAAAATTCAAATTCAATTCACCTTCTTTGACAATCAAGGCCAAAAAGTTGGTCAAATTTTTCCCAAACATTTTACTTGCATCAGAAGGAATACTCGAAGCTAGATTTGAATCTCCAATAATGGTAATTCCATGATAGTTGATTGTTTTATCATTTTCAGTCATGGCACAATTACCTCCTGTAGATGCAGCTAAATCAACTACGACAGAACCTTTTTTCATATTTTCCAAAGTATCCTGAGTTACTAGGAGAGGAGCTTTACGACCTGGAATTTGAGCTGTACAAATGATGACATCAGCACCTTTTGCATGTTGCTGAATAAGTGCAGCCTGCTTTTGTTTGTACTCTTCCGTTTGCTCAACTGCGTAACCTCCGGCACCTTTGTCATCGGTAGCACCTTCGACTTCTACGAACCTTGCACCTAAACTTAGCACTTCTTCTTTTGCTGCCAATCGTACATCAAATGCTTCCACAACTGCGCCCAACTTTCTAGCAACCGAGATGGCTTGCAATCCAGCTACTCCTGCACCAAGAATCAAAACCTTCGCAGGTTTGATGGTTCCAGCAGCAGTCATAAACATTGGGAAAAATTGAGGAAGTTGGACTGCCGCTTTTAACACGGCTTGATAACCAGCAGCCGTGGCCATACTCGATAAAACATCCATCGCTTGCGCACGAGTAGTTCGAGGAATAGCATCAAGACTAAAACTGGATAATCCTAACTCCAACAACTTACTCACCAAGTCTTTATTATTCAGCGGATTAAATTGGCCGATGAGGACTTGACTCTTAGAAAGATTGGATAAAATTTCGTTGGATGGAGGATGTATGGAAAGTAATACATTTGATTTGCTCAGAACATCTTCAGCGGAAGCAATCGTTGCACCTTTTTCTTTGTAATCTTCGTCTGAAAAAAAAGCACTTTCACCTGCTGATTGTTGAATTAAAATTTCCTTGACATTGAGTTTCAAAATAGCACTCACATTTTCAGGAATGATTGCGACCCGATTTTCAAAATCGGGTTCTTTAAGGACTCCAATTATCATAATTTTGGTTTGGTATTTTTGAAAAAGAAAATTGATTAAAATCACCTTTTTCATGAAATATTATTTCGTCTTGTTTGACGGCGTCCAAATTAATCAAATAATGTTTGGAAAGAAAAAAAATAAGGAGAAAAGTGAGGTAAGATTTAAAATGAGATTGATTTGAATAAAATTGTGAAAGTTGAATTGTGGTTTCATAAAATTTCATGTGAAGCGTTACCAGAAAACCTACATTAAATAGTTGTTTAAAAATCGTTTTACCCTTCGTTTTTTCAATATTAAAAAAAGTTTAAATCAGGGTGAATTATTTACCAACATAGTGTGGAAAAAAAAACGAACTCATATTTGTTTCTCACTAATGTTTCCACATATATTTGCCGACCAAATCGAAAGACGATTAGACTATGTCAAATTCATTTTGATATTGAATTAAGGGGAATCGTGTGAAAATCACGAGCTGTAGCGCAACTGTAAGCAATCAAAATTGTAAGCCAGATTACCTTTCTTATTCGTCTGACATTTACTTTCGCATTAAAAGTAATCGTCCAAGAAGTGCTTTCTTAGAGGATAGGAATTCTATGTCCAATCCTAAGCTCACCTACGACTCATTTTGCTTTTATGCTTTTTTAAATTATTGATTTCTTGGCAATTGGTTTTGTCAAAGAATGAATTTTATTCATCCACAATTAAAAGCATTATGAACATTTTTGAAAAAAGAATTAATTACAAGCCATTTGAATATCCTGAAATCTTAGACTTTACGGATGCGATCAACAAATCATTTTGGGTACATTCGGAAGTAGATTTTACTGCTGATGTTCAAGACTTTCATTCTCACCTAAACGAAAATGAAAAAGAAGTTATTAAAAAAAGTCTGTTGGCCATCGCTCAAATTGAAGTAGCGGTAAAATCATTCTGGGGAGACTTATATCAACATTTACCAAAACCAGAATTTAATGGATTGGGAAGCACTTTTGCAGAATGTGAATTTAGACATTCAGAGGCTTATTCTCGATTATTGGAAGTGTTAGGTTACAATGGAGAGTTTGAAAAATTAATTGAAGTTCCTGTAATCCGTAAGCGAGTAGATTATCTTTCAAAAGCTCTAGCTCACACCAAATCAGATGATAAAAGAAAATATGTTTTCTCATTGATTCTCTTTTCTATTTTGATTGAAAACGTTTCGCTGTTTAGTCAATTTGCGATTGTACTTTCTTTTAACCGTTTTAAAGGAGTTATGAAAAATGTCAGCAATATCATTGCCTGGACTTCTGTGGATGAACAAATTCATGCTAATGCGGGGATTTTTATTGTAAATAAAATTAAAGAAGAGTTTCCTGATTTCTTTGACGAAGCAACACAAGATGAAATTAGAAATATTGTAGCCGAATCAATTCAGGTGGAAGCTGAAATTTTAGATTGGATTTTTGAGGCAGGTGAAATTGAGAATATTTCTAAAAAAGATTTGCTCAACTTCATGAAATTCCGAGCAGATGAAAGCATGGAGAAAATTGGTTTGGAAAAAGTATTCTTTGTTTCTGATTTTAATTACCAGCCAATGAGTTGGTTTGAGGAAGAAATTTTTGCAAATAGTTTAGATGACTTTTTTGCAAAAAGACCGGTAGAGTACACCAAACATGATAAGAGTATTACGGCAGCTGATTTATTTTAAAATTAGCAATCCATTGAATTATTTCGAATTAAAAAACTAATCCTTTAAAATATATAGAATGTTAAATAACACTATTTCAGTTTTAGAAAAAAAAGAAACCGCTACAAAAAGACTTTGGTGGCTCAATGACGAAAGTCAGCAAATACTTAATCGAGGATATTTGTTAAAAGGTGAAACAGTAAAAACTGCTATTGAAAGAGTAGCAACTGCTGCTGCGAAAAGACTTTTCAAACCAGAACTCAAAGAGTCATTTATTGAATTAATAGAAAATGGATGGATGAGTTTGAGTTCCCCAATTTGGGCTAATATGGGAACGGAAAGAGGATTGCCAATTTCCTGTTTCAATGTTTATGTACCAGATAACATCGAAGGAATTACTCACAAATTAGGTGAGGTAATTATGCAAACCAAAATTGGTGGAGGAACTTCTGGTTACTTCGGCGAGTTGCGAGAAAGAGGAAGTGCAGTAACGGATAATGGAAAAAGTAGTGGTGCTGTTAGCTTTATGAAATTGTTTGATACAGCGATGGATACCATTTCTCAAGGTGGAGTTCGTAGAGGAGCCTTTGCGGCTTATTTGGATATTGATCATTCTGATATCAAAGAGTTTTTAGACATTAAAAGTATTGGGAACCCCATTCAAAATCTATTCAATGGAGTTTGTGTTCCTGATTATTGGATGCAAGAAATGATTGATGGTGATATGGAAAAAAGGGAAATTTGGGCAAAGGTATTGGAGAGTCGTCAGCAAAAGGGATTACCTTATATTTTCTTCTCAGACAATATCAATCGGAATAAACCGCAAGTGTATAAAGATAAAAACATGACCATTCGGTCAAGTAATTTATGTTCAGAAATTGCGCTTCCGTCTACTCGCGACGAATCATTTATTTGTTGCTTGTCTTCCATGAATTTGGAATTGTATGATGAATGGAAAGATACTGATGCGGTGAAAACAGCGATCTACTTTTTGGATGCTGTATTGCAAGAATTCATCGCTAAGACAGAAGATAATTATTACTTAGCTTCTGCTAATCGATTTGCCAAAAGACATCGAGCCCTAGGATTAGGTGCGATGGGATGGCATTCTTATTTGCAAAAAAATAAGATTCCATTTGAGAGTTTACAAGCTAAAGGTTTGAATAATCAAATCTTTAAAAATATTCATGACAAAGCATACGAAGCAAGTGCTGAGTTGGCTGAAATTTATGGCGAACCAGAAGTGTTGAAAGATTATGGTCGAAGAAATACGACGTTGTTAGCCATTGCTCCAACAACTTCTTCCTCTGCAATTCTCGGACAGGCTTCTCCAGGAATCGAACCATTCAGTAGTAATTACTACAAGGCTGGATTAGCGAAGGGGAATTTTATGAGAAAAAATAAATATCTCAAAAAATTATTGATTGAAAAAGGAATGGATACTGAGGAGACTTGGAGAAGTATCATGTTGAATCATGGAAGTGTGCAACACTTGGATCAATTGACTGATGAAGAGAAATCAGTTTTCAAAACCTTCAAAGAAATTAGTCAAATGGAAATAGTTCAGCAAGCTTCTATTCGTCAAAAATATATTGATCAGGCGCAAAGTTTGAATTTAAATATTCCATCAAATCTCGCTGTTAAAGAAGTGAATAAATTAATGATTGAAGCATGGAAGTTAGGTGTAAAAACTTTGTACTACCAAAGAAGTCAGAGTGTTTCAAAGGAATTTATTTCAAACATTGTGACGTGTTCAAGTTGTGAAGCATAGAGGTAAAAGAATTGTTTTCTAGCTTTGTTTAAAAAGGATTCTTAGTAATTACTAGGAATCCTTTTTTTTTGAATTACTTTGTGGTTTGTTTTTTTATGGAATTTTTTAAACAATAGTAAAATGAAAAATGGTATTCTAATTTTAATCTTTTCGTTTTTTTCAATATCTCTACTTGCTCAATCAACGATGCCAAAGTTCAATGGTTGGATTGATAATGAGACTTTCATTTTAGAGAAAAATAATAAAAAGGGAGAATCGACTCAAGTCAAAGTTAATGCTAAAAATGGGAAGGAGAATCCCTATGATGTTCCTGCTCCAGTATCTTTTTCTAGCCTAATGCCTGAAGGTTATTCTGCTCCAAGGAGAGGAAGTCATATTTCAAAGGATAAAAAATCCATCGTTTTTTCTCAAGACAATAATCTCTATTTCTTTTCCAAAACGAATAAGAAGATTCGTCAATTGACTGCCAACAAAGGGAAAGAAAACAATCCTCGTTTTTCTCCTGATGGGAAAAGAGTAGCATTTACTCGCGACCATAATTTATTTGTCATAGAATTAGAAACAGGATTAGAAAAACAACTCACGACGGATGGTTCTGACCTAATTTATAATGGGTGGGCATCATGGGTTTACTATGAAGAAATTCTTGGTAGAGGCTCTAATTACCGCGCATTTTATTGGTCTCCAAATAGCGAACAAATTGCTTTTATGCACTTCGATGATACCGATGTTCCTAATTTTCCAATCTATCATCATGAAGGAGAAGATATGTCTCATGGGTATTTAGAAATGACGAGTTATCCAAAATCAGGTGATCCAAATCCAGAAGTTGAATTAGGGGTGTATAATTTAAATAACAATACAATTACATGGGGTAAGAAGAATAAAGATCTAGAATATTTGGCTATGGTTCAATGGTCTCCTGATGGAGATAAATTACTTTTTCAACAACTGAATCGTGATCAAAATATCTTAGAAATGTATAAGATGGATTTGGGAAATGGAAAAATTCAAAAGGTATATGAAGAGCAACAAAAGACATGGATTGATTGGTTTAATGATATTCGGTTTTTAGAAAAAAGTGATGGTTTTATAGTGCGAAGTAATCGAGATGGATGGTTTAATTTATATCATTATGATTGGGATGGAAAACTGGTTAATCAAATTACTAAAAATGATTTTAGAACATATAGTATTTCAAAAATAGATGAAGAGAATAAACAAATCTTTTATAATGCTACTGGAAAAAATCCGGTTGAATCTCATCTTTTTGTGGTCAACATGAATGGAAAAAATCAAAAACAATTGACAAGTGTAGCGGGTTGGCATCGAGTTACTGTTTCTCCCGATTGCGATTATTTTATGGATCGATTTTCAAGTTTTAATAATCCTGGGGAAATGCTTTTGTTTAATACCAAAGGAAAAAAAATAAAAGAAATAGGAAAATCAACTAAGGATGTCAATCAAGAAAAAGGGTTTACAGTAGAATTTTTTACCGTTCCTTCTACAGATGGATTTGACCTCCCTGCCTTTTGGGTATTGCCTCCTAATTTTGATAAAAACAAAAAATACCCAGTCATTTTTGATATTTACGGAGGACCAGATGCAGGGGGAGTTTATAATCGATTTAGAAATTATACTTGGAATCCAATTTATCAAGAAGGAGTAATTCGCTTTACTGTCGATCATCGTGCATCGGGCAAATTTGGAAAAAAAGGATTGGATTATATGCATAGAAATCTAGGGAAATGGGAAATTCATGATTATATCGAATCGGTAAAATGGCTTAAAGAAAAATCATTTATTGACGGTAATAAAATTGGAATTCAAGGAGGAAGCTACGGTGGATATATGGCGGGAATGGCTTTGACTTTAGGAGCAGATTATTTTAATTATGGTATTGCTGCACTTTCTGTAACAGATTGGAGGTTGTATGATAATGTTTATACAGAGCGATTTATGGATGAGCCAAAAGACAATAAAGACGGGTATGATTATGGTTCTGTTTTGACTCATGCAGATAAGTTAAAAGGAAAGCTTTTGATTGTTCATGGAGCTATTGATGATAATGTTCATTTACAAAATTCAATGCAATTAGTGAGTAAATTACAAGATTTGGGAAAGGATTTTGAAATGATGATTTACCCAGGGAATCGTCATGGAATAAGAGGTGCAAAGGGACGACACAATCGTGAGATGGGATTGAAGTTTTGGAGAAAGTGTTTTGATTTGCAAACAAAACCTTAATTTTATTTTATAGAAGCAATTAAAAAAGGCATTCTTAATTTAAATTAGGAATGCCTTATTTAATTTGTAATTGTGTTGTTATAACTATTTAAAAGTTACGATTTTTCTTCTATCAATGATTCCATTTTGGTTTTTCAATACTACAAAATATACTCCTTCAGAGATAGTATGTTTTGTAATGTTTTTTTCTAAACGAAGTTTTCCTTTTGATGCTTTTCCTTTGAATAGATTTTTTACTTTCTTCCCATTTATATCAAATAAATCAATTTGAATATCACCAGAATGATCTAATTCAATTTCAATATTTATATTTCCCATAGTTGGATTTGGAAAAACTTTTAGCGAGGTATTTTCATTATCTTGAATAAAATTAGTTGAGTTAACAAAGTCTCCAAAATATACAATCACATCATTTCCCTCCCAAGGTTCTTGAGAGAAATTTAAGGGAACTCCAGATTCATTAACTATGGAAATCTCAGAAAGGAACTGACCATCTGAAACAATGAAACTAATATCATCATTCAAATCCATGGAGTCGGGAATCGTAATATTCATTTCATTTCCATCCAGTTCAGAGTTGAAAACAAATGCCTCTCTTGCTCTCCAGAAATCTCCAAATTTATCAAACTCCATGATATTAATATCATTCGGCAATTCATCCAAATAGTAAGACATTCCTTCCAGTTTATAATTTCGATTTGGATGAATTAACAAAACTGTTGGTGCTCCATTTGCTAGATTTTTTCGAGTAATATCTAACCAAGTATTTGCTTTGTCAAAATAATTAAAAATTGAAATTGGATTAGAGTGAAACACATCAGAAATGGTAACGGGCATTTCATAAACATTGGATATTTCTCCACTAAAACTTCTTCCCATTTTATTTTGGAAAGGGAAATTGGTTAAAACGTCGTTGGCCGAAAAACTAGAATTATATTCAAAACCCAACTCATCTAAGACATTAATTAAATATTTGTGGTAAGCTAAATGACCAGCTCGAAAATTTCTAATTGTTTCATTTGGAATATCTTCTTCGAGTACACTTTTAGAAACTTCTAATTCTCCGTAAACTGATCCTCCAAAAGTAATATTCCCATCATTGGTCGGATTATAATTATCTCTAGTATTACCCGCCTCTCCAATTGGAAAAACATCATCATCTCCAAAATCAAAAAAATGTCCTACAGAATGTGAACCAAAATTATGTCCATGAGATTGAATATAATTCATAGTCGACTGCCGATTGGTATAAAAATCTGACATTAAATTATCATCAAAATATCGAACGGTAATATTATAAGTAGCCTCAATGTCATTGTCCGTTTCATAATCTACGAAAACTTCCAAAGTATCCATTCCGGTAGCACTATCAATATCATGTGTAATCATCAGAGTAGAAAGTGATCTTCCAGGACTTGTATTCTTCCAAACAGTATGTGGATTATGTTCTAAAAACAATGCTCTTACAAAAAGAAATAATACATCAGATGTTGGCTCAAATCCATTGGAGGTAATTCGTTGTGCTTCATAATCTCGATTAATTTGGTTTCTTAGAATCACTTCCTTCCATGAAAGTCCAATGGAAACTGCAGCGCCATTTCCGTATAGATTTTTGATAACTGCTGAACTTCCATCATCAAAAGTTGCCAGCGTTTTTGCAAAAGTAGTGGAGTAACCTAATGTCTTATAAATCGAAGCGTAAGTATTTCGTCCTAAAGAAATAACCTGCTCTTCTGGTTCATCAATATATTTCATAGAAGCTTCCCCCAAGTTTGTATTCCAATGAATCTCATAGCGAGAGTTACTATTTACATAACCATCAATTCCAAACAGAGCATAAAAATCTTCATCTTGAATTCTCGGTGCAACAAGTACACCTCCATTCTGGACATAGTCGATTAAAGCAGTTTTTTCATCAGAAGTAAAAGTGGAAGTTGTAAAGAGCGAACTACTTAAAATCATTGAATAATTTTTGGCAACATCCACTTCTTGCGTAACGATAAAAGGAATTCCAGTTACCTTTGCCATGTGTTCTACGGAGAAAAGTCGAGCATTATTGGATTCGTTATTTTTTATGGAAAGATCTAAAATAGCAATTGCTCTTTCATGAATTTGAGCATTAGAAATGTTAGGAAATATAAAGAGGAAACTCAATAAAATGATAACTCTAGATTTCATTTAGCGACGGTTTAGTTAGTTATTATAGAAGGGGAGTTTTAATTTTGAATAGGTGTAGCTGTAGACTATACATTTGCAAAAATTACTCCATACCTTGTTATTGTAGTAATTTAATTTTATCCAAAAAAATTAAGTGCTTGATTTATATTATGTTGAAAGATATTCTCAATCAAGTATTTAGTCTAAAATGGTTTGATAAAAAAATATAAATATGAACTTCTATCCATTCACCAATCTTAAAACTGAAAGATTAAAACTCAGAAAAACCTTTTCCAAAGATTTAGAAGACATCCTTTTTTTGCGTTCAGATCAAACAGTAAATAAATATATTGACCGACCACCAGCCCAAACTTTAAAAGATGCCGAAGATTTTTTAAATAAGATTTCCAAAGGATTAGAGGAAGGAAAAAATGTTTATTGGACGATTACTTTTAAAGATGATGACAAAATGATTGGTTCCATTTGTCTTTGGAATTTTTCACAAGATGAGAAAATAGGGGAGGTAGGGTTCGATTTAAAACCGGAGTTTCATGGACAAGGAATCATGACAGAGGCATTAAAAACTGTGTTGGATTTTGGTTTTAAAAAATTGAAATTAGAAAAAATAGAAGCCTACACTCACCATCAAAATGAAAGTTCAAAGCGACTTCTAATTAAAAATAACTTCAAAATTGTCGAAGGAAAGATGGATGAATATAATTCAAATAACATCGTTTTAGAATGCAAAGCATTCCATATTAAGTAAATTAAGCAAAAACATGGAAGCTTTTTCGATTTTAAAAAAAGTCTATTTTTACCTTTTTAATAGAAGCCGTAAAACGTAAAACGTAAAACGTAAAACGTAAAACGTAAAACGTAAAACGTCAAACCAATAAATCCTATTACTTAATTTAGTTTTTAATCATCTTAGGTTTGAGGCGTTCTGGTCTTCTCAAAAGATCAAAAAAATCTTCAATATATGCCTTGTTTCTTTTGATCGTTTTTTCACTCATATAGGTCGCCTCATCACAAATTCGATAAATATCTTCTTCAATTGAAAGGTAATAATCAATGGTATTGTAAAATTCTTCTTCGGTAATTTTATAAGAAAAAAAGTATCGTTCATTCACATCTTTAATTGGAAGAGAAGTGTGTGGAACTGCATAACTTTGCCCAACAAATCCAGAATAATCAAAATCGTAAGGAAGAGCAATAATCTTTTCTCGCGAAGGGACTTTGACCAATTCCAAATTATGTTTATTACCCAATGACCAGTCTGTGTTGGCAATCATATATTGGAAAAATTCCATTTTCAAAAATAACTCACGATCTAAATGGGAAGCACCTACTTTTCCTTTGTTGATTACTTTTGCATTATTTTTTCTTGCATATTCAACTTCATCTTCAATTACAAAACCAACCAATTGATATTTATCTTTTCCATTTTCGCAAATGTGGATATCAACTAATTTTGCTCGAATACAATTTTCATCAATAAAAGTATACAAGTCGTAAAGGAAAAACTCTTTGTATAATAATTCTTGCGAGGACTTACCTGAGCTGCAAGGGAGGACAAATTTTAGTTTGTCAATTTTCAAAAAACCATTCCCTTTTAAAGATGATTTTTTTACATCAAATTTCAAAGGCGGTAAATTGCATACTCGCTTTCGCATATTCCCACGTACTCTTACTCTTCCTTTAAGTCTCATAGCATCTTTTCCAAATTGATCAGCAACCACCAACTGTCCATCATGATATTTTTCTTTCATTTTATCCTTCCTTACTTTCTTGAAGTTGGTTTCAATCCTCAACTTTGGAACACCATCTAGGTTGTAAATATGATCGAAAAGACTAGTTCGTTTTTTTGTTTTTAAGCCAGAAAGATTCTTCCTTTTTCCATCCAAATCACCAACTAAATAATTATTGCTTTCTAAAATCAAAACTTGTCCATCTAGTCCTTTTTTTATACTACAGTCAATAACGATAACTCTTCCATCAAACATAGCAGTTATCTTATCTAAACTGGAATGGCCAACAATTATTCGATCTTGATCCAACCGTTTTAAAATGGACTTGATGTTTTTCTGTTTAAAATTTTCTGTATCAAAATAACCTCGATACCATACTGGTCCTTCTGTAGCATAAAGCAAAGTGAGTAAACTATCTTTAAAAATATCTTCCTCTTTTGCTCGTAATAATTTTTTTGTAAATGTATTGTTGATTTCTTCTAATGATAAATCTAAATCCAAAACTGCATCTGAAACTCCAGCATGAACAAACAAGTTTTTATTGATTGACGTCAACACTTTATGACTTGCAATCCAATCACCTAACACACTTCCTTTTCGGAAAAAATGATAATACTTTTTTTTAAAAATGGCAGAGGTGTAATAATATTTTTTGTTAATGTATCTAAGGTCTCCTTGCAGTACCATGATTTCATGATTGCCGAGAAGGACTTGTACTTTTCCTCCTGCTTGTTCTGCTTCTTTTTGTAAATAAAATAGAAACCAAAGAATATCTAAAACTTGTTCTCCTCGATCCATATTATCACCTACGATTACTAAATGTCCCTTTCCATATTTCCATTTATCATTTTTATCAATGACCTCATTGGCAAGTAATAGTTTTTTTAAAATTCCAAATTGACCATGCACGTCGCTCAAAGCAATTACATTTTTTATATTATTATAGGCAACTTGGGAATCTGTTTTGAAGTCAAGATTTTGCAAATCTACCTTTGGTAAAGAAGGCCGATCAAAAGTGGTCGCTTCAGATTTTGCAATTAAAGTATCATAACCTACACCAGCTTCAATCCATTGAATTTGCAGACTATCGTTTTGTTGGAAAATGTATGGTCCATCGAAGTACTCCGTTTTGATTTGGGAAAAAAGAAGAGAGGGTAATAATATAAAAAGTAGCAATGTAAATTTTAAAAGAATTGAATTTTTCATTTTCAAGTATTTTAGGTTTGTGCTAAGTTAGAGCAATTTTTCATATTTGATGGAAATTTTTATTGAATTAAAAAAAAGGTTTACAGCGTGTTTTTTCATTATGAAGAAAAAAGGTACTTTAACAAAAAAAATGGAAAAAATAATCTCGACTATTCTTCTAACTATATTCTTTGTCTATTCTAGTTTTTCCCAAACCTACATTTCTGGTGAAACTTATTTTGGAGAAAACGAATACATCGAATTCAAAGCAGGTAATTTACCTATTATTATTTCAGCTCCACATGGAGGAGGATTAGAACCCGCAGAAATTCCAGATCGAGATTGTTCAGGATGTGTCTATGTGAGAGATTCTCGAACACAAGAATTGATTCGACAAATGTATGATGCCATTTTCGAAGAATTTGGTTGTTACCCTTACGTTATAATCAATCGATTACATCGTAAAAAATTGGATGCGAATCGAGAAATTGGCGATGCCGCAGATGGAGATCCAATGGCAGAACAAGCATGGATGGAATTTCACGATTTTATTCAAGCGGCAAAAGATTCAGTTACTCAAAATTTTGGAAAAGGAATTTATTTAGATCTTCACGGGCACGGACATGATATTCAACGATTAGAACTGGGTTATCGGATTTCTAGATCAGAATTACAAATGTCTGATTTAGAAGTAGATGGATTGGTGGACGAAGCAAGTATTAGAAATTTGGTCCATAATAACTTGAATAACCTGACTTTGTCACAACTTCTTCGAGGAGAAGATAGCTTTGGAGAATTTTATGAAGATGAATTATTTCCTTCTGTGCCTAGTCAGACTGATCCTTTTCCAATGGGGAGCGAACCATTTTTTAGCGGAGGTTATAATACAGGACGTCATGGTTCAGAAATAGAAGGAGTAATAGATGGAATTCAAATTGAATGTAATTGGGAAGGTGTTCGAAATACGGCAGCTAATCGAGATGTTTTTGCCATGGCGACAGCAACAGCTTTGAGAAAATATCTGGAAAAACACTATTTCGGGATAGGATTTTTAAGTGGAGAATGTGGATTAGTTTCGAATTCGAATATTTCGCAAAATGTTTTTGAAGAAATTCAAATTTTCCCAAATCCAGCGATTGATGTAATTAATATTAAATGGAATAATAAAATCTCTTCTAATTATTCATTGACCATATTTAATGAATTAGGTCAAGTTTTTTATAAAAAAATATATTCTGATGGTTTACCTCAATCTCTTGATATAGATGAGTTTCCAAATGGAATTTATTTTTTGAAAATAGAAAATGAGAAAAGTGTTTCTGTTCATAAATTCTTAAAAAGGAGTGTAGATTAGAGATTATTCTAAGGAGATTTTTTAGGACTAAACCATTCTTTTTGAAAAGTATAAATTTTTATTTGGAAAAAAATACACTAAGCCAATAATACTTTTGGTTTTACCACCTATCTTATTATATTTATTTTTTTTATTTAATGAAAAAATAAAATAGTGAAACCAACCGACATTAAAGACCCAGAGTATTTTCACAAAGTGGTTGATTGCCAGTATGCTTGTCCTGCTCATACTCCTGTCCCCGAATATATTCGATTGATTGCAGAACAGAAATATACCGAAGCGTATATGATTAATTGGGAATCCAATGTGTTCCCTGGAGTTCTTGGCCGAACCTGTGATCGACCATGTGAACCTGCTTGTCGTCGTGGAAGGGTAGAAGAGGAGCCAGTTGCGATCTGCCGACTTAAACGTGTGGCAGCAGATAATAAAAGTGAAGTCAAGCATCTCATGCCTCAAGGTCCATTTGAAATGAATGGAAAAAAAGTTGCCTTGATTGGTGGTGGTCCAGCTTCGTTGACCGTCGCAAGAGATTTAGCACCCCTTGGATATGAGATTCATTTATATGATGAGTGGAACAAAGGTGGAGGGATGATGAGAACTCAAATCCCTGCTTTTCGATTACCTGAAACCGTATTAGATGAAGAGGTGAATTACATTCTCGACATGGGAGTCCATACGCATTTCAATACTTATGTCGAAAGTATGAAGGAGATTTTGGATAAAAAATATGATGCAGTTTTTGTCGGAACAGGAGCACCGAAAGGCCGGCCGCTTCGAATTCCGGGTTACGAAGAAGGAAAAGAAAATATTCATATTGGAATTGAATTTTTAGCGAGTGTTGCTTTTGAACATAGAGATTCTGTTGGGAAAAAAGTAATAGTGCTTGGTGGTGGAAATACTGCCATGGATTGTTGTAGAACTTCAAAAAGAATTGGAGGCGAGGAAGTGACTGTTGTCGTTCGTTCTCCTCGAAAAGATATGAAAGCTTCTCCTTGGGAAATTGAAGATGCAGAACGAGAAGATATTGCAATTTACAATAATATGCCTCCAAAAGAATTTGTTATAGAAAATGGAAAACTCAAAGGAGTTACTTTTGGAAAAGTACGAGCGGAATATGATGAGAATGGGAAACGGTCTTTGATTCCAACTGGTGAACCGGATGTTTTTAAACAAGCAGATGATGTGATAATAGCAATTGGACAAGACAATGCATTTCCTTGGATCGAAAAAGATTTGGGAATTGAATTTGGAAAATGGGAAGTTCCTGTTTTGGATAAAGTAACCTTTCAATCAACCTTGCCTCATGTATTCTTTGGAGGTGATGCTGCATTTGGCCCTGAAAATGTAATTACAGCTGTTGCTCATGGACATCAAGCGGCTATCTCAATTGATCTTTTTTGCAAAGGAGAAAGTCTAACTAATCGTCCTGCTCCAATGACTAATTTAGTGAGTCAAAAAATGGGAATCCATGAATGGACTTATGATAATGATATAGCTGCTGATTTGCGATATCAAGTAGCTCATGCAGACAAGTCAGTAACACTCAAAGACCGAAAGATGGAAGTCGAACTTGGATTCGATCATATCGAAGGATTTAAGGAAGCACAGCGATGTTTGAATTGTGATGTGCAAACTGTTTTTACCACAAACCTTTGTATCGAATGTGATGCATGTGTAGATATCTGTCCAACAGATTGTATCACATTTACCACCAATGGCGAGGAGGAAGATCTCCGAACCCGACTTAGCGCACCAGCTGAAAATTTATCTCAATCGTTATATGTGTCAGATGTTTTGCCAACTCAAAGAGTAATGCTCAAAGATGAGGATGTATGTCTACATTGCGGCCTTTGCGCAGAACGATGTCCTACAGCAGCTTGGGATATGAAGAAATATTTATACAACGTGACAAAAGCCTACCAATAAAATGGAAAAAGAAATAATAGTAAATGATCTTGTAGTTCGCTTTGCTAATGTAAATGGAACAGGGTCGGCATCTGCGAATGAAATGTTTGCCAAATCAATTTTTAGGATGGGGATTCCTGTTTCGCCTAAAAATATTTTCCCTTCCAATATTCAAGGTTTACCAACCTGGTACGAAGTACGGATTTCTGAAAAAGGGTATTTAGGACGGCGAGCAGGAATAGATATTTTGGTGGGAGTTAATCCTCAAAGTTTAAAGAAAGATATTGACAGTGTTCGTTCTGGAGGATATTTCGTTTATGATTCGAGTAAAAAATTACACGAAGAATTTATCAGGGCTGATATTAATTATATTGGGATACCAATGATTAAGTTGGCAATGGAACATTATCCAGTTCCGCGATTACAACAGCTTTTAAAAAATATGATTTATGTTGGAGCTGTGGCCACTTTGATTGATATGGAAATTGATGTTTTGAAAGAAGTGATTGCTGAGCAATTTGCTGCAAAACCAAAAATCATTCCTTCCAATTATCAAGCATTAGAATTAGGAGTTAATTATGTCAAAGAAAACTTTAAGCATCCTCTAAACCTCCAAGTGAAACGATGCGATAATGTGGGCGACTCTATTATGATTGATGGAAATACTGCTTGTGGATTAGGAGCAATTTACGCAGGAGCCACGGTCATGGCATGGTATCCAATTACGCCTTCGACCTCAGTCGCTAAAGCGTTTGGTACTTATTGTAAAAAACTCAGAATTGATAAAGATGGAAAAAAGAAATATGCGTTCGTTCAGGCGGAAGATGAATTAGCTGCTATCGGAATGGTGATAGGCGCAACTTGGAATGGAGCAAGAGCATTTACAGCTACAAGTGGACCTGGAGTTTCTTTGATGAATGAGTTTATTGGTCTTTCCTACTTTGCAGAAATACCAGTTGTTTTGATAAATGTACAACGTGGTGGACCTTCGACTGGAATGCCGACTCGTACTCAACAGGCTGATTTAATTTCTTCAGCATATGCTTCACATGGAGATACGAAACATGTACTGCTTTTTCCAAGTACGCCTGCAGAGTGTTTTGAATTTACAATAGCAGCATTTGATTTGGCAGATCGATTACAAACTTTGGTTATGTTGATTTCTGATTTAGATTTAGGTATGAATAATCATATGTCTCCACCACTAGCTTGGGATGATGATAAAAAATATGATTTAGGTAAAATATTTAGTGCGGAAGATTTGGAGGAAATGAAAGAGGACTTTGGAAGATATTTAGATATAGATGGTGATGGAATACCTTATCGAACCATACCAGGAACTCACCCAACCAAAGGCTCATTTTTTACTAGGGGGACTTCTCATAATGAATATGCAAAATATAGCGAGTCAGGCAATGTTTATGTCGATAAAGTTGATCGCTTAGTTCAAAAATGGGAAACTGCAAAAACACTTGTTCCCGAGCCAGAATTCTATCAAAAGGAAAATCGAAGTAATGTAGGTTTGTTGTTTTTTGGAACAACAACTTATGCAGCCGTCGAAGCGATGGAGCGATTTGAAGAAGAAGGATTAATGATTGATTCTATTCGAGTTTGTGCATTTCCATTTCATCAAAAAGTAGAAAAATTTATGGAAGACCATGAGCAAATAATTGTTGTAGAACAAAATCGAGATGCACAGTTCCGAACGCTTTTAATTAATGAATTGGAAATCAATCCTTCACGATTAATATCTGTAGTCAATTACGATGGAATGCCAATCACCGCAAAAGCTATTCAATCAGGAATTAAAGAAAAATTATCTGTTGCAACGTAGCGGCTGACTTTAGTCGGCCGTAAAAAAGATTCAAAAAAATTAAAAAGTTTTTTTCAAAACTTTTGCAGCCGACTAAAGTCAGCTGCTACGAAAAAATAAAAAAAATGTCATATATAAAACCCACATTTCATCATCCATCTTTAAAACCCAACAAAGTTGGATACTTAAAAAAAGATTACCGAGGAGTTATTTCAACGCTTTGCGCAGGTTGTGGACACGACTCAATTAGTGGTGCAATAGTACAAGCATGTTATGAAATTTCATTGGAACCTCATAGGCTAGCTAAACTTTCAGGCATCGGTTGTTCATCAAAAACTCCAACTTATTTTTTAAGTAATTCTCACGGATTTAATTCTGTTCATGGTAGAATGCCTTCGATAACAACTGGTGCAAATATGGCCAACAAAGATTTAATTTACCTTGGTGTTTCGGGAGATGGAGATACTGCTTCCATTGGAATGGGACAATTTGTTCATGCGATTCGACGGAATTTGAATATGGTTTATATCGTCATGAATAATGGTTGCTATGGATTAACCAAGGGGCAAGATTCAGCAACAGCTGACTTTGGATCAATAAGTAAAGAAGGTGAGGCGAATCCATATCAAGCAATTGACTTAGCTGGATTGGCATTGGAGTTAAATGCAACATTTGTGGGCAGAAGTTTTTCAGGTGATAAAAACCAATTAGTGCCAATGATTAAGGCAGCCATGTCGCATCCCGGATTTGCATTGTTAGATGTGATTTCTCCATGTGTTACTTTTAATAATACCAAAGGTTCAACCAAATCTTACTCCCATGTTCGAGATCATATTGAAGCTACTTCTACTTTAGATTTTGTTCCAAAAGAAGAAGAAATAACAATAGATTACCCAGCTGGTGAATCAGCTGAAGTGGAACTTTTTGATGGTTCAAAAATTCATTTGAGTAAACTCGCGCCTGATTTCGATCCGACTGACCGATTTACCGCAGTCAATCGATTGCATGAAGCAAAATCAAAAGGTCAGATTTTGACAGGGTTACTTTACATTAATCCTGAAAGTAAAGATTTGCATGAATTGATGGGAACTATTGAGCAACCTTTAAACCAATTAAAGCAAAAAGACTTATGTCCAGGAAGTGCAAAATTGAAAGAGATTAATCAGGGATTTCGATAGAGAATATTTCAAAAAAATAGCTGCAAGTTGAAAAACTTGCAGCTATTTTTTTTGATGTAAAATTAATCATAATCATTCTACAAAATACATATCAATTTCACCGATTCCTTTTGCGGATATTTTTCCACGATGCGAACATTCAAAAACATCTTTAATTAACTGATAAGTATTTTCAGAAATATTAATTTTTCCAACCTCACTTTTATTTTCCATACGGGCTGCAATATTAACTGAGCTACCCCAAATGTCAAATGAATATTTGGAATGTCCTACGACACCACCAATTACTGAACCACTATTAATTCCAATTCGAACTTCATAATACATTCGATTATCTACAGAGCGATTAGCTTTTTCTTTTTCAACAAATTTCAAAACTTCTTGTGCCGCTTTGATAATAATATTAGCATGATTATGCATCGTCACAGGAACTCCTGCAGCTGCAAAAAAGGCATCTCCTATGGTTTTAATTTTTTCAATTCCATAGTTGTACATGATCCTATCAAAAGTAGAATAATAGTAATCGAGTTCTTTAACTAATAGTTCAGGGGTAACTCGCTCAGCGATTTTTGTAAATCCTACGATGTCAATAAACATCATACTTACTGATTCGTAAAGTCGTGGTTGAACCTTTCCATGTGTTTTTAATTCTTTGGCAGTTTCTTCTGGTAAAATATTTAGCAGTAATTTCTCAGACTCATTTCGTTGTAATTCTAATTCGTTAGTTCGCTCTTTTACTTTTTCTTCCATCGTTTGGTAGAGAAGGGCATTGTCAAGAGAAATAGCAATTTGAGAAGATAGAACTTGGAGCAACTCCACTCGATCATTGGTAAAAGCTCCCGTAAGTAAATTGTTTTCTAAATATAAAACAGCTATTTGGTTTCCAGAAATAGAAACAGAAGTACAAAGAATTGATTTTGGTTTTTCATTAATAATATAATCATCAGACAAAAAACGTTTGTCTTCCACCGCATTTTGAATTACCACATTTTCTTTAGTACGAGCCACATATTTTATGATTGATTCTGGGAGAATGTGCTTCCCGTTTATTGAGATGTTTTGTAAAACTTCCACTTCTCCTTTTGACTTTCGCTCCGCTTGAATAAAAAATTCCCCATTTACTTCATTCATTAAATATCCTTTTTCAGCACCTGCATTTTCCATTACGATATGCATCATCTTATCCAATAGTTTTTCCAAAACAATTTCACTCGAAAGAGTTTGTGATGCTTTCAAAACACTTTCTAAATCCAAAGATCCAGAAGAGGTTTTTAGCCCTTTCGTATTGGTTAGAGAATTTCGCTCCTGCTTAGAGTAAACTATTCCTAGCTTGGTAAGCTGCTCTTCTAGTTGAGTGATTTTGTGTTTTGCACCCATTCCTTCGTAGGCGTATAATGCTTCTCGGAAATGCAAACCAGCATAAGTATAGTCTCCTTTTTTCTTCCATAATTTAGCAAGACGTTCATTTGCTAAACCTTTTAGCGGGCGGAAATTATTGGTATTGGCATATTCAATTGCTTCTCTATATAATTCAATTGCTTGAAAATGTTCTTGATTTAAAAGAGCCAATTCTGCAGCAACCAATAAATACTTATGTTTCCAATTTTCAGGACAACTATCAGCAAGTACCTTTAATTTTTCTTGGTTCGTATTTATTTTTTCTAAAAATTCTTTTTGCTTTTCTTCATCAACAGTTTCATAAAGAGCAGTCATGCTCATCGAACCATAAAAATTATGTTCGGCGGTGAAAAGCATACCTGCGATGTAGGGAAGAAATTGATTGGCTTCTTCCAATGCGTCTAAAGCTTTTTGAGGATTATCATGAATATAGCAAACTTGTGCTTTGACAATATGATAAATACAAATGGCCAAAACATTTTTATTCGCCAAACAATCTTCCAAATATTTAGCTTCAGTTAAATCTTCCAAATCAAAATTATCAGAATCTTTGGTCAAACCACCAAGACAAGACATCGCTATTTTTAAACCTTGAACCGTATCTAAGCTGATGACGTTTTGGGTTTTTTTATTAAAAGATAAAGACTCCTCCATTGCCTCCAAAACAGAAGCGATATCTTTTTCTTGATAACTTGGATAAAACGAATCATATATACTCAAGTAACCTGCGTATTGTAAATCACCTGCATCCAGCGCATGTAAAAATCCTTCCCGATTATGTTGCCGAGAATATTTAAATGGTTTAGTCCAAAGACTAGTAAACTCGCTGAGGTGGAAACAAGCTCGACCTTGTTCAGTAGGATCATTAAATTGTTTAGCTAAGTTGTAAGCCATTTCTCCAAACTCAAATCCTTTTTCATAATTCGCAACAGTCGAAAGAATCAAACCAAAGCATCCATATCCAAAACAGGAAGCAGGTACATTTCCATGTTTCATAGAAATATTTACAATCTTAGTTACGATCAATGCGAATAATTCTTGGTTGGCGAAAAAACTAGGTGACAGCATGGAGGCAAGAATCCGTGTCGTCAAAATTTGTTTTTCATCCGTCATGTTTGGAATTTCTAACAATTCATTTACGGAGCGAGTACCAAGCTGTCCAAATGCTGCACCAATCTCCTGACCAATCAAATCTCCTAAGCCTTCCAATGGAATATCGACGCCTAATTTCTTTAAAGAAGTACGTCCTACTTCAATGGCTTCCGCAAAATTGGAAGTCATGGTGTATTGCAAAATGAGCATTTTATATAAATCCATTTCTTGGTTTAATTCTTTTGCATTCTCCAAGGTAGATTCAATAATTTTTTCTGACTCTTGATAGTCGGTTAAGAGATATGAAATCTCTGCTCTTTCTTTATGCAAGGTAAACCAGTTAGGATTTTCAGGAGCTAATTTTAATCTTTCACTTAATTGAGTTGCTACCTGAAGATAACTTCCTGCTGCTTGGTAAGCATTAGAGGATTTTGCTTTTTTTGCAGCATGCAAATTCAAATCAAATAGTTGTTGTTGTTCTGTTAAGTCTTGAACTTTGTCCAAACCAGTATTCCAATGATTGGCAATGGTGAAGAGTTGTTGTTCTAAATTTTTCTCAACAGAACTTTTATAAAGCAGCTGACCTACTCTTACGTGTGTATCTTGTTTTTTACTTTCTGGAATTAATTTATAAAATGTTTGATGGATTTTATCATGGGTGAATTTATACTCATCCAAACCTATTTTTTCGATATAACCTTTGATACGAGCTTTTTCTAGTGCTTCCTGAATTTCAGAATAATCAATTTCTGAAATAATAGTTAAGGTTTTTTCGTCAAACCGATTTCCAATGCATGCAGCCATTTTTAATATCTCCAAAGTATCATGGGAAAGTTTTTGAATATCGTTTTCTAACAATTCAACTACATTATTGGTAATGTCTAATTCTTGAATTGTTTTGACATTCCATTGCCATTTTTTTTCACCAAAAGAAAATTTCAAATGCCCATTTTCATATAATGATTTTAAAAACTCTTTGACAAAAAATGCATTCCCATTGGTTTTTTCAAAAATTAAATTGGTCAATTCTAGCACCTCTTTTTTATCTGTATTTAGAGTATCGCTGATTAGTTGAGCCACTTCATCTTCAGTTAAATTTTCCGCTGTAATTTTTTGATATGAAACGGTACTCTTATAAACTTCCTCCAAAGTAAGCAATAGCGGATGAGCTGCATTTACTTCATTGGAACGGTAGGATAGAATCACTAAAAGATTTTCTACTTCGTCTTCTACTAATAATGTTTTTACCAAATTTAAAGAGGCAGCATCGGCCCATTGCATGTCATCCAAAAATAAAACAAGTGG
Source organism: uncultured Saprospiraceae bacterium (assembly GCA_964564545.1). Lineage (GTDB taxonomy): Bacteria > Bacteroidota > Bacteroidia > Chitinophagales > Saprospiraceae > CAJQQY01. The sequence continues at coordinate 90,244 of CAZMBP010000109.1, forward strand.
ATGTTCGTCAGCAGTTAATGCATGAGTGAATTGGCGAAAAACATAGTTGAATCTATTTTGAGCTTGAGTAGGTTGGAGTGATGGAACCTCTGGTTGTTCGCCGATGAGAGAAGTCAAATTAGGAATTACATCAGTTAAAACTTTTCCATTTTCTCCAACGGCTTTTTGCACTCGGTTGACCCAAGTTGCCAACTGGCTTTCTTCTTCCGCCAACAATTGATCTACCAAGTTGGTCAAAGCTTGAATCCAAGGAAGATAAGGAATACTCTTCATCAATTGATCTGCTTTTCCTTCTGTGAAATATCCTTTAGTTAATGTTACAGGTCGATGAATTTCATAAACTAAAGATGTTTTCCCTACACCTGCGTAACCATCAATAAGCATCAATTCAAGACCTCCAAATTGTATTTGATCAAAGACATGGAGTAAGCTTTTTATTTGTGAATCTCGTCCATAAAGCTTTTGTGGAATTTGTAATTTTCCAGAAAAATCTTGTTGAGCGATTTCTGTTTGCAAAGAAAAAATGTCGGTATCTGAGTTTTGGCAAAAAACTAAATCATTCAAAAGTCCAGAAGCAGATTGATATCGATCTTCTGCATTTTTGGATAAAAGTTTAGAAACAATTTTAGATAAAATTTCAGGAATGTCTTTATCGACTTCATGAAGTGGTGTTGGTTTTTGAGCAATATGAGCATGAATATATTCTAAAGGACTTTGCGCTTGAAACAATGCATTTCCAGACAACATCCGATAAAAAATAACTCCCAACGAATATAAATCAGTTCTGTAATCAATCGTTCGATTCATTCGACCAGTTTGTTCGGGAGAGATAAATTCCAATTCACCATCCAATAATTCAGGGTTGACTAATTGTTGCTTCTCCTTTGCAATTTTTGTGGTTTGTCCCCAGTCAATTAATTTTATTTTAAAATCTTCAGGGTTGATCCAAAAAGAATCGAGTTGAAGATCTTTATGAATGAATTCTGACTGATGAAGAAATGAAATAACATCAGCCATTTGAGTACTTATCGAAAGGAAAATATGGAGATTGATTTTTCCAGATGCCAGAAAACTAGATAAAGGAACCCCATTAAAGTCTTCCATGATTATAGTTTTCCCAGAAGGGGATTGCTCGATTTTGAGGTAATTAATAATATTTGGGTGTTCCAAATTTTTACTAATTGCAAACTCTCGTTCCGCTCGCTCGTCTAATGTTTTTTTTGGGAAATCTGTATTTGGAATTTTTAGTAAAATGGATTGTTCGGTATTTTCAAGTATGCCTCGATAAAAAATAAAATGAGGTGATTGGTGTAGTTTTTCGTTTATTTGAAATTCGTAGGGGGTACTCATAAATTTGGATTTTTTAATTTAAGTATTTTAGGAATGATAAAATAGTTTGAGTTCTATTTTACCATTCCTAATAATTTGTTTTAAGCAATTTTTACAAAAAATTAAAACAACTTCCCGCGTTTATTTTTCTATACTTTTTTTATCTGATGGTTCTTTTTCCTCAAAATCTTTTTTGGCAATAGGAACAGGATCTGTCAAATCCGATCCAACTTTAAGGAATACTTCTTTCTCTGCTGACATTGGAATTTTTTCACCAGTAATAGCTCGAGCTGCCAGAATGCCTGACATCGAACAACATTCAATACAGCCGTAATTAAAATAATTTTGAATCCAATCGCCTACAATGTAGAGGTTTCCAAAAGTTTTAGTCTGATCAGTATCTAACCTATGTTTAGAACTTCCCACATTAGTCAAGGTATATCTTTCGGAAGGATCAATATTGGCTCTCCAGAATTGTGCTTTCAACCGTTCTTCTCCTACACCATTATTTTGGTCAATTAAAACCTTATAATCTAACCCATCTGGATTGTCTGGATTTTTTGCATTTGGCCAAATCAGTCCAGTATTATTATCCACATATTTTTTCAAATGTTGATATACCCGCGTCTTTTGTTCAGCAGGGAATTTGTGATCAGAAGGAGGTGGAATAACAGGAGCATCTTGAAGAACACCACAGAAATAAGCAATGTCGCCAACGTCAATTCCAGCTGGCCAATCCTCTCGAACGATTAATTGAGACATGTCCGCCCAAGTGTCTACTGGTTCTACATAGGAGGTAGCTATTGGACTTGGATCATCCCAACCTAGATCTTTAAGGGTAGGTTTTAACCAAAGTTGGTAAGCTTGAGTTTGGGTGGTTTTTACATTTTCGATCATGCGTTGCCATTTTCCACTTTGATCTGCCTCAATTAGTTCAGAACATAAATAAGGCAAAGTGGCAATTGGTGTACCTAATAAAACAATGTCATAGTCTCTTCCATGTTCCAAAGTTTTTGGTTTCCCTTTCCATGGAGACCAAAAGGATTCGAAATTATATTGCTTTAAATTATCACCATCAACTAACTGTGAAAAATCAGGTTGACTAGGCCAACATGGAATCTCATTGACTGTAACTAAAGGTTGGTATTCTTTATCATCCTTTACTTTTGCTTGTTCGTTGTAGTGAATTTTGGCAATTGATTTTTTATCTTCCGCTAATTCAAGATTAGTTATTTCATGGAAAAACTTAAATGTAATTCCTCCCAAATCGTCGGTGGGTTTATAGCTATTGAATACTTTATAAATAGGAGTGAAAATGGTGTCACCCATACCGGCCTGCATTTTCCACATAAATGCCCCATGGTAAGTCAATCCTAATCTAAGTATAATTCGAAGAGCAGAACCAGCTTCGTAACTTCGTTTTTTTAGGTTTCCATCAATGTATGCAAATCCAACATCGTACAATGCAGTAATAAGTGTTGACTCAATTGTTACATCAGCTGCTCCATGTTTTCTCAACCAATCCATGTATTCAATATCATTAATACTATCAAATCCTTTTTCAAAAACTTTATCTTCTAAAATACCTTTGATTGATGTGATGGATAAATCGAGTAAAATAAAAAGATGACGAGTAGTAGCATTATGAGAAAGCAAGTCCCCAATCAAATTTTTTAACCAATGATCAAATTCATTGATAATGTCTTTAAATTCAGAATGAGCTGCATGAGCGGAATCACCAATTTTATGTTCGTGTTTTGCAATGACAGCTCGAGCTCTTTTAATAATATCTTCACCGTGACTTGATAGAAATTCAACAGCTTCTTCTTCGACTTTTCGCAGCACAAAATTTACTAATGAGGTCAAGCAACCTTTATTCATTTCTTTTTTTGGAAATTCAGTTTTATTCAATTGTTTTTCCAAAAATTGCAAAACCATATCGATGTAATCATGGAAAGGAAGCAATTCATTCATGCCTCCAGGTTCGTCGTCATTGGTTGGGAAATCTAGCCCCCAATAACTCCATTTATCATCGTAGTGCTCAAAAAGAGGAATAAAACTTTGAGGCTTAAATGCATCACTCCAAGTTTGAAGTGGCGAAGTATTTCCGACTTCTGCATATTCCTTGTATACATTTTTTATGAGGTTAAATGCATTATTATAAAAACCAAACCAGATATGTAATCCATGTTCCTCAATACGTTGACCTTCTGAAGCTTTTCTTCCGCTGGCACCTTTCCCTCCAATTCGCCAACCCATTTGGTAAATGGTGATGTCGTATTTTTTTCGCCAATCTTTAGTTTGTGTAATGTTGTAGATAGTAGATAGGGCAGACATACCGCCGCCAATTACTGCAATTTTTTTTCTAGGGGTACTCATTTTTTCTAGGTTTGTTTGTTAATCAAATAGTTTTTTATGCATCCGAAAGAATGAAAACATTAATTCGAATTCATTTAATTTAAGATGTATGGGGATCGTAAAACGTCAAACGTTCAACGAATAAAATTTAATTAAGCTTTCCAAAGTTCTTTTCCCAAATTAGCTACGAAGTCAATATTAACCCAACTACTTGCCCTTGCCAATTGTCCAGAGCTAAGACCTAATTCTTCGGCAATAGGAGCACTTGCCAAATCATTGATCGTCAACTCATACAAGCCATGTAACAATCCTCCTCCGTGGAACTTTTTGATGTGCAAAGGTCCTTCGGCAATGGCTTGATAACATGCCGTTGTGCTGCTATCGAAGGAGCGAAATTGTTTTAGAAAAACCCAAAATAATCTCATGTCAAGAAGGTCTTCTGTTTCATGAATACAAAATCGAAAAGATAAATCATCCCACAGGTCTTTTGCGTCCAACAATATATTTTTGAGTGAAGTAGAAGCATGGGGGCCATCATCAAATGGGGTAGTGTTTTTTCCATCAGAGACAGAATCAGGTTGACGATTGATACTTAGGAATGGAAGATCCTGAAGTTTTGAATCTTTACTAAAGGTTTTGAAACCAGCAATGGTACTGGTAAAAGTTGCTGCATTTTGAGGATCAGTTGGAATATCAAATTGTCCCATTGATTTTGGAAAACCAAAAATTTCTCTGCCTGCAGTTAATGCCCAAACACTATCTACTACAATGTAAGGCACAAACCAAACGAAACGATTAGAAACCCATTTACCACCTTTCTTCACTTGTTCAATACAAGGAATCCAGCAGACTACTTCTTTTTCGGCTACAAAGCCGAGATCTTTTTTCGGAATGCTTCGATCTTGTTCTGTCGTAGCAAAGGTCAACATGACATCAGCTGCAAATGCTTGATATCTAAAATTGGAGTTTTCTGGAAAATTTAGCCGCTGATCTAATACAGCTTGTAATTTACTTTTGTCACCACCGTTGCTAGTGAAAAAGAAATTATACATCAAACTGTTGGTTAAACTATCGGGAGAAGGCAAAACAATATTTCCGCCATACTCGATAAATTTTGGAGGATTTTTAGAAGGCTCAGAAGTGGAAGGGGGATTGCCAAATATGCAATCAATAAGTCTAGTGATCCAAGACATTGTTCATTTGGTTTTTAAATTAAGAAATAAGAAGATTCCTCCAATTATTAGAAAATTAAAAGGAGCAATATAAAATTTTAGAGTATTGATTTTTTATTGATAGAGAAAAATTGGGAATTTAATTTGGTCAGACTAGTGATTTTAAGAATTTTAAGTACAGGAAAGCTTGAATGTTCGCAATAAAAATAAGATTTAAACTTGACAATTTAACATTTAGATAGGTAAAAATATTATAAATAAGTGATGGGAAATTAAAAAAGGTTTTGACCTAAAACAGAAAAAGCCCCGATTGCTCGGAGCTTTTTCATTCAAATCTTTATATCAAATAGAGTATTGAAATACTCAACTTTGACTAGTATCGACCACCGCCGTATCCACCACCGCCGCCACGGTTGTATCCACCACCGCCGCCGCCGCCACGGTTGTATCCACCACCGCCGCCACCACGATTCTCACGAGGTTCAGCTTTTTTAACAACAATTGTTCGACCATCAAATTCACGATCGTTCAATGCTTCGATCGCAGAAAGAGCTTCGTCATCGTTAGGCATTTCTACGAAACCGAATCCTTTCGATCTCCCAGTAAATTTATCCATAATGATTTTTACGGAATCAACAGCTCCATGAGCTTCGAATGCACCTTGTAATTCCGACTCTCTTGTGTCGAAGTTTAATTTAGCTACAAAAATATTCATAATATAAAAAATTAACTATCTCGGTTTAAACCGAGATACTGTAAAAAAATCTGTTTATTGAAAAACTAAGGAAGGAAAAAAAAGACCTGAAAAGAGGAAGTTGATGACCTAAGAACTTAATAGTTCGCCGCAAAGATACACTTTAAATGATGCTTTGTACCTTTTTGACGATTTTTTATTGAAAGGTCACATAATTTTCGAAAACTGTGACTATTTCTATAATTAAAAAAGTTACATCCAATTTTATTAAAAAGTCAAATGAAAGCAAAGTTAAGGAAGGTTATTAATAGATAAATCCTAAACCTTTAATTCATAATCAAGAGTCTTTTATTTTTTTAACTTTGCGCCCATGCAATTATCCGAAATTAACAATGAACTCACCAAAGTCTTAGAACTTTTACAAATAGAAAAACAAGAAGATTTTGATCGTTTTCGAGAACAAGTTTTAAAACTATCCCTTAAGGAAAAAAGAGAAAAAGGATTGACATGGCATCCTGTTGTTGTCAAAAAAGAAGGCTACACTTTTGGAGATCGTGCTTTTGTTATTTTGGAAAAAACCAATCAGTTCAAAGAACCTCACCGATTCAAATCAGGAACTCCTGTTGAACTTTTTTCCACAGCAGATGCAAAAACAAATGATAGTAAGGAACGACGATTAAGAGGAATCATTCAATATTTGAAAAGAGAGCAAATGAAGGTTGTTCTGAATACTCAGGACATTCCCAACTGGGTTCATTATGGGAATGTTGGTGTTGATTTATTATTTGATGAACGCACTTACGTGGAGATGGAAAAAGCAATGAAAAAAGTCATTGCTGCCAAAAGTGACCGGTTAGCGGAATTGAAAAGTCTTTTTTACCATCAATACCAACCACGCTTTGGAGACCTTCCGACCATTCATCATGATTACTTAAATGATGCTCAAAAAAATGCAGTTCAAAACATTCTTGCAGCCAACGATATATCGATTGTTCATGGCCCTCCTGGAACAGGAAAAACAACAACTATTGTCCATGCCATTAAATTGTTATGTGAAACCGAAAAAAATGTTTTAGTCACCGCCCCGAGTAATGCAGCAGTCGATTTGTTGGCAGAAAGATTATCTGAAAAAGGCTTGCGAGTAGTTCGAGTTGGAAATATTTCAAGAGTCGATGAGTCTCTTTTGAATTTGACGTTAGATGCGCAACTTGCTGCGCATCCTGATAGTAAACATATCAAAAAAGTTAAAGTCCAGGCAGCCGAAGCTAGAAGAAAAGCTAGAAAATATAAACGAAATTTCAGAGGCCAACAGCGAGAAGAACGTAGGGATAATTATCGAGAAGCTCGCGAATTAGAAGATTGGGCAAAGGCCTTGGAAGAAAAATTATTGACTGAAATTCTGCATAGTGCTCAAGTTGTAGCATGTACTTTAGTGAATACAGTTCACTCCGTTTTAGATCGATTAAAATTTAGGACAGTAGTTATTGACGAGGCTGCTCAAGCTCTTGAACCTGCGACATGGATTCCAATTTCGAGAGCAAGTAAAGTAGTCTTAGCCGGTGATCCATTTCAATTACCTCCGACGGTGAAATCGTATGATGCAAAAAATAAAGGACTCGGAATTACCTTGTTAGAAAAATGCGTAGAGAACTTTTCAGAAGTTAGTTTTCTGAATGTGCAGTATCGGATGAATCAACTGATTATGGGGTTTTCAAATTCACAATTTTATGATAATCAATTAGTTGCACATGAATCTGTCGCCAATTGGGAATTGGAAAAAGGGGATATATCTCCAGTTATTTTCATTGATACTGCAGGAGCTGGATTTGATGAGGAGACCAATGAGGAAACTTTAAGTAAATATAACTCAGGCGAATATTTTATATTTCGGGAGCATTTTTTACAATTTATAAATGCGTTGGCAGAAAATGATTTAGAAATGCCATCGGTGGGGATTATTACTCCTTATCGTTCGCAAATTGAATATATGAAAGAGCAATTTGCTGAGGATGAAAAACTTGTGGCTTATCAAGAGTATGTAACCATCAATACCATTGATGGCTTTCAGGGACAGGAACGAGATGTTATTTATATTTCCCTAGTTCGGTCTAATGATAAAAATGAAATTGGTTTTTTAAGCGATTATCGACGCATGAATGTTGCCATGACTCGAGCTCGAAAACAACTAATTATAATTGGTGATTCTGCCACAATTGGCCAAGATAATTTTTATGGGAAATTCATTGAGTATGTTGAAAAATGTGGTGGCTATCGATCTGCTTGGGAATTTATGGGTAGTTAAATAGTAAGTTCTAGTTCATAATTATAAGTCTAAAAAAAGAGTTTAATATGTTTGACCAAATTAAACTCTTTTTTTGAAATCTACCAATGGCCTCTTCCTCGTCGTCTTTCTTTTTCTTCAGGAATAGGCGCATTTCCTATTCTAAAGTTTCTAAAATTATATGTAAAATTCAACATGACGTATTGTGTCAACGTAGTAGTCTGTACATCTTCAATATATACTTCAGTAATATTTCGAGTAATTGCTCTATTTTGATTGAGCAAATCAAAAGCTGAAATTGCGATTTCACCCAGTTGATTTTTAAATACTTTTTTCCCAATACTAATATTCCACAACCAATAGTTTTGATTAAAATCATCGGACAATCCATTGTATAATTGGTGATTTAAATTTGTTCTAAAAACCAAACCGTTTCCAATAATCCAATTGAATTTTACACGAGTACTTTGGGTAATATAATCACTATCTGCATTTTCATTTATGGTGTTTTTAACTGAAGTGAAACCAGTTCTTGAGGAAAGGGTAAAATCAACTTTGTCAGAAATATTACTAGCTAAAACGATTCCTCCTTTGAAAGAACTATTTTTTGATTCGTTGATAGCTCGATTAATTTGGCTTGGAGAATTAGAATAATTAACTCCTAAATCAAAGTTTAAATTAGATTTAAGTTTAGCCAAAGGGATACCATAAGTAAGGTAAGTACGCATATCCCAATAACCATCTAAGTTGACAGGTTGAGAAAGTTGAGCACCTGGAGCTAAGTCAATTTCATCAAAAATTGGGTCATTCGTTTCTCGAAGATAAAGTTGATTACCAATATAATTTTGTTGAAAACTACCTCCAACTAATGCAAAAAATACTCTTGATTTTTCCACATTTGTTTTTTGATAGCGGGCAAAGAATCGATGAGAAACCGATTGGTTCAAATCTGCATTTCCAATTGATAATTGCAAAGGATTAGTGTTGTCCAAAACAGTTTGTAACTGGTCTGCAGAAGGAGAAGTTGTATTAGAACGATACATCAACCTGAAGTTTTCTTGTTTTGATTTCTTCCAACGAATCATAGCGAAAGGAACAAAATTTAAGAAATCCTTTGAGATAGTATTGCTTGGATTTGGAAATGTTTCCTCACCGTTTAGTTGTGCAAACTGAACTCTAGCACGTGTGATCAGCATGAATTTCCCTTTTCGATAGTTGTATCCAACACCACCTGTATGTGTTAAGTAATTATTTGAAAAAACATTTGTAAGAGCATTGTTAGGAATAGTGAATTCTTGTGTGCTTTCCGAAAAATCATTAGTAGTTTTATCAGAATCTTCTTCTTGATATCTAGTTCGATATTCTACCATCAGACTTTGCCCTTTACCCATAGGTTCGGTGTAGGAGATATTTGAAGAGAGGTTCCAACCTTGTAAATCTAAATTAGAAAATTGGTTTAAGGTATCAGAGTAGGAGGGTGAATCAAAATAATCATCGTGGGATTCTAGGTAACCTTCTCCTTTTTTATCATTGTATCCCATGCCTACATTTAGAGAAATAGTTCGACCTCTCTTTGGAAAACGATGACGGAAAAGGACGTTATTGGAAAAGTTCATTCCATTTAAATCTGATCGAATATCGTTGTCAGTTTGATTAAGAAGTTCATTATCTAACAACGTATTTCCAAAAACATTTTCTGTGCCCTTGTTCTTTTGCCAACTAACTCTTGGACGCATAATAATTGAATTAGCTGAATCGATTTTGTACTCAATTCTCATGTTTAACCGATGATTAAAATTATCCGTAAAACTTCCACTTTCTTCCTCATAAAACTCACTAACTAATTCATTATCAATGAATTGCCTTAAAAGATCTTCCTCCGCGTTATTTTCAGAGGCATTAAAAAAGTAGCTTCCAGATAAATCTAATTTATCTCCAATTTTATCAGAATAATTTAAACCTATTGCATGAGTTGTTGCAATTCCACCTTGTTGTTGGACCAAGAAATCATTGACGGATCCACCTCCTCCGCCTCTTCTTCCACCGCCACCACGACCGCCTCTTCCTCTTCTACTTCCACCTGACCCAACTACTCCAAGCAAATCTTCGGTGGAGAAGTTTTGGATGTTTATATTATTGCTTTGGCCAATCAAAGATATACGTTGGTCTCCATTAAAAATGCTGAAATTCCCACCCACTCTATATTTACTATCATAGCCATCATTTTGGTCATCACCTAAACCATAACCTACTTGTGCTTTTCCAAATTGACCAGCACGCATATTTTTTTTAGTAACAATATTCATGGTTTTGGTAGTCTCACCATCATCAAATCCGGTGAAATTTGCTTGATCACTTTTTTGATCAAAGACTTCAATTTTAGAGATGACTTCAGCTGGTAAATTTTTTAAAGCAGCCGATGGATCATTTCCAAAAAATGGACGACCATCAACGAGTACTTGTTGTACTTTTTCCCCTTGCGCTTGGACCTCCCCATTTTCTACAACAACACCAGGCATTTTTTCTACCAACTCTTCTGCAGAAGCATCTTTTAGTGTTTTAAAAGAGCTTGCGTTATAAGAAGTAGTGTCACCAGATTGTGTTGCTACGGGTGCTTTGCCTTCAACGATTACTTCGTTTAAGTCAGATGTTACATCCCGTAATTGTATTGTTGAAAGATTTAAACCTTGGCTGGTGAGCGAGATTTCTTTTTCGAAATCTGCCATTCCGAGGAAGGAGACTTTTATTTTATATCCGCCTGTTGGAACATTTTTTATTTCAAAATTTCCTTGTGCATCTGTGACTCCAGATTTGACTTGTTCGCCCCAAATTTGGTTGATAGAAATATGAGCACCCGGTAATGGTGCGTTTGATGTTCCGACGACTTTTCCAGAAATAGAACCAGTCTGAGCGGAAGCTGTGAAACTATAAAATACTAAGCAGATTAACGAGAGTAGGTTTTTCATCAAGTATTTAAATTTTAAAATTAGAATTCCGTTGAAAATTATTTTGTAAAGATAACTATAGACTTTGATGCTTTAGTTAAAAAATACTTGCTCTTATTCCCAAAAAAAAAACGATTTCCTATTTGCAGGAAATCGTTTTTTCTTAAAATATATTTTTTTGTTATTTGAAAACAAATATTATTTAATCGAAATCAACTCAATTTGATAAATTGAAGCCATATTAAAACTTGGATCTGGAAATTGAGGAACTAATGTATTTTCCCGAAATTTTGCAGTAAAGACAACCTCTTTTCCTCCCTCTTCAAATTCTTCATTGACACCCTCAGGAATACCATAAATGGTGATAGTATGATCATCAGGATATTGAGTTTGAATTGCATACTTTTGGAAACAATCCATGTAAATCATGGTCGCTTCAATATTTTCCATGACAAACAAACAACCGATTTCACAATCAATTTGATCTGGATTTACATCTTCTTTTTGTTGGTCAGTACAACTGGATAAAAAGAATAGACTTAGGATAAGGTAGATTGTTAAGTTTTTCATTTATATATTTTTTACAAAAATAATAACTACTTACTTATTAAGACTTAAAATTTTGTTAAAAGGTTGGGGGTAATTACTTTTTAACAAAAAACAAAAATTTGATGGATGATACTTTGGAGTGGGATTGAGCATGTTTAAAATTTTAAGGAAGTTAGAATTTAGGCTGCCAACTATTTAAAATTTTTTTCCAAAAAATCATTGTTGGTATTTTATTTGTTTTTTATAAACGATACTTCCCTCTAGTTCAAGATTTATCATTTTTCTTACAAATTCCCCTCATAGATTTTTTATCCAAAAAAATACCATGAGAAGTTTTTACAACATCACCTTCCTGATTTTCCTATTTATATTTATCCAAAATTCAATTTTCGCTCAAGACCTTTCAGGTACTTGGAATGGGCGATTTTCACTCAAAGGATCTGCCAGACATTGGTCATTTGAATTAGAAATGGAACAAGACCATGCAGAGATAAAAGGGATCGGAAAACAAATTGAATTATCTAAAAATGATCAATCTCCTAATATCAATTCTACTTTTACTATCGGAGGAAATTTCGATGGACAATATTTGAGTTACGACATGGAAGAAGTTATATTTTTAAAATCATCTAATGGTCAATGTTTGTCGAAATGTGAATACAAATTAAATGAGACACTTTCTAAATATCAGTTCGTTGGAGAGTGCAATCGCAATGGGGTTTTCTATAAAAACAAGCAATATTTTCCAGATCATTCAGCTTGTAGGTTTCCAGCAACTACAGAAGTTATTTTTGAAAAGGCAAAAGATATCAATGGTCGAAAAACAGAAACAGTTGAAACAGTTTTGGTTAAGAACGAACAGGTAATAATTAAGATTTGGGATAATGATAAAGTGGATGGAGATGTCGTTTCTCTCAACTTAAATGGTATCTGGATTTTAAAAAATTACCGATTAAAAAAGCGACCTAAAAAAATAGTAATCGACTTGCCAGAAGATTCAAATGAATTAATTTTATACGCTGAGAATTTAGGGAAAATGCCTCCGAATACTGCATCTATTTCAATTTGGAATGAAAAGGAGGAAATCAAAAGTTTGGTTTTAAATTCGGATAAAGG
>CAZMBP010000110.1:0-21023 GCA_964564545.1 uncultured Saprospiraceae bacterium
GTTCTGAAGTTGGTGGATGAATTGTGGTATTTTCTTTTTTTCAATGAAAAAAAGAAAAATACTCAACTCATCCACCAACCACAACATGTAAAACGAAGTTGTCTAAATTTCATCAAAGTCCTATTATCAGCAATTTATTAAATGAAAAAATGGCTAACCGATATAATCTATTCCTTCCCTGTGCAATTACTTTTTTTGCACTTACGCAACAATTTATTGTTGATAGGAATGTGGATTTTCGTAGTCTTACTTTTAACTGGGACGATTGCTGATTTATATGGAGTTAAATATTTATTCCTTTCACCTGAATACATGGGTGAAGTTGGATTTCAAAGTTTCTTTATTTTAGGAGTTGCGTTTGGAGGGTTTTTTATGACTTGGAATTTGACGACTTATCTTTTGGATGCACATCACTTTCCTTTTTTGGCATCTATGAAAAGACCTTTCACCAAATTCATTCTTAATAATTTTATCGTTCCACTTACCTTTCTAGCATTTTATTTTACGTACACTATTTGGTTCCAGCGATACTTTGAGTATTGGCCAGCAGATGTGATTCTGACAAATTGTGTTGGCTTTTTGTTAGGAGTCATTTTGATGTTGTTGTTGTCATCTTTTTATTTTCAATTTACGAACAAGGACATTTTTAATTTTTCTAAAAAAAGAAAAGGCAAAACTCCTCCGAATCTTGTCGAAAGTATGGCGCCCAATCGAAGAATTGATCGCATCCAAAATATCAAAAAAGGAACGGTGCGTTGGCGTGTTGATACTTATTTGACGGAATCTTTTCGACCTCGAATTGTTCGATCAGTTCAACATTATGATTATAAATTATTGCTGAGCGTTTTTAAGCAAAATCATTTAAATGCCCTGGTAGTTCAATTGATGAGTTTAGTCGCGCTAGTAACGATGGGATATTTGATTGATTATCCACGATTTCGAATTCCTGCAGGAGCGAGTATTCTAATTATTTTTTGTGTAGTAATGGCATTATCGGGAGCGATTACTTATTGGTTTGATCGATGGAGAATTACAGTTTTTGTTTTGCTATTAATAGGGATTAATTTTTTGACAAAATATGAAAGCTTTAATCATAAAAATAAAGCTTACGGCCTTGACTATGAAACGGAACCCGCAAAATATAATTACGCAGATTTACAACAAGTATGCATTGCTGATAATGTAGAAGAAGATAAAGCTGCAACAATTCAAATTTTAGAAAACTGGAAAAATAAATTTCCCGAAGAAGATAAACCAAAGATGGTGATTGTTTGCGTGAGTGGGGGAGGACTTCGAGCAGCAGCTTGGGTGATCCAAGTACTTCAAAAAACGGACAGTTTATTGAATGGAGAATTATTACCACATACAGCTTTAATGACAGGAGCTTCAGGAGGGATGATCGGAGCAGCTTATTTGCGAGAAATTTATTTGCAAAAAATGCAAGGCAAAGACATCAATATTTACGATCAAAAATACATTGATAATATTTCCAAAGATTTATTGAACTCAATTGGATTTACCATAGCAACAAATGATTTGTTTTTGCCTTGGTCAAAATTCGAAGTGGACGGGAAAGTTTATCGAAAAGATCGAGGATATATTTTTGAAAAACAGCTCAACGAAAATGTAAATCATGTTTTTGAACAAAAATTAAAAGACTATCAAACGCCTGAAGCAGAAGCCATTATTCCTATGACTTTTTTGACACCTTCGATTGTCAATGATGGTCGGCGAATGATTATTTCTCCACATGGAGTTTCTTACATGACGATTCCACCAATTGGTTTTGAGCGCCCCAATGCTGTTGAAATTGATGCAGTAGATTTCGGGAGAGTCTTCGCAGATCAGGGTGCGCAGGATTTGAATTTTGCGACAGCGCTAAGAATGAATGCGACTTATCCATACATTCTGCCTAATGTTTATTTGCCAAGCAAACCTGGAATCGAAGTAATGGATGCAGGTTTTCGAGACAATTATGGGATCAATTCTGCGACTCGATTTATCCATGTTTTTAAAGATTGGATTTCGGAAAATACGAGCGGTGTAGTTTTACTTCAAATTTCTGCACAGATAAAAGTGGAGGAAATTGTCCCTAATGATGATCAAGGTGCTATTGAATCAATCTTAAATCCTCTTGGTATAGCAGGACAAATTTTGACTTTGCAAGATTATGAACAAGACACAAATTTGGGTTTTATTTTCGATCTTCTGGGAAGAGATAAGTTTGATGTAATCCGATATATTTATTATCCAAAAGATGAAATGGAGAGAGCATCTATTTCTTTTCACTTAACGAGTAAGGAAAAAAAGGATGTACTTAGATCGTATTTTTTGAAAAAGAATGATGAGAAATTTGAACGACTAAGGAAAGCGTTGGAATGAGTTTTGAATAACGAATATCGATTTAAGAACAAGGATTTAAGAAGGTTGACGATATTAGTTTTGTAGGTTCTATGAGAAGTATCGTCAACCTTCTTAAATCCTTGTTCTTAAATCGATATTCGTTATTCCCATTTTATCCAGCATAATAAATCCGATAAACCACATCCGCCATATCATCCGATAGCAAAAGCGAACCATCCTTCATAAATTCCAAATCCACCGGTCGTCCCCAAACATCACCATCTTCATCCAACCAACCATCTGCAAAAGTCGCAGAACTTTTCACTTTACCATTTTCATCTAAAGTCAAAAGTGCAACTCGGTAACCTTGCTTTTTTGTTCGATTCCATGAACCATGTTCAGCTACTAAAATTTGCTTTTCGTATTTTTTCGGAAAATTACCAGCAGGGATAAATTCAATTCCAAGAGGAGCAACATGTGCGCGCAATACTTTTGCTGGAGGTGTGTACCCTTCGCAAGTATGTTTAGAAATTTCATCATCATTTTCAGGCATATCACCTTGATGACAATATGGATAACCGAAATGCATTCCATCTTTTGGAGCATGATTTACTTCACAGCCAGGCTTGTCGTCGCCCCACCAATCTCGACCATTATCCGTAAACCACATTTCTTTATTATCAGGATGCCACGTAAAGCCAACTGTATTTCGAATACCTTTTTGCACAATTTCTCGACCAGTTCCATCTGGATTAATTCGAGTAATAGTTGCATAAATTTCTTCTCCTTCTGCCTCTTTATCGCAAATGTTACAAGGAGCTCCAACGGGAACATATAATTTTCCATCAGGCCCAAAGGAAATAAACTTCCAACCATGATGAGATTCCGTAGGATATTTATCGTTGATAACTTTTGATTTAGGGTTCTCCAGATTGTTTTCAATGTCTTCGAATTTGTGAATTCGACTCACCTCTGCTACATATAAATCACCATCTTTAAAAGCAACACCATTTGGCATTTCCCAGCCTTTGGATAACTTATAATGTTGACCATTCTTTACTGCAGTCACCACTCCTTTTTTACTCATTGTTCCAACAAAGAGTGTTTCATTTGGTGTCAAAGCCAATGATCTTGCTCGATCAATTCCTTCCGCATAAATTTCCACTTTAAACCCCTCAGGTAATTTTATTTTATCCAGCGGAATCTTATCGTACTCTTTTTTCGTAGGTTTTGAAGTACCTCCTTTTTTCTTGGATTCAGCGGTTTTTTTGACTTCATTTTTTACGTTGGTGACAGCTATTTTATCAGGTGTTTCATTTCCGCAACTCCATAAAAAAAGGCAAGTAATAAGAAGAAATATGTTTTTCATTTTTTTAAAATTTTAATTTTTCCAGAAAATTGATCCAACAAATCTAGTCATTTATAGAAAATAAAATTTAACTCATTCTAAACATTATACCTTGTCCTTAGTTTTGAATTCGTACGAATATTGAAACTATCTGAAAAACTATCACAAGCTAAATTTCAACTAATCGAAAATAATCTACTACAATGAAAAAAATCTTACTACCACTTTTTTTATTTTGTTCATTTGCGGCTTTCTCTCAAGGTTGGGGTGGAGGAAAGCAATCAAACCAAATTAAGGGAAAAATAACAGGTCAAATTATTGATTCTCTCACCAATAAACCTGTAGAATTTGCCACAGTCGTTTTGATTAATTCTGAATTTGGAAAACAACTCGATGGAGTGATTACAGATGAGAAAGGAAAATTTAAATTCTCAAAAGTAGCATTGAAAGAATACGATATAGAAGTTTCTTTCATCGGTTACGTTCCTCGAAAAATCAAAGGAGTCAAACTCACCAAGAAGAAACCAGATCTTAGTTTAAAAAATATTTACTTAATCCCATCAAGCCTTAGCTTAGCGGAAGTGGAAGTAACAGGTGAACGATCACTCATTGAAAATAAGGTAGATAAAATTGTATATAACGCAGAACAAGATGTGACTAATGCTGGAGGTGATGCAACAGATGTTTTGAGAAAAGTACCAATGTTGACTGTTGATTTAGAAGGTAACGTCTCATTACGAGGAAGTCAAAATGTTCAAATTCTAATCAATGGAAAACCTTCTGGAATTTTTGCTAATAGTGTTGCAGATGCGCTTAAATTAATTCCATCTGATCAGATTAAGAAAGTAGAAGTAATTACTTCTCCTTCTGCAAAATATGATGGAGAAGGAAGCGGTGGAATTATTAATATCATTACTAAGAGAAAAAGTATCGAAGGGTTTAGTGGTTCAGTTAATTCATCAGTTGGGACTCGACAAAATAACGCAGTTGTTAGTTTGAGTGCATCACGAGGTCGAGTTGGTTTGAATGGAAGTGCTTCCACTTATTACTCTTGGCCACGAGTAGGAGAACTTAGTTTTAGTAACTCTCAAACTGTTGGTGGATTTACCAATGAATTAATGCAATCAGGAGATAGTGAAACGAGTCGTCTTGGTTTCAATGGAAAATTTGGAGCTTACTATGATATCAATGCATATAACAGTATCAATTCTAATATTTCTTTTAATGGCTACACTTCTAATAATGATGGAGAAACAACGACAACTAATATTTTACCATCCATAGATTTTCAGGAAACTTATAGGAGAACGACAAATTCAGATGCTCTTTTTAGTGGATTTGACTGGACAACAGATTACAAAAAAACTTATGATAAAGAAGGGCAGGAGTTAGTATTTGCTTACCAGTTGAGTGAAAATACTAATGATAGAAGTTCCGATTTGGATCAAGATGCTTCATTGGCGTTTCCTCAAATTTCAGAGGAAAATATAAATGATGGAAAAAATATAGAGCATACTATTCAAGTAGATTATACACATCCATTTTCTAAAAAAGTAAAAATGGAGGTGGGTGCCAAAACAGTTATTCGAGATATTAAAAGTGATTTTAGTTCTAAAAATTTATTGACTAATAGCTTGAATGATAATCGAACTGATGTTTTTAATTACGATCAAGATGTGATGGCTGGTTACCTTTCTTTTAATGCAGAATTAACTAAAAAATATAGTTTGACTGCAGGAGCAAGATACGAGTACACTAAAATCGGAGGTGACTTTGATTCAGGAGAAATTCAACCATTTGAAAGTGATTATGATAATTTCTTACCGAGTATTATTCTTTCGAGAAAATTAAAAGGATTTAGTTCGATTAAAGTCAGTTATAACAAGAGAATTCAGCGACCAAGTCTATTCTACATTAATCCATATCCTGAAGTAAGTGATCGCCGAAATACTACCGAAGGTAATCCATTCTTGGAGCCAGAGATTACTCACCAATTTGATTTGTCTTATAATACTTTTGTAAAAGGAACGGTTCTTTACGCTTCCGTTTATTATAAATACACAGATGATGCAATTGAAAGTATTTTGAATCCCATTCAGTTAAATGATAGCACGGTAATATCAAGTACCTCGTTTTCAAATATAGGAACACGAGAAAATATAGGATTTAATGTTTTTAGTTCTAAAACAATTAAGTTTTGGACAATTCGAGGAAATGTCAATGCTTCTATTTATTCAGGAACGGGTACTTTGAATGGAGAAGAAGTAAGTGCAACAGCCCTTGTCTATAATGCATTTGTGAGTTCTTCTTTTAATTTCAAGAAAGGGTGGAAGGCAGAAATGTGGGGGTTTTGGAATTCACCACGACAAACTTTGCAAGGATTTAACCCTTCATTCTCGATGTACAGTTTAGGTTTTAGAAAAGAACTTTGGGGGAAAAGAGGAAGTGTTGGAATCAATATGATTGATCCTTTTAATAAAATTAAATACTTCAAATCAGAGTTGGAAGGAGATAATTTTTCTCAAACTAGTAACTACGGATTACCTTTCAGAAGCTTTGGAATTAATTTTAGTTATAAGTTTGGTAAGTTAGATTTTAAAGCAAAATCAAGAAGAAGCTCCATCAAGAATGATGACCAGAAACAAGGTGACGGCGGTGGCGGTCTTGGTGGTGGTGGCGGCGGCCAAGGCGGTGGCGGCGGTGGAGGAAAATAATCTCCTGCTACTCTAAAAGAACCGAAATGGTAATCACCATTTCGGTTCTTTTTTTTTGGTAAATATGAAATTAGTTGGGAATCCTCGCTAAGTCATTTTTTGCATTTTCTGAATCAGGGAAAAGGATGATCTTATTCAAGTGAAAAAGTAAAGTAGACAACTTTAGTGGTTTCTTTTGAAGAAGTGATTTTTTTTAAAAGAGTATATTTTCCCCTTCGAAAAATCTTACTAACTTTAACTTTCAATTTTTATTGAAAATTAAAAACAAAGTCATTTTCTTTTTGTTTTAAACACAAAATCACTAACAAAATAGAATCAATGTTTCCTCAAGCATCTATAGATCAACTTAATAAAATGAGTGAGAATACCATGGTCGAAAACCTTGGAATAAAATTCACTAAAATCGAAAAAGATCAAATAACAGCAACCATGCCTGTCGATCATCGAACTGTTCAGCCTATGCGATTATTGCATGGAGGTGCATCAGTTTCATTAGCTGAAACGATTGGAAGTGTTGCCTCGGTTTTGTTGATTAATCCCAAAACACATTCTGCGGTTGGAACTGAAATCGGAGCCAGCCATATTAAAAGTGGGAGAGAAGGAACTATGGTAACAGCTGTTTGTAAGCCAATTCATATCGGTCGGACCTCTCATGTTTGGGAAATAAAAGTTACGAATGACCAAGATCAATTGGTCAGTTTGGTGAGATTCACTACTCGAATTATAGAAAGAAGAAATTAATGGCAAATACGATCAATTCATACTTAGAGAAAAATATTCCATTTGCACTTTTTAGAGCGCCAAATCAGTCGGTAAGATTTGTAGCACAATTGAGTTCCTTGACTGGGGATCATCAAATTGAAGAATCAGGTTTTCATTTTGCGCCATTTTCTGAAAGAGAAAATGTCCCTCATTTTGTAATCAAAAGTGATGTAAATATTTTTTTAGAAAAAGGAAAAACGATTCCCCAACCAACTATTTCTCAACTTGATATTCCAAGTTTTTTGAAAGAGAAAAGTCGAATGAATATCGTCGATTTTCCAACTTACCAAAATCACATTCAATTCTATTTAGATTTTTTTGAAAATAATGATTCGCAAAAAGCAATTTACAGTCGAATCAAAAAAACAACTCTTCCTCAAGATTTCAACTTAATGTCATTTTTTGGAAAAATCCAAAAGGCATATCCACGTGCGATGGTTTATGTGGTCAATTTACCAGGACTTGGATTGTGGGTGGGAGCATCTCCTGAGAAACTTTTGACGTACAAAAATGGTATTGCAGAAACAGTTGCTCTTGCAGGAACGCAAAGAATTGTAGATGAAAAAAATGTGGCGAACTTAACCTGGGGAGAAAAAGAAATTGAAGAGCATGGAATGGTCGTGGATTACATTTTTGAAAAAATAAGGAACAATAATTTAGAGATTATAAATCGCTCTGAAACGTATACTTCACAAGCTGGAGCAATGGCTCATTTAAAGCAAAGGTTTGAAATAAAAATTACAAAATCAGAGTTACCTAAATTCATTCAAAATTTGCATCCGACGCCTGCCGTTTGTGGTTTGCCAAAGGAAAAAGCATTGGATTTGATTTATCGGACAGAACCATACGATCGAGAATATTACGCAGGATATTTAGGAATGGTGGAAAAAGATGCAATTGATTTTTATGTCAATTTGCGGTGTATGAAAATTTATGAAAATACAGCAGCTCTTTTTGTTGGAGGAGGAATTACTGCCAACTCAGATGCAAAAAAAGAATGGGAAGAAACAGAGCTCAAAGCAAAAACTCTGCTCAATATTTTAGATTTAATTGAAGTTTAAACAACACGTAGTGGTCTGCTTTAGCTGACCTGAAAAAAGCGCAAAGCGATTTTTTCAAAAAATAAAAAAAGTTTTATGTTACCCCCAAGACTCATTTTTTTACGGTCAGCTAAAGCAGACCACTACATACTACTCAATGACAACCAACAAAACTAATATATCATCACTAGTTGAAATCTGCGCCCAAAAGGGCATTACAAAAATCGTCCTTTCCCCAGGTTCCCGAAATTCTCCACTCGCCATCGCTTTCAACCGCCACCCAAAAATACAAACCTATGTCATCGTCGATGAACGAGCTGCTGCATTTTTTGCCCTAGGTATGGCACAGCAAACCCAACAAGCAGTCGCTATTGCTTGCACCTCAGGAAGTGCTGCATTGAATTATGCACCTGCCATCGTCGAAGCATTTTATCAAAGAATTCCATTAGTAGTTTTGACGGCAGACCGTCCCGTTGAATGGATCAATCAAGGAGCAGGACAAACGATTCAACAAAGAGATATCTTTAAAAATTATATTTTAAAAAGCTACGAATTAACTCAGGAGGCAAAACCAAAAACAGAAGATATTTGGTTCAATGATCGACAAGTAAATGAAGCAATCAATCTCGCTCATTTTCCAAAAAAAGGGCCAGTTCATATCAATATTCCCTTGCGAGAACCTTTATATGATTTAGTAAAAAAAACAAATCATATTCCCAAAATTCAAGAGTTAGTGGAAATTGAAAATACACTTTCCGAAACTGTTTTTGGAAAATTAAAAACGACGTGGGAAGGTTCAAAAAAGAAATTAATTCTTTGCGGATTGATGGAGGAAAATGAAAGATTGAATTCAGTTTTAGAGCAATTAGATACTGATCCATCAGTTACAATTTTAACTGAAACGACAGCAAACCTTTGGAGTGAAAAATTTAATCCTTGTATCGATAGATTGATCACCACAATTGATAAAAAAGAAGAAAAAAAATTCGCTCCCGAGATATTAGTTACTCTTGGCGGAGCAATTATTTCAAAAAAGATAAAAGCACTTTTTCGAAGATTACAACCAAAAGAGCATTGGCATTTTGATGTCGCAGGCGAGGAAATGGACACTTATCAATCTCTTACTAAAACGATCAGAACTAGTCCAGAATATTTTTTTGAAAAAATAAATGCAGAAAATTCTTTGGTGAAAAGTGATTTTCAAAAAATATGGAATGATCGAAATGACTACACCCGAAAACGCCACAATCAATTTCTAAAAAAAGTAAAATTCTCAGATTTCAAAGCTTACGAAATCATTTTAAAAAATATTCCAGCTGAAAGTAATTTCCAAATGGGAAATAGTGCTGGCGTTCGTTATGTTCAACTTTTTGATCAACGAAAAGATTTATCTTACCATTCTAATCGAGGAACTTCTGGAATTGACGGAAGTACTTCTACAGCCGTAGGTGCAGCTGTGGCAAGTGGAAAACCAACGACTTTAGTCTGTGGAGATTTAAGTTTTTTCTATGATATCAATGGGTTGTGGAATCCATATTTACCTTCTAATTTGCGGATTATAATTATCAATAATTCGGGAGGAGGAATTTTTAGAATTATTCCAGGGCCATCTACGAGTAACGAATTGGATGAGTTTTTTGAAGTGACTCAACAACGAACTGCTGAGCCAATTGCGAAAATGTTCAATTTGAAATATCAAAAAGTAGATAGTGTTGAAAGCTTAGAAAAAGCACTTTCTAAATTTTATAGGAAAGGGAAACGAGCAAAGATTTTAGAAGTTTTTACTCCTCGAAAATCGAATGATAAAATATTACAATCGTATTTTGAATTTTTGAAAAAATAGCACGTAGCGGTCTGCTTTAGCTGACCTGAAAAAAAGAGTGCAGCGACTTTTTTCCTTAAAAAGGGATAAGAGTTATTCTTAAAAAAATGAATTCGCTACGCTCATATTTTTAGGTCAGCTAAAGCAGACCGCTACGTGGGACACACCAAAATAATAATTATAAAAAATGGAAACCTCATTCCTTCAAGCCAGCTTCCAAAAACACACCCTTGAATTCAAGCAAGCAAGTGGAACTTCACGTGGTGTTTTACGTGTCAAAGAAAGTTGGTTCATTGTTTTAAAAAATGAAAAAACTTGGCAATGGGGAATTGGAGAATGTGGTTTACTCAAAGGATTAAGTGCAGATGACCGACCTGATTATGAAGAAAAATTAAAAGAAGTTTGCGATAATATTTCTAATCTAAATTATTGGCTAAGTGAAGGGTTATTAGAATTTCCCTCCATCCAATTCGGTTTAGAAATGGCTTGGAAAAGTTATCAAGCAGAAGATAAATTTCAATTGTTTCCTTCTGAATTTACCGAAGGAAACAAATCAATTCCTATCAATGGATTAGTGTGGATGGGGGAAGAAGATTTTATGCGCCAACAAATCGAGGATAAATTAACTCAAGGTTTTGACTGCGTAAAAATGAAAATTGGAGCTATTGATTTTGATACTGAAATTGCTTTGCTGAAAAATATCCGAAAACGTTTTTCTAAAAATGAAATCGAAATTCGAGTAGATGCCAATGGTGCATTTCAGCCTGGGGAAGATGCTTTGCAAAAATTAAATACACTCGCAAAATTAGATATTCATTCTATCGAACAACCCATTCGTCAAGGGCAAATTGAAGAGATGGAAGACCTTTGTTGCAAAACACCGCTTCCAATTGCTTTAGATGAAGAGTTGATTGGTATTTTTAAAAAGGAAGAAAAGGAAGATCTGATTACATTTATTCAACCTCAGTATATTATTTTAAAACCCAGTTTTGTTGGTGGGTTTCGAGGTTCGCAAGAATGGATAGATGCGGCTGCTAGTTATAATATTCCTTGGTGGATCACTTCTGCGCTTGAAAGCAATGTGGGATTAAATGCGATTGCGCAATGGACTTTTTCTTTGGAAAATGACATGCATCAAGGTCTGGGGACAGGAGCTTTATACACGAATAATTTTCCTTCGTCACTTTTTGTAAATCAAGGTGCGCTACATTTTAACCCAAAAGAAAAATGGGATTTGCGATTGCTGAATATTTAGCCACAGACGAACACAGACATAACTGACTTCACCAGAGT
This sequence comes from uncultured Saprospiraceae bacterium, assembly GCA_964564545.1. Classification (GTDB taxonomy): domain Bacteria; phylum Bacteroidota; class Bacteroidia; order Chitinophagales; family Saprospiraceae; genus CAJQQY01. The sequence continues at coordinate 11,323 of CAZMBP010000110.1, forward strand.
GTGTTTATATAGCGGGAGAGTCAGTTATGTCTGTGTTCGTCTGTGGCAAAAAATAATTTATGTATAAAAAGTATCGAAATATAATTCTCAATGGAAAGCATTTTAAGCCACACGAACTTAAGATTAATCCATCTATGCCTGCTTGGGAAAAAGATATTTACCAGTTTATAAATGAATGGCTAGACGAAAATCCAACTATCCAAGCCCAAACTTCAGGCACTACAGGAACTCCCAAAAAAATACTTTTGCAAAAAAATAAAATGGTCGCATCTGCCCTTAAAACAGGCGAGTATTTTGATTTACAAAAAAATGATAAAGCATTGTTATGCCTTTCGCCAAGTTACATTGCTGGTAAAATGATGATCGTTCGAGCCTTCGTTTTAGAACTAGATTTGGTACTTGTCGAACCATCAGGGAATCCTTTGAAAAATACAGATTTTGAAGAAATAGAATTCGCAGCAATGGTTCCACTCCAAGCTTTAAATTCTTTTAAAAACGAGAAAGAGCATCAGCAATTTCGAAAAATAAAAAAGACAATTATCGGTGGCGGCGCAGCAAGTAAAACACTTTTAAACTTTATAAAAAAAGAAAAAAACAACTTCTACGCTACCTACGGAATGACAGAAACCATCACCCACATAGCAGTCAAAAAACTACGTGGTGGACTGCGTCAGCTGTCCTCAAAAAATGAGCAAAGTGATTTTTTTGAAACGCTCCCCAACGTCCGAATAAAAATAGACCAACGAGGTTGCCTAGTCATCAATGCCCCCGACGTCGCAGAAGAAACCATCATCACCAACGACTTAGTCGAAATCATTTCTCCAACAAAATTCAAATGGCTCGGTCGCTACGATAACATTATCAATACAGGCGGAGTAAAAGTAATTCCTGAGAATGTAGAAGCATTGTTAGGGAAATATTTAGATAGAAGGTTTTTTATCAGCAGTCAACCCGACGAAGTGTTAGGAGAAAGAATTATCCTAATTATTGAAGGAGCGATCTTTTCCAAAAAAGAAAGCGAGGAATTAAGTAATTTTATGAAAAATAATTTGACCAAATTCTCCATTCCGAAAGTAGTTTTTTTTGTTGAAAAATTTATAGAAACTGATTCTGGAAAAATAAAAAGAATAGCCACGAAGAAAATAATTTCTGCCACAGACTTTTAGTGACTTAACTGACTTTCCCATTACATATACCAACTATGGGAAAGTCAGTTAAGTCACTAAAAGTCTGTGGCAAAAAAAATCACACATATGAAACTCCATCTCCATCGCTACCAACTCGAAACCAAGACTCCATTCAAACTTTCAAGAGTAACTTATAATGTTCGCGAATTGCTTGTTGTAGAATTACAAGAAGATGGTTTTAGTGGTTTTGGTGAAGCTTCCGACCATTCATTTTACGAAGTAAAAATAGATGAACTGTGGGAAGTTTTGGAAAAATTAAAACCAATAATTGAGTCTTACGAATTTGACACGCCTGAACAATTTTGGGAGAAAATGAATCCATATTTAAAAGATCATCCCTTTGCTCAATGTGCATTAGATGTAGCTGCGCATGATTTGTTTGGGAAAAAGATGGGTAAGCCTCTCTATGAATTATGGAATCTAAAATTAGAAAATTTACCCATTACAGATTATACCATCGGGATCGATACGCCTGAAAAAATGGTAGAGAAAATAGAAGCGACACCTTGGTCAGTTTACAAAATCAAGTTAGGCGTTCCAGAAGACTTAGAAATCATGCGAGCGTTGCGAGAAGCTACTGATGTACCTTTTCGAATTGATGCTAACTGTGGATGGACTGTAGACGAAACTATTGAAAAATCAATTGAACTTAAAAAGCTAGGTGTAGAATTCATCGAGCAACCATTACGAGGAGGAGAATTTGATGAGATGAAGAGAGTCTATGAAAAAAGTGCTCTACCCATTTTTGCAGATGAAAGTTGTGTGGGCGAAAGTGATGTAAAGAAATGTGTCGGACGATTCCATGGAATCAATATTAAATTAATGAAGTGCGGAGGATTAACGCCTGCTCGAAGAATGATTGCTGAGGCTCGGCAACTAGGTTTACAAGTAATGGCTGGTTGTATGATGGAATCTTCGATAGGAATTTCTGCTGTGGCGCAACTGCTTCCTTTGCTTGATTACATTGACATGGATAGTATTCTTTTGATTAAAAAAGACATTGCTGAAGGAGTGAAAATTTTGGAAACGGGAGAAGTCGTTTTCCCAAAAGAAAATGGAACAGGGGTAAAGTTATTATCCTAAAATAAATGTGCTGCTACCTTTTTAAATTCTCTTTGACCCTTTTTTGTGAGATAAGGAAAAAACATTCCGAATAAAATATCTTTTTGATTATTAATACTTTCAGTTATTTTTTTTCTACGATATATCGCTAAATTATTTAGCCAACCATTGCTGAAGTTAATCATTCTTATTGCTAAGAAATTATACTCTTTTTCAAAAAGTGGAGGTCGCATCTTCTTTTCATTAATCAAGGTTTGAAAAAGAAACATGCTCCCTTTTAATCTTCTGTGATAAGCCTTTTGGAAATGCATTCTGATATCTTCATCCTCCCTTAATATTCCATCTAAATCAGTCCAGAAAAATTTATAAGCAACCATTCTTTCCATACTTATTCTCATACTGTCTGAAACAAATTGGAGGGATAAATTTTGCTCATGAATATTATCAACTCTTTTGTCAAATACCTCAACCATATCGAAGTACAATTTCTTAAGTAATTCTTTTCGAGTTTTGAAATGATAATTCAGGTTGCCGGAACTCATGTTGAGTTCTTGAGCGATCATTCTAATCGTAACATTAAAGTATCCATGTTTATTAAAGAGTAGCCGTGCAGCTTCTTGAATTTTTTCTTTGGTATTTTTCATTAGTAAACTTGTCCTAATTTTATTTTTTTAGTAAATTTGTCCTAAAATTATAAAATAATATGAAATCATTGTATAAATCGCCAGAACATAAAAAGGCAATTCTAGAAATTTATCAAGAAAAACTGGACGGATTAAATATCGATTATCACTTTGAAGAGGTAACAACAACATTTGGCTTAACTAATATCATCGTGACTGGGGATGCAAGCAATCCACCTTTAGTGTTATTACATGGTTCAAATGGATGTGCTCCAATTGGTTTAGAAATTTTTCCAAAACTTGCTCAAAAATATCGAGTGTTTGCGGTGGATGTAATTGCACAACCTAACCGAAGCTCAGAAACTAGACCAAGTATGAAAGATAACTCTTATGGAAAATGGATGAATGAAGTAATGGAAAAAGTGAATTTGAATGATGTGATAATTGTAGGGTTTTCATTTGGGGGCTTAGTTATTTGGAAAACACTTGTTGAGAATGAAGCTAGAATTAAAGAGGCTTTTTTAATTTGTCCAGCAGGTATTGTAAATGGGAATCCGTTGAAAGCAATTTTTAAAGTTTTTATCCCGATGAGAAGATATATGTGGACAAAGAAGAAAAAATTTGTTGAACAGTTTTTAAGTGCGTTATTTACTGATCGCGATGAATTTGCTGTTAAATTTCTCTCAAAAGTATTCCTTGATTTTGAAATGGATTTTTCGCCCATACCTACGATTAAAGAAAGTGAAGCAAAGAAAATAACGAAGCCTTTGACAATAATAGGAGCTGATGATGATTTAATATTTCCAGGAGAAAAACTGTTGAAACGAGCTAAATCAATTTTTCCATCTTTAAAAAAAGAATGGTTATTAAATAATTCTAAGCATGTACAGCGAAAGGAGGATAATCAAAAAATTGAAGAGTTAATCTTAAATTCAATTTGATCACTAACTATTCTTATTCTTGCTTAAGTAATGAATACCTAGGAGTAAAAAGAAAACATAAAACCCAACTCCAACTGAATTTTCAATAGTATTTTCGGTAAAAAAGGAGGCAAAAATAATCAGATGCAATGTGATAAATAATGCATCTGGTTTTATTTTTTTATAAAAAAGGGGAAAGAAAAAAGCGAGTATAAAAACAGCTAAACCAATTATTCCCATGCCTGCGCAAACTGAAATGAATTGGTTGTGCGGCATTTTTTTATCTGTAATTTCTGGAAACCTTTGATCGTATATTTGATGCACTTCTTTGCGCAAATCACCTGCGCCGACGCCTAGCCATTTTTCCTTTTGACAAATTTCTAAACCAACTTTGAAGGATATTAATCGACTCGCGTCTGAACTTCGCAGCGGTAAATCATAATAATATTGTTGCCAATCCCAAATGGTATAATCGACTTTTTGCTTAAATCCTTCGATTGAATTATAGGCTAAAGGAGGAATACATAATAATACAATTGCGGAAGCAATTCCTAATGAATATCTTTTTTGTAAAAATGCAAAACGTAAACTTAAGAATAGGAGAGAGGCATATAAAACAAGAATTCCACTTCTCACAGAAAGCACATGAATAAAGAAAAATAGAAATCCGACCATTCCTAAAATCAACCATTTTTCCCAAGCCCATTTCCAATAAAAACCTCTAAAATATAAAACGATTCCTCCGACAATAGAAAATGCCATCATTAAGCTATAGCGAATATGGTTGACAGGAGTTGGAATTGGTTGACCTTTTCCAAGATTATTGGTAATGACTTCATAGTTTTGCCAATAACCAAATCCTACTAAAATAGCACTCCCAAAAAGTAAGATTAGAAAGAAGTAAAAAATTGAAAAGTATTCTTTTTCTTTCAATCGAGGCATACTTGCAAAAGCGAACGGCAAAAGAAGAAAGGGTAATTTAATACGCAATCGCTCCAATAAATATCTCATATCAGCGGAATAAATTCCTGTAATCAAGATCCCAAGGAAAAAGAGGGTGACTGCCAAATAGGCTTTATTGGAAATAAATTTATGCCAATTGTTTCGAAGCTGCGAATTAAGTTGAAGCGGTTGTTTTTTCTCTAAATTCAATCCAAAAACACTCATTGCCAACAGACAAATCATAGCTACCGAAATGACAAATTTCGAATAAATCAATGCCCACAAATATGCAAAACAAAAAAATACAGCTAATCCTCTTCTATTTAGGAAAGGATAGCGAGTAGATAAATTGGAAAGAATTCTTGTTATTGAAGACAAATTTTTCGTTTTGAGTCAGGTCAATTTTTTAATTAAAATGTTTTACGCTTGGTTTTTTCTAAGGATTCAAAGAGTTGATTTTCTCTTTGCTCGTAAATTTAACGTTTGCCTGAAACCCTTATTGTACAAGGTTTAGAGCAAGGTTTTTAAAAGTATAACGTAATTTTTAGTTATTAAACTTTAAAAATAGTTGTAAAACTAGTTTATTCGTTTTATCTTTGTTTTAAGCTAATTTACTGCTATGAAATATACCTTACTTCTCGCAATACTTTTGAGTGGTTGCGTCTTTGTCAACGGACAAACGGCGAATACTATTGATATTAAAGAACAATATACGTTAGGCATGGAAGCCTTGAATAATTATCAATATCAAAAAGCACTCGACTATTTTTATGAATGTCATCGAGTAAAAACTCAAAATAAAGACTACCTGCAAAAACTTGCATTTTGCTACATGAAGTTAGGCGATTATAACGAAGCGAAATTTAGCTATAATTCTTTATTGAAAAAAGATTCAACGAATGTAAATGCATGGAGTAATTTGGGATCGATCTACGAAAAGGAATTAAATTACTCAAAAGCGAGTGATTGTTATCAAGAATTATTAGCGATTGATAACACCAATAGTTTTTATTTTCGACAGAATGCTTTTATGAGTTTGAGGTTAAAAGATCCGATTCGGGCGATTGCATATTTTAGTCAAGCGCATGAACTAAATGAAAAAGATCTGGTAGTAATAAATGAGTTAAGTTCGTTGCTTCTGCAAATTAGGCAAGCTCCAACAGCTGAAGTAATTATTAATAAAGGATTAAAATTAGCTCCAGATAATCTGAAGTTACTATACACAAACTCAGATATTTTACATCATAAAAAAGATTATGAAAATGTAGTGTCAACGATTTCGCATGCAATGTCGCTAAGAGATACTTCCCAATATTATCAAAAAATGATTGGTGCAGCATATTTACATTTGGAGAAATTTGACTCATGTATTTATCACCTTAATGAAATTGTGAGAAAAGGCGAAGATTCAGAATTGACGCATTACCAATTAGCCTTGGCATACAAAGGACTTGGTGATCTGACTCAAAGTGAAATTGAATATCAAGCTGCCATCGAAAAAGGAATTAGTGAAAATGTAGGTGTTTATTTTAAAAATTTAGCACTTGTTTATGATGAGCAAAATAAATTAAAAAAGGCAATTGCTGCGTGGAAAAAAGCAGTTGAGTATTCTCCTGATGAATCTGTGTATTTATATTTTTTGGCAAAAGATTGTGATAATTATTACCGTGATAAAAAAATTGCACGACGATACTATCGACAATATTATGATACAAAACACAAAGAATATCGAGAGTATGTTAGATTGAGGATTCAATATTTGAATGGGATAATTCATCAGCAGAAAACCACAAACTAAACCCCTGTCCCCTAAAGGGGAACGAAAAAAAATTAGATAATGGAAGACTTTTGAAGGGAGTGGTTTTAGTTGAATTTTATTTTTACATCGTGGGGAAAATCCGCGTAAACCCGCTCGATCCGTGTCATCCGCGTTCCATTGCAGATAATTACTAAAAAAATTAAATCGAAATATAAATTTCAATTATGAAAAAATTAACGAAAGCAGAAGAAGAAATCATGCACATCATTTGGCGATTGGAGCGCTGTACGGTGAGTGATATTTTGAATGATTTGGGAGATCCAAAACCACCTCATAGTTCCATTTCTTCGATCGTTAGAATTTTGGAAAAAAAGGAATTTCTAGACCATAAGGCATACGGTCGAACTTATGAATATTTTCCAATTATTGAAAAAGATGATTACAGTAAATTCACTTTAAAAAAAATCGCCAGCGATTATTTCGAAGGATCGATGAATCAATTAGTTTCTTTTTTAGTCAAAGAAAATGATGTCGATGTGAAAGAACTTGGAGAGTTATTAGATAAACTTTCAGATGAGAAATAAGTAGTTGTAACAATCTATTTACATTTTTAAGAAAACAGAAAAATCATGTTTTTATATTTTTTAAAAGTTACGATTTGTTGGCTCGTGTTCTATTTAGTGTATGCTAAATTTTTGAGCAACGAGACTTTTTTCAAAACCAATCGCTGGTATTTGTTAGGAACCTTATTTCTAGGAGCGGGGATTCCGTTGTTAGAGTTTTTACCAATATTTCAAGAAGATAATGCAGTTGTAGTTTATTTTCAACCGATTAGCGAAGGTTCTTATTATGTGCAAAGTGCTGTAAATGAAGCGGTTACGACCACGTTTTTTGATTGGGGAAAATTCTTTTTGGGATTGTATATTATAGGTGTATCTATATTTAGTGTTCGATTTTTTATTGGTTTGGGAAAAATTTATACCCTGTTCCGAAAGTCGGAGATTATCAAAAAAGAAAATCACACACTAGTTTTAACGGACGAACCACACCTACCTTTTTCATTTTTTAAATATATGTTTTGGAGCAAAGACTTGGAGATGAATGATATTGATGGACAAAAAATTGTCACGCATGAAGTTGCTCATGTCAAAGGTTGGCATTCGATAGATGTCATTTTATTAGAATTTTTTAGCATCATATTTTGGGTTAGCCCAATGGTGTATTTTTATAAAAAATCATTGAAAACTGTTCATGAATATTTGGCGGATGCCGTGGTACTGCAGACTACGCCGACCAAAAAGTATGGACATCTTTTACTCAGACAATCGCAGTCCGGGCTGCAGATTGCGCTGGCAAATCATTTTTTTCATTCACAATTAAAACAGAGAATCGTTATGATGACCAGAAGCAAATCTCGCAAGGAGGCGGTCGTGAAATACCTTTTTGCACTTCCCGTAATTTTATTGTTATTAATTGCTTTCTCGAAGAAGAAAGCAATCGCAAATAATGAAAACTTAACTACTGAAAATATTGAAATTAGTAATTCAGAAAATTTAAATAGTACTAATGAATTCTTTCTTGGAGAGGTTGATGAAATGCCTCGCTTCCCAGGTTGCGAAGAAATTACAGATGAAGAAAAACGAGATAAATGTGCACAAACAAAATTGTTGACTTTTATATACTCAAATATTAAATACCCAGCCGAAGCTCGAAAAGCAGGAATCCAAGGAAGAGTGATTATTAAATTTACAGTTCTTGAAGATGGAACAGTTGCAAAAACTAAGATTGCAAAAGACATCGGAGGAGGTTGTGGAGAAGCTGCATTGAAAGTAGTTAAATCGCTTCCAAAAATGATTCCTGGGCAAAAGGATGGAAAAGCTGTAGCAGTAGAAATGACCATTCCTGTGAGTTTTAAATTAGATGGAGGAGATAAAAAAGAATCGAAATCATCGGCAGCAAATGAAGTCGTCTATATTGTAGATGGCGAGGAAGTAAGCAAAGATGTTGCTTTATCAATCCCTAATAATAAAATAAAAACTCATACTATAAAGGAAGAAATCCTAACTCAACATGGGAAAAAGAAAGCTGTTGATGTAAATGTAATTGAGACGGTAGATTTTGATAATAACTCAACTGATGAAATTATTGTTGTTGGTTTTGCTCCAAAGTCAACTGATAAAGTTTACAAAGTCGTAGAAGAAATGCCTCGTTTCAAAAATGACGATTGCGAAGAAATGGAAGACTATCAAGAGCAAAAAAAATGTTCTCAAACAGCAATGTTCAAATTCCTTTACAGCAGTATCAAATATCCAGCTGAAGCTCGGAAAGCAGGAATTGAAGGAAGAGCAATTATTAATTTTACGGTTCAAAAAGACGGATCAATTGCAGATGCAAAAATACTTCGTAACCCAGGTGGAGGTACAGGAGAGGAAGCTCAAAGAGTAGTTAATGCTATGCCGAATTTTATTCCAGGTAAGCAAAAGGGAAAAACTGTAAATGTGAGCTATACATTACCTATCTCATTTAAACTTTCAGGAGGTGAGAAAAAATCGAAAGCAGAAACTCCGATTAAAATCGATAATGATAAGATCAAAATTAATTCTGATATGGAACCACTTTTTATAGTGGACGGAAAAGAGTTTGATAGAGATGTAACAGGAGAATTAAATCCAGATGACATTGAAAGAGTTCACGTTTGGAAAGGGGAGAAAGCAATTGAAAAATTCGGTAACAAAGGAAAAAATGGAGTTGTTGAAATCACATTAAAGAAAGGAGGTTCGATAAAAACAGAAGTAAAAACACATCCAATAAAAAAGAAGTCAGCATTAGAAGAAGTTGGATTGACTTACGTTAAAATTTCTCCAAATCCAACAGGTGGTAATATCAATATTGAATATGAAAGTCAAGACAAACCAATGACAGTTTCAATTTTTGATATCAATGGAAAAAGAGTTTTTGAAAAAGTAGTGGCAGGAGGAAGAAGTTCTATTCAGAATGTGGATTTATCAAAAGAAGCGAAAGGAATTTTCTTTGTGACTTTTGAGCAAGATGGAAAAGTTTATAAGGAAAAAGTTATTTTACAATAATACCTTTTTATTTGATTAGTCAATTTTGAAAACCTGCTCTGAGTAATTAGGGCAGGTTTTTTACGTAGCGGTCTGCTTTAGCTGACCTGAAGAAATAAGTAGTGGTGAATCTTTTTTGAAAA
>CAZMBP010000111.1:0-44021 GCA_964564545.1 uncultured Saprospiraceae bacterium
CATTGATCACATTCTGCATTAATTTTTCAGCACACAGACTTTCTTTTTCCAACTGATATTCTCCATTCTCTAATTTTGCTAAATGTAAAACTCGTTCGATTTGGTGTTTTAACTTCCCACTTTCTTCCTTGACGATATTAAGATATTTTTGATGAGAAGGTTCCTCTATTTTTTTTGACAAAAGATTTCCAGCCAAAGAAATATTCGTCAAAGGAGTTCTAAATTCATGAGCCATATTATTAAAAAACTCTTTATTAATTTGAGCCATTTTTTTCTGACGGAGTAAAGTGTAATTAGCAAAAATAAAAACAGAGGTAATAAAAAATAAGATTAGGATGGAGGAGAAAAACATAAATTTCATTTTTCCAAAAATATAATTTCGCTTCTCTGGAAAAGTAATACTCATTACATAATTATCCGATTTCTCAAGTGGATTCAAGGCACATTGATAAGTGGGAAAAGTACCAAAACTACTAAATGATTCCTTTTGAATTATCTCTACTTCATAATCCATATCTATCGCATAAAAATCAAATGCAGCTGCCAAAGTACTATCCAATGATGATTGCACAAATGGAGAACTTGACTCAACTTTAAACTCATCTCCTTCCTGAACAAAAGGCACACAACCATCAGGTGCAGGCACGCACTCGGTCGGAGAAATACCACAACGAATTGGTTCTGCAATAATATTCCCAGCTGCTTGGCAAAGAGCAAGACGAACTTTTTCATCGAATTGTTCTTCGATTAATCGTTGCGAATCAGTTAGCCATTTGACTTGAAAACCAATCAATGCAATCAACACAATTGTTGAGGCTGCGATGACATAGGAAGTTCTGCTTAACTGCATGAGAATTATTTTTTATAAAAATTATAAAACTTCGGTAGGAGGATGATCACAAAATCTTCTACAAGAAAAGGATTATTCTTCTTTGATATTGGTGTTTAACAGCTTTTTAACAAGTGAATAACAGGTAAAAAACAGCTTTGTGTAGGTCTCGCGAATAACTTTGTTGAGTAATTAATTTACTTCTAAAATATATAATCGGTAGCTCAGCGAATCTGAGTGGTTTAAATAAATTTTACTCTTATGAAAAAATTATTCATCGCTTTTACTTTAGTTTTTTTAACTGCTAGTTTTTCTAACCAACTCCTAGCTCAAACGAAAACATGTACTCCAGAACAAATTGCTGCTTGCAAAAAAATCTGTGGAGACAAAGCTACAGCTAATTGTACTGTTGCTGAAAAAGCAGCTTGCCAAAAGGTTTGTAATAAATCTTCAGAAGCAAAATTAGCTTCTTATGATGGTTTAAAAGTGCCAGTAATTACTACTGCCAACACTAATACAAAGCCTGCTGCTTGTCAGAAAAAAGTAGCTTCTTGCTCTCCAGCTTCATCAGTTAAATTAACGAAGAATGAAAAGTCAAGTTGCGTTAAACCCGATACTAAGATAGTGAAAAATAAGGAGGAATCGGCAAATCCTATTGCTCAAAAGGTAGTCTTAGAAACTACAACCTCAAATAACTAAATAGTAAATTTTGAAGTTTTTGTCATCCCATGCTTGGTAACCAGCATGGGATTTTTTAATCTATGAAAAACATTCAAACCAATTTTTTAAAAGGAATAACCTACTCCAAATCGCATCAACGCTTCTCCTCCAAGATTAAAATTAAAACCACCTTGACGTTGTTGGCTACTGGTCAGAATGGGATTTTGAATTTCTTCGAAGTCTAATCCAAATCCTAATAACTCAAATGGAAAATGAACAGTTAAATGAACATTTGAAGTTAAATTAAATTTCAGCCTAGGGACAATTCCTAAAACTAAAAAATATTGCTCTCTATCTCTCGAATAAAAGTTAGCATCAAAGGATTCAAATTTAGAAAAATGACCAAATGCTCTAACTGAAGTACTAAAACCTATTTTTAATTTTTTAGTACTCAACCTTTCTATCCATCGTCCTTTTTCAAAACGAAGTCCAATATTTAAATCATCTGAGCTCCCAGGAATAACATTAGTGATAAACATGAGTGGCGGGTTATTTATTGTACTTGTATCAACGGTAGATTCAATAATACTTCCTTTAGTACTTCTAGTTGAAAAAGAAAGACTTACTTCAAAAAAATTGCTTTTGGCTATGTTCTCTCGATAGTATGCTATTGCAGGAGAGTTAAAAGAAAAACTTGATGGATCAATATAATAATTAGGCATATCACTAGATGGGAGATATTGAAAAGAAGCATAGAGTTTAATAGCCTGTTCAATATCTTTTTTCTCATCCTGAGCCTGAACTACTGAATTAAAAAGAAATGTCAAAAGAAAAATTGAAAGAAATGTTTTTTTCATAAAGCTTTAATTTTTTGAAAATAAAAATTTGCAATAGCAAAAAAAAATCGAACCAAAACTACATAAAAATAATTTTGATTCGATTTTCTTTTATAAAAACTAAACGATGAGATAGTTTATCTTAAGATCGTCACATCACCTTTTAACACAATCCCTTCTGCAAAATCCAATCGCAGAATATAATAATAAGTCCCTTCTGGAAGAGGTTTTCCATTTTGATTAGTTCCTCCCCAATCGTTATTATAAGGTTTTGCTTCATACACTACATCGCCCCATCTATTGAAAATGATCAATTCATTATTAATATAATCATTTGGGTTCTGAACTAAAATATCAAAAACAAAAAGATCATTTAATCCATCATCATTGGCAGTTATAGTATTAGTTTTTTGATTAAGCAAACTGTCAAGAGGAAGTGGATCTTTTGGATTTACAGTAATCGTAACTAACGATGTATCACATGCATCAAGACAGATGTCAGAGCAAAATTCATATTCGAAAATTTCTGTTCCAATGAAATCAACATTTGGAGTGTAGTTAAAATTACCTCCGCCGTTATTCAAAAGAACTCCGTTAGCTACTGCAGTAATATCTGTAAATTGTCCTATCCCAACAATATCATTAGCACTTACATCAAAATCTAGTACTTGATTTTCTTCCATCACATAAGTATCATCATTTGTCACGGTGGATTCATCAACTGTAACAATCACAGTATCAGAACTGTACTCAGGACAACCTATAGCTGAAAGTGTCCAAATGAAAACATTCGATCCGGTTTGTAAATTAGTCACCTCTGAAGTTGGACTAGAAGGATCAGTAGGAATAGCACCTCCTAAACTCAACCAAATTCCTGTAACGTCTGTTGGTAAATTTCCATCCAAGTTAGTTGTCGTTTCACAAACTGAAATATCACTTCCAGCATTCGCAAGTGGGAAAGTATTATTAAAAATCACTTCCACAGCTGTCATATCTGTACATCCAGATTGAGTATCGGTAACTAGTAATGTATAAGTTCCAGCAGAGGAAACTTGTGGCATTAAAGTCGTCTCGTCCATGTCAATCGTTCCACCATTAGAAGCTGTCCACAAATAAGTAATTGTTCCACCAGTAGTAGAACCTGTTCCATCCAATAAAATTGAAATCACCCCACAATCTAAATCGACTGGTGTAGTTGCTGTTGCTATTACAGCTTGACTAGAAATTACCTCAACTTGAGCAGTAGCAAAACATCCATTAGTCGTATCAGTTACAGTCAAAGTATATGTTCCTAGTGCAGTTACCTCGGGATTAAGATCAGCCTCAGTTCCTGCTACAATCGAACCATCTCCTGTTGTCCACAAGTAGATGAAGTCATCTCCTGTTGAAGATCCAGAACCATCAAGGGAAATAGAAGTTGCTGTACAAGGTAATTCGATGTCCGTTCCTGCATCGGCAGTTGGCACATCTGAATCATTTAATATTTCCAAACTAACCGTATCAGAACATCCTGTTAAAGTATCTAAAGCAACAAACTGATAAATACCAGCTGCATCAGCTTGAATCATTAATTGCGTTGTATCTGCAGTAGTAATATTTCCACCCATTGATGCTGTCCAATTATAAACTACATCAACCATTGAGGAAGAATTTACGGTTGCTTCTAAATTAACTAGATTTGTCACACAATTAATGTTACCATCAGCCATTGCTGTAGCCATAACCAAACTTGTATCTACTAAAACCAATGCTCCATCTTGGAAAACACATCCGGTAATAGTATCGGTTACTACTAATGTATAAAATGCTTGAGCATCAACCATTGGCATAAATCCATCTGTTGTTCCTGGAATATAATTTCCATTTGGACCAGTTACCCACTCAAAAATTTGATTAGGTAAAAGTATCGTTCCAGATGCATCAAGTGTTACGATTGGATTATTACATGTGATATTTGTAGCAAGCTCCACACTTAGAATAGGTTCATCATTCATTTGCTCCACAAAAACAGTTGCAGTATCTGCGCATCCATTACTAGTATTTGTTACACATAAAGTATATGTTCCACCTATGTTTGCTTCGGTAATTAATTCATCTGTTGCTCCTACAATATTTCCATCTACTGTTTTCCAAAAATATTCTACCCCTGCCGTTGTTGAGCCAGTACCATCAAGTATAACTGTTGATTCATTACAAGCAAACTCTACACTATCCTGAACAACCATTGCAGTTGGAGGTGTATTATTGGAAGAGACAAATAATTGATCAGTAGCTGAACAGTTATTATTAAGGTTTGTAATTGTCAAAATATATCCTCCTGGTTCATTTACCGTAGGCATTAAAGTATTTTCATTTCCATCAATTACTACACCTGAACCACCAGCAGCTACCCATTCAATAAGATAATCTGGGCCACTTGATGAAACTAATGATGCATCTAAAGTAATTTCAGGATTTGTACAAGTGATTGTTCCATTCGCACCTGCTTCGACTATTGGATAATCATCACTCTCTGTCACGACAACCGTATCCATATTCATACATCCATTTATAGTATCGGTAACTATTATCATATATTCACCAGCCGATGATATTGTAGGCATAATGGTAGTCGAATTACCTAGCGCATTTCCAGTAATCGCAGACCATTGATAAATAAAATCTGCTCCTGTAGAGGAATTAGAGCCATCCAAGGTCGCCGAAGTTTGTTCACAATCTAATGCGAAATCAGCTCCAGCATCAGCATCAGGAGGAGTTAAGTTATTCGTAACGACAACACTTGCAGTATCCTTACATCCATTGTTTAGATCTGTCAAAATAAGATCATAAGTTCCAATTCCATCCACAATTATATCTCCTTGAGGAGTAGCTCCTGAAATACTGCCATCCAAAGTTTCCCAATTACCATTAACCCCGGTAGGGATTCCACCCATTTGAGATAAAAGAACTTCAGATGTAGAACAAGTAATGACACCAGAGGCAATTGGATTTGAAACTGGAGGAATGGTATCCATTAAAACAGTCACCGAAGAAGTGGCTGTACAATTATTTATCGTATCCAAAACTTCCAAAGTATAAATTCCACCTGCATCAACAATTGGCGCAATTGAAGTAGGATCAGTTACAATATTTCCAGTACCGGTTGTCCATAAATATTTAAATTCTGATCCAATTGAAGAATCCGAACCATCTAACTGAACACTCAATACATCACAATTCAATGTTCGATCAGGTCCAGCATTGGCAATTGGAATATTAGCATCTTGAGTAACCATTGTTGTATCACTTGATGTACATCCATTGATGGTGTCTGTTACTGTCAATATATATTCACCTGCTGCAGTTACAGTAGGCATAAGCGTTGTTTCATCACTCGCGATATCTCCACCATTTGTTGTCCATAGGTACGTAAAATCTCCAGTTGAGGAACCTGTACCATCTAACATGATTGACATAGTCGTGCAGTTAATTTCATCATTCATATCAGAAACAACTGCTGTTGGTTCTGCCAAATTTGCTCCGACAATAACCAAGGCCTCATCAGTACATTGACTATAAGTATTGGTAACTACTAATGTATAAGTTCCAACTGCATCAACCGTCGGCATGGTTGTATTTCCATCCGTAATTGTTCCTGGGCCAGACCAAGAATAAGTAATCAATGAACCTGAAGAAGAAGCACTACCATCTAGAGTTACTTCTGGATTAGTACAAGTTATCGTTGGCCCAAGTTCAGCACTTGCAGAAGGTGTATCATTATTTAAAGCAATTTCAACAGTATCAGTTGCCATACAACCAGTTCCATCTTCTGTTACCGTTAAAATATAAGTTCCTGCTTGATCTACAGTTGGATGAGGCATGGTTTGATTCATGACAAAATTTCCACCTATTGTTGTCCAAGCATAAGTATAATTTCCAGTTGGATCAACAGTTCCATCTAACTCCAAATCCATCACAACACAATTTAGAGTATCAGGATCCCCTGCATCTACTAATGGAGGAACAATATCTCCCGTTACAAAACTAAATGCATTGTCTGTACAACCATTTATAGTATCAGTTACGATCAATTCATAAGTTCCTACCGCATTGACTGTTGCCATTATTGTATTTCCATTGATAATCGTAGCAGTCCCTGCGTCGTGAATCCATTCATAAACAATATCAGTTCCAGTTGAAGAACCTGTACCATCTAATACCGTAGTAGGTTCAGCACAACTAATCGTATCTAAAACTTCAGTCATTGCTATTGGAGCAACAAAATTTCCCAAAAGGAAAAAACTAGAAGAGAAAACATTAGCAGGCATACTTGAATCAGTAATCGTAACCGTATAACTTCCTATATTTAATCCTGTTAAATCCTGAGTCGTACTATCATTACTCCATAAATAAGTATAAGGTCCAGCTCCTCCAGCTACAGAGATATTAATTCCTCCCCCATTTTCATCATAACAATTAGGTTGAGTCAAGGTACTATTAGTAATAAAAATCGTTTGTTGAATATTTATTTTACCTCCGTCTGATACCAATCCTAAATTATTTGAATTTCCAAACTCTACCACTTCGACTGGGATTGGATTATCGTCATATACAATTGTTGTCATATCATTCACACTTCCTATCACCGTAAAACACATTTCAAAAATCGTAGTCCCATCTACTAACGTTACTCCATTAAATGGATCATTATCATCATCATTCCAAGAAAATCCAATCAATCCAGAACTAGCATTATTGACTCCAAATGAATTGACATCTAAATCTGATAAATTAAATGCCGTAACAGAATCATATTGCAATACTGATGCATCCCAATTAATCGAACTCTGGATACTTTCTAGATTATTAAAATTTGTCACACTTACAGGTAAGCAAAAACTAGCTCCAGGTGCATAGATTTCATCAGGCATAGTAAATATCAAGGGTGTAGGAATGGTTACATTCCCTCCTTGAGTCACCAAGTTCATGGGGGTAAATACACCGCCATTATTTGCCAAAATATCTATAAAAGTTGGAGTTCCTGTGAAGTCAACTAGCGTACTACTTCCACCTGGACCTATTACGTTAAAACACAATCTAAAAAATAAATCCCCATCTGGCATACTCACTCCACTTGGCCCCGCAGATGAAAATGAAAAAGTAGAAACCCCTGAAGCACTTCCAGAAGTATTAATATTGGCTCCTGCAAAGTTGGGGTTTAATGCATCTATTGAAGTAAGTTCTAAAATGGTTTCATCCCAATTAACCGAAAATTGCAAGGCAACTATATTCATCAAGTTCTCAGCATTTACATCCATACAGAATGAACTTCCTGTACCTGCTGTAACATCTTCTAAAGTGAAAATGGCATCTTGACTTTGAACTTGGGAGATTGAAATGAATAGGAAAAATCCTGTAACAATGGTTTTAATTATATTTATCATCTTTAGAGTTTGATATATTTTCGGGATCTGTCAACAAACAGATAGATTGCTCAATTGTCTTTTTTAAAAAAATGAGACACGTATGTTTTTGTCCTTATGTTAAAAAAATGAAATTCAAAAAATCAAAAATATTTTCCCTTTTAATACTTTCGATTTTATTTTGTGCGACCGTAAATCGGTTAACGACTTAAGGTTATTTATATAAAGAAAAAGCTAGATTAATTTCATGTGAACTGCCTACTGATGGGCCAAAAGTATTGTAGGAATAGTCAAAACCATAACCTACTTTAAAGGTATTGTCCCAACCTAAATTATCACCTAAATTAAATCCTGTTTCTAAATGAAATGTACCTGCAGTAGAGAGTCCTGTTCCTAGCCACATGTTGCTTGGAAATTGGTAACGAATATTGAAATCTACTGACACCGGAGCATTGGGTGCATATTTCACCCAAACTGAAGGTTCGATATATCCATCATTATCGAAGTAATGATACAACCCAAGTAAACCATAAAAGTGTTGAATTCTTTGTGTGGCAAAATCTCCATTTTCATCCTTAAAATCCAAATTCAAACCGAACACTTGTGGAATAGAAATTCCCGAATAAAACAGGTCATCCGCTAAAAGTCCACCTTCAAGAGTTTTATAAAAATAAACTCCCAAACCTACATCTGGAAATATTTTTGACTGATCTTCCATACTCAAAACATCTCCAGGATCTCTCACAAAAAGCTCAGAAGAATTTACTCGATATTGAACTACACCTGCAGTCAATCCTATGGATAATCCTCCATATTCCATATCATCCGAAATGATTCCAGCAATCCGACCATAAGCACCAGTAAAACCCGTTGGCCCAGTTTGGTCGTTCACTAAATATCCTCCAAACATTAATCCCACACCTCCTGTTTCTGCAACATATTCTCCTCGAATAGTTTGAGTCACAGGGTGCGCATCAAATCCAACCCATTGGGTTCGATAAGAAGCTCCAAAGGAAAGATTCTGTTCAGAAGTATGAAAATCTCCATTAATCGCAGCTGGATTAATCAGACCTAGATTCTGACGATATTGAGTAAATAAGGGGATTTGCTGTGCAGATAATGCATGGCAGAAAAGAAGCAGGGCTACTAGTAAATATAACCGATTCATGGGGCACAATTTGTTTTTAATTAATGCGCAAAATTACTTAAAAATACTCGTCGTGAGTATTTTTAATAGTTAATTTTTTAGATAAAAATTAGCATTTACCGAGTGAAAACTCTAATAAAAATAAGGCTTGAGATTCAAAAACAGGAGGTAGTATATAAATTGTTAGTAACAGTATTGCAAATGTAAAAAATAGAAATTACTTTTTACATTTTTTAATTTATAAAAAGTGACTTCCATTTTGTTCATTATATTAGGGCTTATTCATAAATGAATTTTTAGGATAGCCTAAAAACGTCAAACCAATAAATTCTATTATTTTTTAACAAATGACTCTGTTTGAATTCCATCCGCTGTTTTTAAACTTAAAAAATAAGTCCCGGCGGGAAATTCTCCAAAACCGATATTTAACAACAATTCTTTTTGATCAAAATTTTCAGAATAAACCTTTTGACCTAAAACGTTTACAATACTTATTTCAAATCCTGTAGCCTTTTTTAACAATGCTTTTACATGAAGATCATTTCCTGTTGGGTTTGGAAAAACTATAAAAGATTCAAATTCAGCTTGAGCATTATTAATCTTAGAATTAGATGTACTTGTTTATAGGAGGAAAAAGAAAAACGAAACCTCTATTAAAACAAAAGCGGGCAAGAAGAATAAATCTTCTTGCCCGCTTTTTATAATTTTCAGAATTAGAAAAACTCTAATTTTATTATTTGAATTCTTTAATCATTTCTCCCTCACTCGTTTTTAAGCTGATGAAATACTTTCCTTTTGGGAGATTTGAAAAACCCATTGCAAGGTTTAATTCATCAGTAAGGAAAGATTCTTCATAAATACTCAATCCTTCTTCATTATAAATGTGTAGAACAAAAGTCTCTTTTTCTAAAAATGAAGCAACTACTTTTAGATTATTAGCGCTTCCCTGCTCTAATAATTTAAATGTTTTCAACGTACTTAATTTCGGATTACCTTTGGTTGTAAGGTCACCAACATTACTAACTTCCGCTTCATAATTAAGCGCAATATCATGACTAATATCCATCGAATCTTGAGAAATAAGGATTTGGGGGACTAGCATAACAGCCATAGCAAGGGAAAGGATCGATTTCTTCATGGGATAAAATTTTCTTAAAAAAATTCTTTTCTTAATGGTTGATATATGTTCAAGTACATCAAATATATGCATTTTTTTCATAACATAGGGATTTAAATGTTAAAGTTTGACATATATTGACACCACGTAAGACGCATATATTGGGTTACGTCACATAATTAATCATGAATCAATCAGTCATTTTTTTGGATCGGCTCTTGGTGAGTAGGTTCAATTGGAACCTCTTGAGTAGCGTAACTGTAAATCACATAAATAGAAAGAATAACGATTACAGCTAATGAAATTAAAGAAAATTTCCATCCCCAAATGTTTCCGAGATATTCTCCATCATCGTATTCATCGAGGAAATGAGGCTTTTTGTTTTTATTGTCGCTCATTCGAGTATTTAATTTAAAATTAAAAAAAAGTGAACTTTTGAGGGTTAAGTTAGTTAAAACTACCTAATGACTTGTATTTGAAAAAGTTATTATTGGAAGACAAAGTTATTCAAATTTAAGTCAGCCTAATTAAATTCTAAGTTGAATATTTAAGATTTCATTCATATCTTGTTTTATATTAACTAACTTGAGTTAAGTATTTAAACTTTTCCCAACATTACATTTTTAAAATATGAAAAGAACTGGATTTATAATTTTGATAGTTTCCGTGGTAAGTTCTTTCTTCACCGTGATGATTTACAAGTATTTTGATTCTCCTCAACAAGTAATTATTCGTGAATCATCTCCTGCAAAATATACAAACTATACTGATCGACTTTTTTCGGATGTTGCCAAACGACAATTTCTTTCCTCTGCTCCTACTGATTTTACATCTGCTGCTGGAGCAGTTACCCCTGCAGTAGTTAATATTCGAGCTACCACCGAAAATGATTTTGATCTTTGGGGTGGTTATGGAGGTTCAACTGGTTCAGGAGTAATTATTTCACCAGATGGATATATTGTAACTAACAACCACGTTGTCGAAGATAGCGATGATTTAGAAATCACCTTATTTGATAAAAGAAAAATGGAAGCTAAAGTAATTGGAACTGATCCTTCGACAGATTTAGCTTTACTAAAAATAAATGATGAGCGTAATTTTCCTTTTTTACAAATGGGAAATTCTGATTCACTTTTAGTTGGGGAATGGGTGCTAGCAGTTGGAAATCCTTTTAACTTAGAAAGCACAGTTACCGCTGGAATCATTAGCGCAAAAGGCCGAAACATCAATATCCTCGAAGATGATTATTCTATCGAATCTTTTATTCAAACTGATGCAGCTGTCAATCCTGGAAATAGTGGCGGTGCCCTTGTCAACACCAATGGTGAGTTAGTTGGAATAAATACTGCCATAATTACTCGGTCTGGAAAATATGAAGGTTATTCCTTTGCCATTCCAGTTAATTTGGCTCAAAAAATCATTCGAGATTTAAAAGACTTCGGAGTTGTCCAGCGAGGATTTTTAGGAATTTATCCTGAAGAAATTACAGAAGAAACTGCTGAAAGTTTAGGATTAGCTTCGATGAATGGCGCTTACATTTCGAGAGTAAATGGTAATAGTGCTGCCGAAGATGCAGGACTTGAAGCAAAAGATGTCATCGTTACTATTAATGGAAACAATGTAAATTCTGTTCCTGAATTGCAAGAACAAGTTGCTCGATTTCGACCTGGAAATACTATTACAATTGAATATATTCGTGATGGTAAAAAACGAAAAACAGAAGTTACTCTAAAAAATCAAAGTAATACCACTTCTTTAATTGGAGCTCGTGATGATGATTTATTGATGAAGCTAGGATTTGAATTAAGAGAGATAACTGATCGAGAACGAAAAAATTTAAAAATCGGTTCAGGAGTTTACGTAGTCAGTATTTTACGTGGAAGTGCTATTGAAAAAACTCAAATGGATCCAGGATACATCATCACTAAAGTGAATGACAAGAGAGTCAGTTCAGTTGATGAAATTATTACTGAATTTAAAAATACTAAAGGAACTGTAATGCTTGAAGGATTTTATGAAAATTTCCCTGGTGAGTATTATTATGCTTTCAAAGTGGAGAAATAGTATTTGTTTCCTCACAAAACAAATGAAAAAAGTCCTTCTAGATTTTAAAAATCTAGAAGGACTTTTTTCATTTAATTAACCTCTTCCAAGACTTCTATCTCATCTCTTTCTAAAATCTTCACTTTCAAATAAACCGTAAAAATCGATCCTACATTTTCAACTGAAATCAACTCAATATGCCCCCCATGATTTGAAACGATTTTATTACAAATTGCTAATCCAACTCCTGAACCTTGATATTGAGATTGATTATGCAACCGCTTAAAAATCTCAAAAATAGTTTTATGATATTCAGGATTAATTCCGATTCCATTGTCTTCCACTTTGAAAATTATATTATCATTTTCCTCAAAAACTGAAATCGTTACCTTGGGTTCATCTGAATTATTATATTTCAAACCATTCTCAATTAGATTTTGAAAAAGTTGAACCATCTGATGATGATTAGCTTCGATAGTTGGTAATTTCCCATATTTGATATACGCATTTTTTTCTTCCAAAAAATGTATTAGATTTTTTTCAATCAAAAATAAAACCTGATTCATATTAACCGTACCTAATTTCACCTCTTCGGATTTCACTAACGAATATTCCAAAATTTCTTCAATCAAATTGTACATACTTTGAGCATTCGATTGGGCAATATTAATATAATCATTGATATCTGGATCTGGATTATCTTTTAATTTCCTCTTAAGTAGGGAAAGAAAACTAGTTACATTTCTTAGTGGAGTTTTCAAATCATGAGAAGCGATATATGCGAACCGTTCCAATTCTTTATTTTTATTTTCTAACTCATCATTATAATTTTTTAATTGGTTTTCCTTGTCCACCATGAAAGTAATATCCATCGCGACGAAAGAATACCCCGTATGATTTTGTTTTCGAATTACTTTTGAAGCCACTAAAAAATAATTCTTCTCTTCTCCATCAACAATGAAGTTAAAGTAACTTTCTAATTTCCCATCATATTCTAATTGAATTATATCTCTTTGAAATACTTCAAGATCTAGTCCTTTAGAATTTCTTAAAACTTCAATCATATCAATATTTACTTCCTCACTTTGATGAAACAAAATATCCTTGGCTAGCTCATTTTTATGCTTTACAACAAAATCTACATCAGTAATAATCACCAGATTTGAAACGGATGATAAAATATCATCAAGTGCATCATGTGGATTTAATACGAATAAGTTGTAATTAGTATAAACCCAAGTTAACAGCCCCACTAACAAAGCTAGAAAAGGTGAGATTTCAAAATTAGTAGGACTAGATGGACTTGGAATTATTAAAAATTTGATGAATAAAAATATAGGGATAAAAATAAAAGCTAAAAATAAACTCAATTTCCATTTTCGCTCTTTTTCTAATTTTTCTTTTCGATAAAAATAAAAACACCCTACCATAATGACAACCACAGTTGTATACCAAAGCAATTTCAATTGAAAATAAAAATTGTCTTTTTCCAAAACATATTTCCACTTTCCATCTATTTTATCTGATAAAGCTGTAATCGATCCGTTGCTAATCCAAAGCATTAAAAAACAAGAAATGACTAATCCTATAGTAAGTATTTTATTATGTTGTTCTTCTTTAGGAAATTTCTTAAATGGTCGGGTATAATACACAATACAAATACATTCCAGAAGGGTTATAAAACTTATCAACCAACTTCTTTGGATATTTAAATTTGCTACATCATAAAAATGTCGAGCATTATATATTGACATTTCTGTAAGTACTAATCCAGCACATAACAATAATACAATTGTATGAATACGACTAAAAACTGTCTTTTCTTTAATCGAGTAAAGATGTGTCATCAATACAATCAACAGAGTAAAAAGACCAATAAAAATGGCATTATTCATCATCTAAAGTTTTGATTTTCAGGTAGTTGTGTTGAATAGAACTAATCTTGGAGGGAAAAGAGATGTGTGTAACTTAGTAATTAATGCAATTTCTGTGCTCAATTTTTTCATCCTCAGCATATTTTCCTTAAATCAAATAATAGTCCAATCCTAACGAATATTAGGTCATACTTATCGGTTACACATAATCTATTTTTTTAAGGATAAAACACTTGCATCTTACGAATGTAAAACGAAAAATATTTATTCAAACCTAAAAAAATATGTCATGAGAGTATTATCATTTATCATCATAATCCTTATTTCAACTACCACTTTTGCAGCAAATCAAATTGCCATGAATTACCCAATTATTGAAACTAATGGAGAAGAAGAAATAGTCTCTAAATTGGTTTTTAAAAACAATCATCTTGATATGGGGGAAGCAATGTTTGGAGAAAATTACACTCACTTTTTTGAATTTGTTAATGAAGGAACTGCTATTTTAAAAATTGAAGATGCTTTTGCTAAAAGTAACCATGCAGAGGTTTTTAGTTTCTCTCCAACGGTGGAACCTGGAAAAACTGGTTGGGTTCGAGTTAAATTTGAATCTGAACTTTCGATTGGAAAATTTGAAGAATACTTTTTTATTCGTTCTAACTCAGGTGGAAAAAAAACACTTTCGAGACTAAAAATCCAATATGAATTATTTGAATACTTAGCTATCGGTGGTGACAATGTGGAAGTAACTGACAAAGTAAATATTCGAGAACAACCGCTTTTAAATAGCCCTGTGGTTTACACTTTAACTAAAGGAGAAATTTGCAAAATAGTAGGTGACGATATTGGAGACTACATAGAAAAATTCGACGATTCGTTTTGGTTTAAAGTTGAATCGGAAGGTCGTGTGGGTTGGGTTTTAAGTGCATTAACGGAATTCTAATTGTGCTAATTCTCATTGGTAAAACCGTTTTGTTTTCCAAATAAAAATAGGAATGATAAAAGACTTTTTTGTTTTTGCGGTATTTCCATGTCAAATTGTAAGTACCAAGATTATAATGTGAAAACCGAACCGATTTTGCCCTAATTATTCCCTTCCTTTTTCGTAATTTCGTTTTTTTTACCAAAAGAATCATAAACAAATTCTGTTTTCCAAATGTATTAATTACCAGAATTTTCATGATAAAAAAATTGAACGTATGACATCCAAAAAAGAGTTGGAAAAAAGGCAAAATGAAGATACTTATAAACTGTTAATCTCCAAAGTGAATAGTCGGTTGGAAAAAATTTATCAAGGAGGTGGAGAAAAAAGAATTGCCAAAC
This sequence comes from uncultured Saprospiraceae bacterium, assembly GCA_964564545.1. GTDB lineage: Bacteria > Bacteroidota > Bacteroidia > Chitinophagales > Saprospiraceae > CAJQQY01. The sequence continues at coordinate 15,232 of CAZMBP010000111.1, forward strand.
AACATGATAAAGGAAAATTAACTGCTCGGGAAAGAATTGAACATTTGATTGATGACGACAGTAATTTTTTAGAAATAGGTGCTTTTGCAGGTTATGAAATGTACAAAGAATATGGAGGTTGTCCTGCAGGAGGAGTAGTGACGGGAATTGGTTATGTGAAAGGACGACAATGTATGATTGTGGCTAATGATGCGACTGTAAAAGCAGGTGCTTGGTTTCCGATAACTGGAAAAAAGAATTTGCGAGCACAGGAAATTGCTATCGAAAATCGACTTCCAACTATATACCTCGTGGATTCAGCTGGTGTATTTTTACCTATGCAAGATGAAATTTTTCCAGATAAAGAACACTTCGGGCGGATGTTTCGAAACAATGCAAGAATGTCATCAATGGGGATTCCTCAAATTGCCGCCATCATGGGAAGTTGTGTTGCTGGAGGAGCTTATTTACCGATCATGTCTGATGAATCATTGATTGTCGAGGGGACAGGTTCTATCTTTTTGGCAGGGCCATATTTAGTGAAAGCTGCCATTGGAGAAGATGTCGATAAGGAAACCTTGGGAGGTGCAAAAACTCAAAGTGATATCTCAGGAGTTACAGATTATAAAATGCCTGATGATAAAACTTGTTTGGAAACAATTCGAGATCTAGTAGATAAATTTGGAAAATTTGAGCATGCAGGTTTTGATCGAGTGGAACCAAAAGCACCTAAGGAATCACCTGAAGAAATATTAAGTATTTTTCCAAATGATCCTGCCAAACCGTACGAAACAAAAGAAATCATCAAGCGAATAGTCGATGAATCAAAATTCACGGAGTACAAAAGTGGTTATGGACAAACCATCACTTGTTGCTATGCTCGCATTGATGGTTGGGCAGTCGGTATCGTAGCCAATAATCGAAAAGTTGTAAAAACAGAAAAAGGGGAAATGCAATTTGGTGGTGTAATTTATTCTGATTCAGCAGACAAAGCTTCTAGATTCATTATGAATTGTAATCAGAAAAAAATCCCTTTGGTTTTCCTTCATGATGTAACTGGATTTATGGTTGGAACGAGAAGTGAACATGGTGGAATTATTAAAGACGGTGCAAAAATGGTAAGTGCTGTTTCAAATAGTACCGTTCCAAAATTTAGTATCGTGATGGGAAATTCCTACGGAGCTGGAAATTATGCCATGTGTGGAAAGGCTTACGATCCTCGATTAATTGTGGCTTGGCCTACAGCAAAAATTGCGGTGATGGGCGGTTCGCAAGCAGCAAAGGTTTTAACTCAAATTCAAGTTGCTTCGAAAAAAGCTAGAGGGGAAGCACCTTCTTCTGAAGATGAAAAAGCATTATTTGAAAAAATAAAAAATCGCTACGACGAACAAACTACTCCGTATTATGCTGCTGCAAGACTGTGGGTAGATGCAATTATTAATCCTTTGGAAACTAGAAAGGTGATTTCAATGGGAATCGAAGCGGCGAATAATGCTCCTGTGGAAAAATTTAATGTAGGAGTCATTCAAACGTAGGACGACTCTCCGAGTTGTTACTCGTTCAAAATAACAATACATTTACAAATGAGTAAAAAACAAAAAAAAGAATCCACACGTGAATGGCTCAAGAGAATTGGTTGGGTGGGAATTTTGTTTTTCACTCTAAAAGGAATTATCACAACATATCTTATATTTCAAGCGGGAAAATGTGCACTAGATTAATTTTTTCCAAAATAAAAATCACGAGCTTTGGCTCAACAATCACAAATAATGAAATTACTTTCAAAAACAGTAACAGGATTAGAAGAGATTTTAGCCAAAGAAGTTGAAGATCTTGGTGGTCAAAATATTCAAATACTCAAAAGAGCAGTAAGTTTTGAAGGTGATCTAAAAACGCTTTACCGCACTAACTTAGAATTAAGAACTTCGATTAGAATTTTAAAACCAATCTATTCATTTCAAGCTCGTGATGAAAATGAATTTTATAGAAAAATCAAAGAATTAGATTGGTCAAAATACATGTCAAACAAAGACACGCTTGCGGTGGATGCAACTACTTTTGGAGAATATTTTACGCACTCCAAATACATTTCACTCAAAGCAAAAGATGCTATCGTTGATCAATTTAGAGATAATACTGGGCGTCGTCCGAATGTAAATGTAGTCTCTCCTACCCTACGAATTAGTATTCATATTCAAATTGACGAGGTGATCGTTTCTTTAGATAGCTCTGGTGATCCATTATTCAAGCGAGGTTATCGAGTAGAAAGAATGGGTGCTCCGATGAATGAAGTTTTAGCAGCAGGAATGATTTTATTGTCGGGTTGGGACAAAAAATCTGATTTCATGGATGGCATGTGTGGTTCTGGAACTTTGCCAATCGAAGCCGGATTAATTGCTAGAAATATGCCGTCACAATGGAACAGGACAAGTTTCGGTTTTCAAACTTGGAAAGATTTTGACAATGATCTTTGGCAGGAAGTTCGGGCGGAGGCAAAGGCTAAAATTGTTCCTTTTGAATATAAAATTTCAGGATATGATCGAGACTTCAAGGCGGTAAGTGTTGCTCGCGTCAATATTATGAAAGCAGAATTGGACGATACGATTGATGTAAAACGAACTACTTTTGAAAAATTAACAGCGACTTCAGAGAAAGGAATTATGATTTTAAATCCTCCTTACAATGAACGGTTAGCCATCAAAAACATCAATGAATTATACAAAATGATGGGCGATCAATTCAAACAACAATTTAAAGGCTGGGAAGTATGGGTGATTTCATCTAACATGGAAGCTTTAAAGCATATAGGTCTTCGTCCTTCCAAAAAAATAAATTTGATGAATGGTCCTCTGAATTGTAAATACGTTAAATTTGAAATGTACGAAGGAACACGACGGAAAGTATTTAAAGAAAAAACGAGTGAGTCCTAATTTTAATATTGGTTTGAAAACAGATTATGATGAAAAGAACATTTCACTTATTCCTATTTTTAAGTTTTGCAAATGTATTGTTAGCCCAAGTTGGATTGCAAGTAAAAAGCACTCAATTTGAGAAGGACAACCAATTGAATTTGGAAAAAAGAAATGAATCTGTAAAAATATTTTTCACGAAAAAATATAATACTCAAGTACCTGTAGATTTAAAAAAATATTTTTTGGCTGAAAATGTGGAGATAAATTCGTCAAATATTTTCGCAAAAAAAAATGCAATCCAAGAGCTTGCATTTTTTTGTAAAATCGAAGTTCAATTAGAAAACTCCTCCAACTTACCCGTTCGATTTCGCTTAGGAGAAGTCCAAGCTGTAGATAAAAAAGAAGGAAAATGGCAACAATTCAATAATTAAATTTAGTTCAACCCAAGTCCTAATCCTTCAACCTCATATGGTGATTCTACTGTTGCATTAGGCATCTCCGTTTCGATATTAAGCGTAAAATAAAACGTGGCTCCCTTTCCAACTTCTGACTCAACCCAAATTTCTCCATGATTTTGATTAACTATCTTTTTACAAATAGCAAGACCAACTCCTGTTCCTTCATACTCATCTTTGCCGTGTAATCTTTTGAAAATTTCAAAGACTCTTTCTTTGAATTCCATATCGATCCCGATACCATTATCTTTCACAAAGTATACTAAATCATTTCCTTGAAAATCTTCTTTTATCCCAATTTCAACTTTAGGATTTGTTTCATCAGTATATTTAATACTATTGCTAATAAGATTTTGGAAAAGTTGGTTTAGATGTGATCTATGTCCCTTTACATTTGGTAAGTCACCTACTGTTAAATCAACATTATGTTCCATTATTTTCCCTCTCAGAGTTCCAATTACAGTATCGACTACCTCATTTAGAGAAACTAACTCTTCATAAATTTCTTCATTTTCTAGTTTTGAATACATCAATACCTCATGCAACAAATCATACATTCGACTTACATTCGTAGTAATAAAATTGATATACTCATCAGCATCATCTCCTAACTGTCCTTTGAATCTTCGCTTCAACAAAGTAGCAAATGATCCAATATTACGAAGGGGTTCTTTTAAATCATGGGAAGCGATATAGGCAAAACGTTGAAGTTCGTCATTTTTACGCTCCAGCTTTTTATTTTGAATAAGACTTTGCTCATTCTGTTCTTTGAGTAATTGGTTGGTTTCAATTTGTTTAAGATGAGCTTTTTCCAATTCAACATTTTGCTCTTGAATCTGATAATTCTTTTCTGTTTGTATTTTATTGTGCTCTGTTTGAGATTTATATTTTGAATGTACTTGCCAAAGAATAACCATCAAAGCAAGTAAACCCACAATCAAGAAATTTCGATAAGTATTTTGTAACTCTGCATCTCTTTTCAAGATATCCTTCTCTTTTTTTGTGATCTCATACTGCATTTTAGTATCAGACATCTTTTGAAGAGTTGCCTCATTTCGAAGAGAATCTTTTAAGGCAGAAAAATTTCGGTAGTACTTGTTAGCTTCTTTATACTCTCCTAAATTATCTAAATTTGTTGCTAACGATTTATAAACATCTAACATGATAGGTCGCGCTCCAAGTTTTTGAGCTAAAACTAAACTTTCTCGGAGATACTCCAAACCTTTATTTGAATCTCCTAAGGCAATATAAATCTCTCCAATTTTTTTAGTACTACTTATTTGTCCCCATTGGTCTTTATTTTTAATATTCCTTTCATAAGATTGAATAAAATATTCTAACGCTTTGTCATATTCTCCCAATGTTTGATAATTATCTCCAAGGTTAAACGTGATATAAGACAATTGTGGTTGATTATCTAAAGCCATCGAAAGATTATAAGCTCTAAGGTTATATTCCAATGAGAGTTCTCTTTGATTCATTCTAGAATAAGCACCACCAATTGCTCCAAAACTTGTTAGTTTTAAAACCTTATGATCTAATTCTATGGCAACTTCTAGGCATTTCTCATAATATTCAATTGCTTTATGATAATTCAATTGATAAAAGTGAATTCCTCCAATTTGGTATAATGAAAAAGCAATTGCTTTTCTATCTTCCAATTCCTCTCTTATTTGCAAAGCCTTAAAGTGATACTCAAAAGCTAACTCATTATTTCCTATTGATTGATAAATTATTGCTAATCGATAACATGCATCTCCAAGTGGCTTCCCACCATCTCCACTAATATTTTTAATTAACTTTGTTAAAACAGCAATAGCTTCATCATACTTATGAGAAGCGCTATAACATAACCCTAACTTATATTGAATTTTGGATTTTAGTTCTGGTTCATCAAGTTTTTTCACCATAGATTCTGCTGCCAGAAAATATTCTAATGCCTTATCTGTCCTTTTGTCTAAAAGATTAGCTTCTCCTAACTTAAGGTAGACTTGAACCTGCTCTTTTGTATCATCACCATTAATCTTAGAATTTAATACATTTTCTAGACTATCCAGACTGCTCGCATAAAGCAAAGGCATCACTAAAAAACTTATAATAACTAAAAGATTTCTTTTCTGGGACAGTATCATATGTTAATGGTAGGCGTTAGATTATTGGTTATTATATGAGTTACAAAAAAAATGCCACCTTACATCGTAAGGTGGCATCCGTGTATGAGTAGAAAACCTACCCGGAAATACTATCTGGTGGTGGTGGTGGATTACCTCCGCCCGGTATGACAGTACCGTTCTCTTCTCCACCGGAATTTTTGCCTCCGCCTTTAAGGTTTCTCATGTCGCGAACATCTAGAACCTGCATAGTCCGACGTTCCATGATTGATTTTAAGCTAGTCATCTTGAAAAATTTTTCATGGTTAATAATAGATTAATAAAGTTCATTTGGAATAACCAAATGAGGTATCTTCAATCGGGGGAAAAATTTTCAATAAATATTACGAGGGAAAACAAAAACAGGGAGATAAAATATGAAGGGAGAAATTCTTTCTATATTATTTGCTAAAAATATGCCAATTTTTATTTTGAGGAGAAATCTTAAGTATTTATTGGCTTATTTTTAAATAATGTCAAATAAATCGGCAACACCTATTGGTCGCGCAACATTAAACCCTTCAGCAAAATCTACTCCAACTACTCTTCCGTACACACTACTCTTCGCTTTTACTGATTCTAAAAAACCTTTATTGGAGATTGGAGAGTCCAATTCTTTTGAGCCTGGATTAAAAAATTGTGATTTAAAACAAAGTACTAAATCTATTTTTTTGTCCATATATGGTGAAATATCAACCACAAAATCTGGTTGAAGCGTATAATCTTGTATATAATGATAAACTGCTTTTGGTCGCCAACGTTGTTGCAATTTCTTCTTATCGTATGTTTTTACTTTAGCAAGTCCTGCAATAAAACAAGCATCGGAAGTTAATTTTGCAGCCCGTGCATGATCAGGATGTCGATCAGATATTGCATTAGCTAGAACTATTTCAGGTTGATATTTTCTAATAACCTGAGCTATTTTTTTTAGGTTCTCCTCTGTATGTTGAAAAAAACCGTCCTTCATTTTTACATTTTCTCGGACTAGTGCGCCCATCATTTTTCTAGCAGCTTCTGCTTCTTTTACTCTCAACGGGGCAGATCCTCGAGTACCTAATTCTCCTCTTGTCAAATCCAAGATCCCAACTTTCTTACCCATTTCAATATGCTTGAGTAAAGTCCCTGCACATCCTAATTCTACATCATCAGGGTGCACACCAATCGCTAAAATATCTAATTTCATATTTTTGGAATTCAAAATTTGGAATAAATCTACACTTTTCTTTTTTTCTAAAAAACTAAAGCTCGATTGATTGAAGCTCAAAAAAATAGCTATTAATCTTTCTAGACTAATAGCTATTTTTTTATTGCAAAACTAATCCGCTAGTATCTTTTTTATTGATCTTTTTATTTTTGAAGAAGTAGGATTAGTGATTGAGTAATAATAGTCTACTACTCTACCTTCTTTGTCTACAAGATATTTGTGAAAATTCCATTTAGGTTTGGAAGATACTTTTCCATTTAATTTTTTATCAGAAAGAAATTTAAATAATGGGCTGGCATCTTTTCCTTTGACCACCGTTTTCTCAAAAATAGGATATTGAGCATTATATTTCATCACACAAAATTGCTGAATCGCTTCTCCCTCCAAAGGTTCTTGTCCTGCAAAATCATTAGAAGGAAATGCCAATACTTCAAATCCATCCTCTTTAAATTCCTCATACAATTTTTCCATATCATCTAGCTGAGGTGTAAAACCACATTGAGAGGCAGTATTTACGATCAATAACGCCTTACCCTTATAATCAGCTAAGGATACTTCCTTACCTGAAGCATCTTTTACTTTAAATTGGTGAATGCTATTCTTATCCATTTTTCTATTATTTACTTTTTATAAAACATGAAGTTAACTCAAACTTCCAAAAGAATAACCTATTAAACCTCCTTTTGTTTAGCCTAATTGACATTAGTTTTTTGAAAATCAAACAACGGCATATTTATTGATTATTTTTAAGATGTTTTTGCACTTTCGCTAAAACAATATCATAACAAGTAAGTCATGAATTTATTTCAAAAATTCGTTTTTTCAAGTTTTTTCATTTTAGGGATGCTTCTGAGTATTTCTTCTAATGCTCAAGTTCGAACCACTTCTAAAAGTGAAATCACAACTCCTAAAGTAGAGTTTACAATGGAAGATATTGAAAAAATAAAAACTCTTCTTGAGCATCATTTCAAAACTCGAATTAGCAATGCTGAAATGGCGATGTATGGAAAAGCTACTAAAGAAAATTTAGACCTTTATAAATTGCTAGATAAAACTCGAAAGGAAGACCCTTTTTTCAGTCAATCACATATTACTTTTATCATTGAATCTATGGAAGAACGATTGGGAAAAACTAGACCTCAATCAAAATCTCAATTGGAGACTCCGACAAAAAAAATGAGAAATCCTAAAGTTTCAAAACTGCCGAAAAATAAAAGCGATAATTATTAAACTCACTTTATAGATTTATTTCTACAAAAAACCTCTGCTGAATTTTAAAATTTCCAGCAGAGGTTTTTTTTGGTAAAAATCGAAGCTTCTTCATCCAACCAAAATGTTCTTTTTCCGTAAAATACTTTTTAATTAGTTTTAAAATCAGTTCTTTTATTTCTTTAAGAAAACTGGAAGAAATGATACCTTTAGATGTTTAAAATACATCCTATCTTAAAATCCTCGCTATCAGTTTTTATACATATTGTTCACCTTAACTTAATTGGCAATCGAATTTTATTTTTATGAAAAATTTTAAATCCCTAACGGTCGCAACCATAATCTCTTTTTCCTTTTTAATGTCTTGTGGAGGAGATTCTGAACCGGTCGCTCCACCCACTCCTACAGTAAAAAATACCCCGACTCAAAAATTAGAAAAGCGATTTGAATTAGTTTCTCCGCAAGCAAGTGGTGTTACTTTTTCTAATACAATCAATGAAGATTACAATCACAATATTCTAACTTTTGAATATCTGTACAATGGTGGAGGAGTCACCGTTGGAGATGTGAATAATGATGGATTACCTGATATTTATTTTTCTGGAACGTTCGTTTCCAACAAATTATATCTGAACAAAGGTGATATGAAATTTGAAGATATTACTAATCAAGCAGGAGTTGCTGCTAAGGATGGTTTTAAAACTGGAGTGACGATGGCTGATGTAAATAATGATGGATGGCTAGATATTTTTGTTTGTAGAACAAGTAAATCTGATGATGGTAAAAAAGATAATCTACTTTTTATCAATAATAAAAATTTAACTTTCACCGAGAGTGCAAAGCAGTTTGGATTGAATGATAATAGCAATACCAATCATGCTAATTTTTTCGATTATGATAACGATGGTGATTTGGATTTATATTTATTAAATCACCGATTAGGTTTTAAGGATGCCGTAAAAATGGATTTACAATCAAATCCTGATGGTTCTATTACCAGAATAAAAACTCCTAAAACTCCTTTCGAGTCAGATCGATTATACAAAAATAATAATGGAAAATTCACCAATGTGACCAAAGCTGCTGGTGTTGAAAATTCATCTTTTGGATTAAGTGCCACCGTTGCAGATTTGAACCAAGATGGTTTTATGGATATTTATGTTGCCAATGATTATATCGAACCAGATTATGTTTATATCAATAATCGAAATGGAACTTTTACCGATAAATATAATTCCTACATCCGGCACTCTAGTCAAAATTCAATGGGATGTGATATTGCTGATTTTAATAATGATGGACTGCTAGATATTATGGTGATGGATATGGTTGCAGAAGATCCAATTCGATATAAACAATTGATGAATGTAATGCGAAAGGATCGTTACAATGCTTTACTTCAATATGGATATGGTCATCAAGCGGGTCGGAATGTTTTGCAAATTAACAATGGAAATAATTCTTTTAGTGAAATCGGACAACTGTCTGGTGTCTCGAATACCGACTGGAGTTGGGGAGCATTATTTGCCGATTTTGATAATGATGGATGGAAAGATATCTACATTGGAAATGGTTACAAAAGAGATGTAACTGATCTCGATTATATGAGTTACACTCGTGATTCGATTCAAAAATCTGGTGGTATTACCAAACGAAGATTTCCGGATGTCAATACCTACCTCAACATGATTCCAAGTAAGAAATTGGTGAATTATGCTTACAAAAACAATCGTGATTTGACCTTTACTAATGCGACTCAGGATTGGGGAATTACTCAAGCATCCTTTTCCAATGGAACAGCATATGCAGACTTGGATGCAGATGGTGATTTAGACTTGATTGTCAACAATATTGATGATCCAGCATTTATTTACAAAAATCTTACTGCAAACTCTAACTACCTGCAAATCAACCTTTTAGGAAATAAAAAGAATACTCAAGCTACTGGAACTAAGGTTAAAATCTATACTGGTGATGAAGTTCAATTCTTGGAAAAAACAACTAATCGAGGTTTCTTTTCAGGAAGTGATCCACTACTTCATTTTGGATTAGGAAATCACTCAACCGTTGACAAAATTGAGGTTAGTTGGATGGATGGAAAAACGCATGTGATGGAAAATGTTCCTGCCAACCAACGACTTACTTTAAAGCATGCTGAAGCGAATAAAAAACCTATCTCAAAAAGGAAATCAACTCCAATTTTTACAGAAAAAAGTAGTGCTCATAACATTGCTTTTACGCATAAAGAAAATGTTTTTGACGACTTTAATCGAGAGCGTTTAATTCCTCATAAATTATCGAATCTGGGACCACACATTTCTAAAGGTGATGTAAACGGAGATGGGTTAGAAGACTTTTTTATTGGTGGCGCATCGAATAGTTCAGGAGCACTTTTCGTGCAAGACAAAAATGGAAAATTCAAAAACCAATCAAATGCAACTTGGGACGCTGACAAAATTCATGAAGATATGGAAAGTGTTTTCTTCGATGCTGAAGGTGATGGAGATTTAGATTTATATGTAGTGAGTGGAGGAAATGCAAGTAGTGCAAATTCTACCAATTACCAAGATCGATTGTACTTAAATGATGGTGCTGGAAATTTCTCTAAAGGAAAACTTCCAAGTGCAAATTCTAGTGGTGCATGTGTTGCCGCTTTCGATTATGACGCGGATGGAGACCTCGATATTTTTGTAGGTGGACGAACTGTTCCAGGAAAATATCCGACTGCTCCTCAGAGTTTAATTTTGAAAAATGACAAAGGAACTTTTTCTAATGTAACTCAATCTGTTGCACCTGATCTTGAAAGAATTGGAATGGTGACAGATTTGAAAATGGCAGATTTAGATCAAGATGGAAAAGAAGAATTAATAGTCTTAGGTGAATGGATGCCTATTTCTATTTTCAATTATGATGGGAAAAAATTCAATAATGTTACTTCGAAATTTGGTTTGCAAAACACCTCTGGTTGGTGGAATTGTTTTGCATTAGAAGACTTTGACAAAGATGGAGACATAGATATTATAGCAGGTAACTTAGGAGAGAATTCTCGAATTAAAGCTTCCGATAATCAACCAATTAAAATCTATACAAATGATTTTGATGGCAATGGAAGTTTGGATGCAGTCATGACTTTTGACCATCAAGGAAAACAATTTCCTTATGCAGGAAGAGATCATTTAATTTTACAATTACCTGGAATCAAACGAAATTTTAACCGCTATAATAAATATGCGAAATCTGATATCACCGCTATTTTCCCAAAAGAGAAATTAGCGAGTGCACAAGTTCTTGAAGCTCGATTAATGTCTTCTGTCCTACTAAAAAATGAAGGGGGGAAGTTTTCTATAACAACACTTTTACGGGAAGCACAAATTGCTCCTACACATGAAATAATGACTTCCGACTTTAATGGAGATGGAAACATAGATGCCTTGATGATTGGAAATAATGATGGAGCTGAAACGGAATCAGGAGTTTATGATGCAAGTAATGGAACTCTTTTGTTGGGTGATGGAAAAGGTGGTTTTAATTTTTCTCCAAATCAAAAACATGGCTTATGGGCAAGTGAGCAAGCAAGAGATGCTGTTAAAATTAAATTGGCGAATGGAAAAACTATGATCCTGATCGCGAATAATGGAGGAAAATTACAAGCCTTTGTTCAAGAAGGAAATAATATTTCTCTTTAATTTTCTCTAATTAAAAAAATCTAGGGCTGTGAGTACTTGAAGTTCTCACAGCCTTTTTTTATACGAAACTTTTTTGAGGCAATTTTTGTAAAAAGAACATTCAATTTATTCAAAAAAATAAAATGGTATTCCAAACTTCCAGACTCCTTGTTCGACAACTCATTTATGAAGATTTCGAACCATTTCATGAAATGCAAAGCAATTTCAAAGTTATGCAATATGCCTCGGGCAAAGCACAATCTTTCGAAGAAAACAAAGCTGATTTAAAAAAGGTAATCGATCATTATTCTGAAGATAATAATGGGTTTTGGGTTTGGGCTATTGAAAGAAAATCTGATCAAGAATTTATTGGAACTGTTGCAATGATTGTCGATGAAAAAAATGAAGGAGAGGTTGGTTATCGTTTGTTAGAAAGACATTGGGGCAATGGATATGCTTCCGAAATTTTAAAAGATTTGATTGATTTTGGGTTTGAAAAAATGAATTTAAAAGCAGTTATTGCTTATGTTGATGTTAGAAATATTGCTTCTGTAAAAATGTTGGACAAGTCAATCTTAGAATTTATTGGTGAAGAATGGAATGAAGATTTTCAATCTTATGATCGACTATACCGTAGCTTCTAACTTTAGTTGGCAGCCAAAAAAGCGAAGCGATTTTTCTAAAAAAAAACCCAAAGAGAATTAACCCTCTTTGGGTTTTATTTTTTATTTAAAATTGTTTTTCATTTTCTTTATTTAGAAACCTTACTTTAATAGTTGTATCTACTCCCATTTTCGTTGTTCTTTTTGTGGAATAATCTAAATGAATTATTGATTCTTATTTGCCTTTGATTAGGATCATTAACTTCTAAAAGTTAACTCCTAAAAAAAAATGTAACTGCATAAAGCTTTCATTTACACAATTACATTTTTCTAAATTCTTATTTTATCGATAAAAAAACTACCACCGAATCAACGCAGAACCCCACGTAAATCCACTTCCAAATGCTGCTAGGCAAACTAAATCACCTTCTTTTACAGCACCTGCTTCCCATGCTTCACACAATGCGATCGGCACAGAGGCTGCGGTAGTGTTTCCATATTTTTGAATATTATTCCAGACCTTGTCATCCTCAAGTTTTAGTATTTTTTGTACAAATTGACTGATCCTTAGATTCGCCTGATGTGGAACAAACATATCTATATCTGATACTTGTAATCCTGTTGAAGTTAATGCTTCCTGAATCACTTCTGGAAATTTCTTTACAGCTAATTTGAATACAAACTGTCCTTCCATATTTGGATAAAGATGTCCCTCTTCTTGCATTTTATCAGTTATGAATATTCCCCCGTACTCCAAATCTTTATCATAACCATAATCATATTCAATTCCCATTTTATCTAAATGATAACCACCATGAGAACCAGGATTAATGAAAGCTAATTTTTCAGCATAGGTTCCATCTGAATGTAATTTTGTAGTTAAAATTCCTTGGCCTTCTTTTTCGGTTGGCTGTACCACAACTGCACCAGCTCCATCTCCAAAAATAACCGTAACATTTCGTCCCTCTGTGCTATAATCAAGTCCCATCGAGTGCATTTCTGCGCCTACCAAAAGAACATTTTTATACATTCCAGTTTTAACAAATTGGTCTGCAATACTCAACCCATAAACAAATCCACTACATTGATTTCGAATATCTAATGCACCTACTTCAGTTCCCGTAATCCCTAATTCTCTCTGCAATAAAACACCGCAACCTGGAAAATAATAATCAGGACTAAGTGTTGCAAAAATGATAAAATCCACATCTTCAGGTTGAATTCCAGCTCGCTCTATAGCAATTCGAGCAGCTTTAGTACCCATCGTTGCAGTTGTTTCTTTATGTTTTTCACCGTAACGTCTTTCTTTGATTCCAGTTCTCTCTTGGATCCATTCATCGCTAGTATCCATCACTTTAGAAAGATCATCATTCGTGGTTATTCTTTCAGGAACATAACTACCAATTCCTGCTATTTTTGAATTGAACATATTATTTTTGTTTAATTATATAGTTAGGTAAAACTCTAAGTATTTTTTTCTCCGTAAAAATAGTAAATATTAGCTTTTAGAAAAATCAACATTCGATTGTTCTAAATGTTCTAAAAGTCAGTTTCATTTTTTTTGATAATAAAAATCTAAAAGGCATAATTCCTTTTTAAAATATTCATTCTCTCTTAATTTTTAAATATCTTTAAATACAACTTTGTATATAAAACTTCTAAAACCGTAACTTACATTTCAAAAATAAAACTATGATAAACCTTAAATTATCCTCAAAAAAATCTACTACTACCCTTTTATTCTTAATCTTTTTATCTTTTGGAAATTCTGTCTTAGCTCAAACACCAACTGTGCAAGATTGCCTCGGCGCCATTCCCATTTGTGCTCAAACTTATACAGAAACTACTTCTCCCTCAGGTGTTGGAAATTATCCTAATGAAATAAATGGAACTTCTCAAGGCGGAATTTGCTGTATGGATAATGAAATAAATTCTATCTGGTACACTTTTACTGTGAATCAGTCTGGTCTTTTTGGATTTACATTAACGCCTAATGATTTAAATGATGACTATGATTGGGCTATGTTTGATATTACTAATTCGACCTGTGCAGATATTTTTAATGACATTTCTTTACAAGTTAGTTGCAATGCTGCAGGTGGAGTTTCTTGCAATGGAATTACTGGTGCCAATGGTGGCTCAAGTTATGATAATCAAGGAGCTGGCTGTAACAGTACTAATCCTAATCAATTTTCAGGAAATAGTCCTGACAATGCACTTGTTCCCGTGGCTTTAGGAAATACTTATGTTTTAGTTATTTCTAATTGGACAGGTTCAACCAATGGCTACACAATTGATTTTGGCGTATCTGGAAATATTGGAATCATTGACATGATTGATCCAGAAATTTCAGATATCACCCTTCCTGGTGACTGTGGAGGAGATGAAATGGAAGTAACTTTTTCAGAATATATTCAATGTAGTACTATCTCTGGAAACAACTTTCAAATCAACGGACCAGGTGGCCCATATTCAGCAACAGTATCTGCTAGCGCCTGCACGCAAGGTGGGGCTTATGATAATATTTTTACCATAAATGTTAATCCTCCAATTACTGAAGTTGGAGATTATACTATCTCTTTGGTTACCAACGGAACTACTGAAGTTTTAGATTTATGTGAAAATCCATCAGAGGTCAACTCTTTTGATTTTTCTGTATTAAATAGTCCATTACCAAATATTGATATTGGAAATGATACCATTTTATGTGATGGCGAAATAGTAACTTATAACGCTTCACTTCCTAATGCTGAATCTTATAACTGGTCAGATGGAACAGGTGGCCCGATTATTTCAATCACCGATCCTGGACTTTATACCGTTACTATTACCAATGTTTGTAACCAAGTAACTGATGATATTTTTATCAGCTTTGTTCCATTGCAAGCTGTGGATGTTGACCTTGGGCCAGATACAATGTTGTGCCCAGGTGAAATTTATTCATTAGATGCCACTTGGATCGGAGGTATTCAATATCTGTGGCAGGATGGAACAACTGATCCAAATTATCAAGTTACAGAACCAGGGTTTTATGAAGTTCAAATCCTTGGAGCCTGCGGAGAAACAGGAATAGCTTCTGTTCTTATTGATTATGATGAAACTGAATTATTCCTAAATCTAGGCCCTGATAGTTTGCTTTGTGAAGAAGATGGATTGCATACTATAGATGTCTTCGATCCAAATGCTGAGGAATATATTTGGAGTGATGGTTCAACCAATCCGACTTTGCAAATATCTGAAAATGGAGTTTATGCCGTTACTATTTCTGATAATTGTAATGTACTAATTGATGAAATTGATCTGACCTATACAAATTGTACCATTTGTGAAGTATATGTTCCTAATGCATTTTCGCCTGATTTTAATGGCTACAATGATTTATTTTTACCTTACTCTAATTGCTCGTTGCTCAATTATTCTATGAAAATTTTTAATCGTTGGGGAGCTTTAGTTTATTCGACTACTAATCCTGCAGAAGGTTGGAATGGTCGATTCAACAATGAGGATATCCCCGAAGGTGTCTATGTTTACCTTCTCGAATTTGAAGTAAATCAACGAGGCGAAAACATTCCTAAGAAATTAACAGGTGATGTAACTGTTATGAAATAACGGTTAACTGTGAACGGTTAATGATTAACCGTTCACAGTTTTTTTGTAAAACTTATCTTTCCATTTTTTTAATTTCACCTCAGGTATCGGATCCCTTGAAGGGATCAGATACCTAAAAACCCCATTTTGCACAAAATATTTTGAAAAATATTAGCATCTTGCATTTCCATTTTCAAATCAAAAATCCTACAAAGCAAGCAACGAAATATCACCTTGAAAAAATACTTAACCTTTTCATTTTACCTTTCCATCATTTGGCTAATCTGCATAATTTTAGTCAATCCAATTGGTGATTTCCCACTCAATGATGATTGGTCGTATGCTCGAAATGCGAAAGCACTAGCCGTGGAAAATAAAATATTTTTTGATGACTGGGGTGCTATGACTTTAATTGCTCACACCATGTGGGGAGCATTTTTTTGTAAAATATTTGGCTTCTCATTTACGGCACTTCGTTTCTCTACTTTAGTCTTGGGATGGTGTGGATTAATGGCAACTTATCTCTTTTTTCAAGAAGGAGGAATGCAAAGAAAGCATGCATTTTGGGCTACCATATTATTGGCATTTAATCCCTTTTATTTTGCCAATTCATTTAGCTATATGACGGAAGTTCCGTTCATGTGTTTTTTGATGTCAGCAGCTTATTTTTCACTCAAAGCTCTTAATGACAAAGGACAAAAAAACATTTTTTTAGCAGCTCTATTTTCAATCATAGCTACCATGATTCGACAGCCTGGAGTACTGGTACCTATAGCTTTTCTAATTACGTATTTTGCAAAAAATAAACTTTCATTAAAGACTGCTATTCAAGGAGTTACACCTTCAATTTTAACTTTAGGAAGTTTAATTTTATTCACAAACTGGAGAAATGCGAACTATGGATTGTCAGAAAACTTTGGAAAAACCAGCCAACTCATTGACAATATTACAAATGGACATTTGGAGAATGCTATAGCAACCAAGGCTTCTGGTTTTTTCATTATGTGGGGTCTATTTTTGTTGCCAATACTCATTGTTCTGCTAGCTAATTTTTGGAAAAAAATCCCACCACTTGGAAAATTTATTTCAATTGTAATTGCATTGTTATTAAGTTATCCATATTATCATTCTTTAGCAGATTCTTACTTGGGAAATACTTTTACAAATTTTGGAATTGGTCCAATTGTTTTGCCATCAGAGGGTGGAATTCCAATCGGTCATTTGCATGAAAATGATTGGAAAAATTTCACTTTTATAGGTTTCATTTGTGCGATCATGTTGCTCCAATGGATTTTAATTCGCACCGCTCAACTTTTGTTTTTTATAAAAAATAAATCATCCGACTCCGTTAATTGGAATACCTTTTTTGCCTTGGCTACAGCCTTTGGATATTTCGCTTTTTTGATGTTGAATAACTTTTATTTCGACAGATATAGTTTAGTCGCATTTCCATTTTTAATCTTAATGTTATTTCCTCAAGTAGAAAATTTTTCCATTCCAAAACCATTGAGAATATTTGGACAAATCACACTTACTGCGATCATTTTATTTTCTATTGGAGCAACTCATGATTATTTATCTTGGAATCGAGCTCGTTGGGAAGCCGTTGATTATTCTCATCAAACACTTGAATTAGAAGCGGAAAAAATTAATGGAGGATTTGAATATAAAAAATGGTTTAACATAAATTTCAACAGACCTTTAGGTTATCAAGGTTTGGAAAATTGGGAGGATCCACGAGAACAGTTTATCATTTCACATACGGAACAATGCCTTTTTACGACCATCAAGGGTTTTCCTTACACTCGATATTTTCCTCCAAAAAGAGATTCCATTTTTTTATTGGAAAAAGGAAACTTTTCTCAAACGGATACGATTTTCTGTGATGCAGAATTACTCTCCGAGGATGGTCAACACTTCCTTACCAATCAAAGCGACATTCAATTAATCAATACTGAAAGACGAGTTTCCGACAAAGCTCACTCTGGAAAATATTCCATTTTATTGGAAGCAAATAATCCATATGGTTTCACTTTCACGATGGAAAATTTACAGCCTTGTGAAAAAATTTTAGTCAGCACTTGGAAGCTTTCATCGACCAAATCAATCAAAGCAGTTTTGACCATGGAAAATGGTATCCATTTAAAAAATCCAAATTTTATTGTCGAACGAAATGAAAATGGTTGGGTAAGACAGGTTCAAGAATTTACCATTCCAAAAGATGCAAAAAAAGATAAGGCTACTTTTTTCCTATTCAACCCTACTCCTGAAAAAGTTTATTTTGATGATCTGATGATTGTGAGGATTAATGGATAAGATGATTTATTCGTTGGACGTTTTACGGTTCTTATTTACTAAATAACCATTAGTGTTCATTCTAAAGGAAGTTGTCTGGGAGACCGTCTAACGTTCAACGTAAAACGTAAAACCTCCTTAACTAACTCGGCAATGCCTCTTTCAATTCATTTATAAATGTTCTAGTTTTATCTCCCAACGGAATACTGATATAATTGAACTGATCGTAAAACACTTTGGCCGTTTTTTTACCATAAACTGTTTTTCCTTCTTCAATTTTAGCGATGTTTTTTAGCCAAATTTTTTGATGGGTTTTTCCAAAAGTGGAAACAGCTAAATGGTCTTCTTTTACCTGATAAGTATTTCTAAACATTAAGACTAATGGCAAAAGTGGTGCAGTTAACATTGCAGCAACTTTAAGGTTAGCACTCAATAATTCGAAAAGACCGAATCCTAAAATCACCATTAAAACTATGAGAGCCTTGATATAATTGAAGGAAGTATATTTCAATTTTTCTATTTTTTGTGAAAAAATATTTCTCTGCAAAACTAAAAATTAACACTCCTAAAATGTAATTTTTGTTTAAAATAAAACACCCATTTAAAACTAAAGTTTTAAATGGGTGTATGTTTTTTGAGTAAGGAAATCTTAATTCACATTAAGTTCATTTGGCACCGCAATTGGTTCAACTAAACTCATTGAATTTCCATCTGAATCAATAATCTCTAAGACTACTCTTCGATTAAGTTGTCTTCCTTCTTCTGTATCTTCTCCATTTTCCAATTCATTTTTGGCAATTGGATTATGCTCCCCATAAGTTTCGATTTTGATTCGACTAGCTGGAATCCCTCTTCTAATCAAATATTTTTTAGCTGCATTTGCTCTATTTTTTGACAATTGATCATTGTATGAGTCATTACCTTTGGCATCAGTATGAGCTCTCAAGCTGGCAATAAAAGCTGGATTTTCTTTTAAGTTTTTTGCCATTAGATTCAATTGTTTTCTCGATTCTGATCGTAAATTATATTTATCAAAATCAAAGAATATTGATTGTAAACTAGAAATTAATTTTCGTGGAGGAGGAGTTTTATAACAAGTACAAGTTGCATTAAAAAAACTTTCATGCATCACAGAGGTGTTATAACCAAGTGCTTCTAATTTTTTGCTTTCTGCCTCAGCTTCAGCTTCATCAAATTTCCCCACAAAATATCTGTGAAAATCATATTTGTCTTTACTGTAAAAAATTTGGCCATCTACGTTGTAAAATTGAGCAGCGGAAACATAGGTGTTGTAAACTGCAATTTGAACAAAAAATTCTTTCTCTGCTGCCTTCATGGATAGAGAAATTAAGACAACGCAAAATGCTAAGAGTGCTTTTTTCATTATTAAATAAGTTTTAGGTTTAAAATTTGGAAGGGATTAAATTACTAAAAAGGAGGAAAGAATATAAATTTTAAATGGGGAACTTCTATACGCAAAGTTTCTATTATTTTCCCCAAATTCTCAATACCCAAAATACTTATTTTCAACGTTTTATAAAAAAGTAATATGTTCTCTTTTTATTTGAAAAATAATGCATTAACCCATTGAAAAAAGGTATCAATAATCAATTTTTCCTTTTCTAATAAATTGGTATCTTCAACCTTTATTATAGCTTCTCAAATCATAATTAAAAGAGCTTTATTATTGTTCTCGTAGTAAAATCTAGTGGAAATTTTAAAGAATTCTATTTCAAAAACCGTTTTCACAAGGTTTGTCTTTGAACTTTAATTATTAAAAAATTATCAGATCGAAAAAAAAGTACAATGTTTAGAATCACCCTATTTCTTTTTCTATTTATAATGACAAGTTGTAACGCAAAATCTTCCATTCCTACAACTTCAAATTCTCTTCAAAAAACCATTTCCGAAACCAAAATGGTGGATCAAAAAAATGGTTTTTTTAATTTCACTTGGGATGAAAAGAAAGGTACCATCATGTTGGAGATTGACAAATTCGATACTGAATTTTTATATGTCAATTCTCTTCCTGCTGGAATGGGATCCAATGATATCGGATTAGATAGAGGACAACTAGGAGCGACTCGAATTGTAAAATTTGTTCGTGTTGGAAATAAGGTTTTGATGATGCAACCTAATTACAACTATCGTGCGGTGAGTGATAATCCTGCGGAAAGTGAGTCGGTGGAACAAGCGTTTGCTCAGTCGGTCATTTGGGGTTTTAAAATAGAAAGTGAAACAGAAAATGCTGTCATCGTAAACGCTACAGATTTTTTACTAAGAGACGCCCATCAGGTAGCCAATCGCTTAGATCGAAATAAAGAAGGTACTTATAAAATTGATAAAACACGCTCGGCAATCTACCCTGCGATGTGTAAAAATTTTCCAAAAAATACTGAATTCGAAGCGACGATTACTTTCGTTGGAAAACCCAAAGGGAGATACTTAAGTAGTGTTACTCCAAGCTCGGACGCTTTGACACTTCGGATGCACCACTCATTTGTAGAGTTGCCTGATGCCAACTATGAACCTAGAGTTTTTGATCCAAGAAGTGGTTTCAACGCAATTTCTTATCAAGATTATGCGACTCCAATTGATCAACCATTAGTGAAAAAATTTATCCGAAGACATCGGCTCGAGAAAAAAGATCCAACTGCAGCGATGAGTGAAGCGGTAGAACCAATCGTTTATTATGTAGATCGAGGAGCTCCAGAACCGATTCGTTCGGCATTGATCACAGGAGCAAGTTGGTGGAATCAAGCATACACCGCAGCTGGATATAAAGATGCTTTTCAAGTAAAAATTTTGCCTGACGATGTTGATCCGATGGATGTAAGATATAATGTAATTCAATGGGTACATCGTTCTACCAGAGGTTGGTCGTACGGAAATTCGGTGACTGATCCTCGAACTGGAGAAATTATCAAAGGGCATGTTTCGTTGGGTTCTTTGCGAGTTCGACAAGATTTTTTGATTGCACAAGGATTGATTAAAGCCTACGAAGAAGGAAAACCTGTTTCTCCAAAAATGTTGGAAATGGCTTTGGCAAGATTGCGACAATTGGCCGCTCATGAAGTGGGACATACGATTGGGTTAGCACATAATTTTGCAGCAAGTTCCAATGATCGATCTTCGGTGATGGATTATCCCCATCCATACATTACTGCGAATAAAGATGGAAGTTTGAATTTTGATGATGCGTATGATATTGGAATTGGAGCGTGGGATAAACGAACAGTTTTATTTGGATATCAAGATTTCCCCAAAGGAACAGATCATGCAAAAGCATTGTTAGAAATTATAAAAGAGAATCAAAGATTAGGTTTGCGTTATATTTCAGATGCAGATGCTCGGCCTGCAGGAAGTGCTCACCCTTATGCTCACCTTTGGGATAATGGAGCAGATCCAGCTTCTGAGTTAAATCGTTTGATGGGAGTTCGAGCTACTGCTTTGAAAAATTTTAGCCTAAATAATATACCGATGAATACGCCACTTTCTACTTTGGAAGAAGTATTAGTGCCATTGTACTTAGCACATCGTTATCAAGTAGAAGCTGCGGTAAAAGTTGTCGGAGGAGTCGATTATGAATATAGTGCGCGAGGTGATACACCAACAGCAGCACGAATTGTAGATTATCAAACTCAGATGAAAGCAATTTCAAGTTTAATGAAAACTTTGAACTCAACAGAGTTAGCTATTCCTAAAAATATTTTACTGCTTATTCCTCCAAAGACATTTGACTCTAGAAGAACGAGAGAAAGTTTTAAAGCTCGAACAGGTTTGACTTTTGATCCGATAGCAGCAGCAGAAAGTTCTGCGAATCATTTAATCTCGATGTATTTGCATCCACAAAGAGCGACTCGATTAATCGAACAGCATGCAAGAGATCGAAGAAACCCTGGATTACATAATACCATCAATGCTTTATTTCAAGCGACTTGGTTTACGGATGATGATGATCCTTATTTGGCTGAAGTAGGTCGGATGGTGGAAAAATTAGTTTTGCAACACTTGATGAAACTGGCAATGAATCAGGATGCAAGTGAGCAAGTTCGTGCCGTTTGTCTTTTCAAAATTAACGAACTCAAAGATTATTTAAATAAAAAAACTTCTAGTAAAGAGATGGAAAAAGCGCATGTTATGCATTCGCTTTCGATGATAGAACAATTTATGGATGATCCAAATGAATGGAAAAATTCTATGCCGAAAAGAATGCCTGATGGTTCGCCGATTGGAATGGATGCGTGCGGCGAGCATTTTTAGAAAATGATTTTTTATACTTTTTTTTACCGAATATAACATGAATAAATCCCTCTTAACACTTTATGTAATTGTAGTGTTATGTTTATTTTTTAGTTGTCAAAAAAAACAATACACTTCAAAAACAGTTCAAGGTGAAGAACCTCGAATGAGAAGTTTTTGGTATTATCAAGATAACTTTTTACTGGATCCGAACTCTACCGAATTACGTACAGATGGTATTTATTTTAAAATAATTGATACCGATCAATTTGGAGATACTTATAAAACTTTTCGATTTTATGAAGACGGTTTAGTCATTTCTCATGTGGCTTATAGTAGTCCTGAAAAATTGATGGAACTAGACAGAACGACACAAGGAAATATTCATGGTTATTATAAAGTCAAAAATGACTCTTTGTTTTTCACCACAAAAGTTTATTATAATCATAGTCCTACGTTCCACACGGGATTTGCTTATCCTGATTCGATAACGTTGAATAGTATTAATTTTAAAACTAGAGAAAGTGATAACCATGCTTATTATTTTTTGAAACAGGAAGACTAGAATTTAACCACAAAAGGTACAAATGTTTCACAAAAGAAAAATGAAACAAGAGTTTTGTGAAACTTTTGTACCTTTTATGGTTGAAAAAAATCATAAATTTCATTAATGGACGAACAGAAACGAATAGAATTATTGAACAAAGCGAAAGATTTCTTTAAAAAAGAAATCGTTTCTTCGCACGTTCGGAATGGTTTAAAAAAATCAGGCTCCCTGGCTAATTATAATGTCAATCCTTTCCTATTTAAATACTTAGCTAACTTTCTTCGAGGCAATGGAAATCCTGAAAGCATGGCGGAAGCTTTAATTTTGCCAAGAGTTTTAGGTTCCTCCATCACGACTACTTTCGGAATGAAAATCCAAAAATTAATTGGTGAATTATTCGAAGGTTTTGGTTCAACTACCTCTGGAATCGATATCGAATTTATTGACGCTATCGACGGTCGAAAAAAATATTGTCAAATTAAATCTGGCCCAAACACCATCAACCATGATGATGTGCAAACTATTTTTGGACACTTCGACGGCATCATTAATTTAGCACGAACTAACAATCTTAATGTTGGTTTTCAAGACTTGATGGTCGGAATTATTTATGGTGAAAAACAAGATTTGTCTTCTCATTATAAAAGTATTGACCAACGATTTCCAGTATTTATTGGAAAAGATTTTTGGCACCACCTAACTGGCAAAGAAGATTTTTACTTTGATTTGATTGATGCATTTGGAGAAGTGGCATTGGAAGTAGATGGCGGTGCAGCGCTAAGAATGACGATTCAAAAATTAGCACGAGAGATTGAAGTGAAGTTTAAATAAGAGATTTTGAATATTGATTTAAGAAATTACTTGACCGCATTCAAAAACTTCACAATCGCATATCCCACTTCCTTCCCAAGATTTACCGGCACCGCATTTCCAATTTGTTTATACTGTTGTGTGACTGAACCTGCAAATTTCCAATCATCAGGAAAGGTTTGAATTCGTGCATATTCACGAACGGTAAATGGACGAGTTTCGTCTGGGTGGCAACGCTCTGTTTGTTTTTGAGCAGGACTACAAGTCAAAGTTAAGCTAGGTTCATCCCAACTAATTCTTCGAGCCATTCCAGTTTTCCCACCACCGAGGTAGAAACTTTTTTGCATATATTCTTTCTGAATATCAATTGGCAAATCTCGCCAATATCCACCAGGAGGAACTAAATCTAAAACTGCTTTTTTATGTTCTGGATATTTTGCACCATCGGACTTAGGAACTTTTTTAGGAAAAAGTTCGCCTTTTTTGAGCGCATCTTTTAGGTTATATATTTTGCCGTAAGGTTTTGGATATTCGAAATCAACTTTAATATCTTTTCTAATTCCTACTAAAATTAATCGCTCTCTTTTTTGAGGTACATTATAATGTATCGCTTTCAAAACTTGATGTTCCATCACTCGATACCCCAACTCATCCAAGACCGATTTCATTCCTTTAAGCGTTCGGCCTTTGTCATGATTAACTAGACCTTTTACATTTTCACCAATACATATTTTAGGTTTTACCTCCGAAACTGCTCTTGCAAATTCATAAAACAAAGTTCCTCTTGCATCTTTAAAACCTAAAGATTTTCCGGCATAACTAAATGCTTGGCAAGGAAATCCACCTGTAACCACATCTACTTTTCCTTTGTATTTTTTAAATGAAATATCTTTGACATCGCCTTCGATTACATTCCAGTTGGGTCGATTATTTCGTAAAGTCTCAGCTGCCCAATGATCAATTTCATTCAAGGCCTCACACTTCAAACCTGCTTTTTCCAAACCTAAAGCTAATCCTCCTGCTCCTGCAAAAAGTTCAAGTACTTTGTATTCTTTCTTTGGTTCTACGAAATTACCTTTCCCATCTTCATCAAAAAGACTAGTCAATTCAGGGAACATTCTTAACTGCTCTTTTTTATACATTCGATAGTTGCTGATCGGTTCGCGAACAGCAACTAATTTCCCACTCCTATCCCATCGACGTAGTGTTTCTTTACTTTTTCCTAATAATTCGGCGACTTCTGAAATTGAATAGTAATCCTTCATTAAATAATTTCTGACTTTTAATGCACGTATTGGCCTGCTTTAGCTGACCTAAAAAAGAGCGCAGCGATATTTTTTTCAAAAAGAAGTATAATAAAATAGTTTTTAGAATCACTTCGCTCCTTTTTTCTAGGTCAGCTAAAGCAGACTCCTACATGTTTCACACCGCAACTCATTGATACTCAATGCTTAAAAACTAAAAAATACCCCGCTTACTCAACCTTATACATGGTTACAAATGTACCACAGTTTTTATTAACACCAAACTATCAAAAAGGTTCTTTTAAAAAATGTGGAAAACTTATTTATTTATGATAAATAATTACTTATCCGTATCTTGCATTTATCAAAAAACAGCATTTGTAAATATATTGTTATCAAAAATATTAAACATACCCATTTTTCCTTTTTGAGAAAAAACTAATCATCCAATAATGACCTTACCTGACGCTAGAATTGCACTTAAAAAATTCTTTGGATACGATAATTTTCGGCCAGGACAAGCTGAGATTGTGCAGAATACTTTTGATGGAAAAGACAGCTTAGTACTTATGCCTACGGGAGGTGGGAAATCCATCTGTTTCCAAATTCCAGCGATCACTTTGGATGGTATTTGCATTGTTGTTTCCCCTCTGATTTCACTAATGAAAGATCAAGTGGAGGCGCTTCGAGGAAATGGAATTCCAGCCGCTTTTTATAATAGTTCTTTGTCAAAAAGCGCAGAGCAACAAGTCATTCAAGACATTGATAATCAACAACTTAAATTACTTTACGTTTCCCCAGAGCGATTATTAACTCGTAGCTTTTATGATTTGATGCAACAAATGAATATTAGTTTATTTGCTATAGATGAAGCGCATTGTATTTCTTCTTGGGGACATGATTTCCGACCTGAATATACCAAAATGAAGTTTCTCAAAAACTCATTTCCCAATGTTCCAATTATGGCTTTGACGGCAACTGCCGATAAGTTGACTCGAAAAGATATTGTCAATCAAATGGGTTTGAGGGATCCAAAAGTTTTTATCTCTTCTTTTGATCGACCAAACTTAAGTATCGAAGTTCGACCAGGTCAAAAACGGTTGCAACAGATTGTTAATTTTGTCAAACGAAGACCTAATCAATCTGGAATTGTTTATTGTTTAAGTCGAAAAAACACAGAAGCGGTAGCGGATAAATTACGAGCCAACGGAATCAAAGCAACGCATTATCACGCAGGACTTTCTCCCAATATGCGCAGCGAAGTTCAAGAGTATTTTATCAATGATCGAATTCCTATAGTTTGTGCGACCGTTGCCTTCGGAATGGGAATTGATAAATCAAATGTCCGTTGGGTGATTCATTCTAATTTGTCAAAAAACATCGAAAGTTATGACCAAGAACTTGGGCGAGCAGGTCGAGATGGAGCGAAGGCAGATACGATGTTATTTTGGAGTTATGGCGATATAAAAATCCTTCGAGATATTTTGACAGACCCTGCGAATGCAAGTGACCAAACGGAACTCAAAATGACCAAACTCGAACGCATGCGTCACTTCGCTGAAGCAATGCAATGTCGTCGAAAAATTCTACTCGGTTATTTTAGCGAAACCATGGAAACAGAAAGTTGTGGTAATTGTGATATTTGTAAAAATCCTCCACAGCGAGTTGATGGAACTTTGATTGCTCAAAAAGCACTTTCCGCCATTGCACGAACAAGCGAACAGGTTGGAATAAATATTTTAATTGGAATTTTAAGAGGTTCAAATCAGCGAGAAATTTTTGAAAAAGGATATAACAAAATAAAAACCTACGGCGCAGGTCGTGATATAAAATTGTTCGATTGGCAAAATTATATTATGCAATTATTGAATGCAGGATTAATGGAAATTGCCTACGATGAAGGCAGCGCACTTAAGTTGACTCCTGCTGCTCGAGAAGTTTTATTTGAAGGAAAAAAAATAGAACTCGTCAGACCTGCTGTGGCCGAAACTCGAAAAGAAGCTGCTAAAAAAGTGGCCAAAGCAAAACCAAAAAGAGAAAGAGTTCGAGACGAATTATTCGAATCTTTGCGTGCGCTTCGTTTGCAATTGGCGAGAGTGCGAGGAGTTCCTCCGTACATTGTTTTTAGTGATGCGACTCTTGAAGAAATGGCTGCCAAACGTCCAACAACAGATGCGATGATGAATGAAATCAGCGGAGTCGGTGAACGAAAAATGCATCTTTATGGCGAGCAATTCAAACAAGGTATCATTGATTTTTTACTCAAAAAAGAAGCAGCTGGAGAGAAGGTACAAGGAAGTACTCACATCCTTTCATATACACTTTACAAAGATGGAAAAACGATTGAGGAGATTGCTTCCCAACGTGAATTAAAAGATACGACAGTTACTGCTCACTTAGCGAAAGCTTATGAACAAGGGGAAGATTTGGATATTTCTACTTTTGTTTCGGAGGAGGAAATTGACATGATTTTGGGGATGTTGCACTTAATGAATACACCTTATAAGATGTTAGATATATTTAATTATTTTGAAGAGAAGATGAGTTATGAGAAAATTCGATTTGCGTTAGCGCATTATTATTTAGAAGAGACGGAGGTATAATTTTTTATTTCGCCCAACATTTTTAATATAAATTCATGAAAAACATTTTACTCACAATAGCTGGAATTTTATTTTTCTGTGCTGCTTACTATGTTGGATTTACAAGAACATATGTTATTTATAATTCCTACCCTAATCCCTACTACCCTATTGAAGTTAAAGGAGTTGGAAGTTATTTACATTTTGCTGATAATGCATATTCAATTGGAGCCTCATCTCGAAATCAAAAAACAATAAAAGGCGCAATAGTCTCTTTTAGATCAGGATCATTAGAAAAAGGAATAATAGAATATGGTTGTTTTAAAGCAAGCTTAACTAACGGTTCTTTTCCTTTTAAAGGAACTGCTAAAATGCATGCTATTTTTATGTTCATTTTATTTGCCGCTGGAAGTTGGTTAATTAGACTTAGTTTTCGAAAAGAGTGAAAATATTAATTCAGATATTTATTGCTTGACCAATTAATACTATGAAAAAATGATCACCCTTTCCTTCTTCCAAATCCCCTTCGAACCTATCATCTTCGGCTACAAAACTAATCCACATCTCATTCTAGAATATCTTGCTTTTTTCATCGGTTACCGCTACTACGTTTTTTTAAGAAAAAAAAGCACCGACCCTATTTCTTCTAACAATAGATTATCAATTATCGTCGGAGCAATCTTTGGAGCATTAATCGGTTCCCGATTAGTTGGATTTTTGGAGCAACCTATTTTTGAAATGACATTGGAACGATTTATTTATTTACTCAATGTCAAAACGATTATGGGTGGATTATTCGGTGGATTACTTGGCGTTGAATTTAGCAAATGGATTATTGGCGAAAAAGAATCTTCAGGCGACCTTTTTACTTTACCGATTATTCTAGGAATTTTTATAGGACGAATTGGTTGCTTTCTTTCAGGCATCAATGAATTTACCTACGGAAGTGAAACCACATTTTTTATGGGAATGGATTTAGGTGATGGAGTCAATCGCCATCCAACTTCGCTGTACGAACTTTTCTTTTTGATCGCTCTTTTCTTTTTTCTAAAAAAACTAAGAGAAAAAAATCAGTTCCCCAAAGGGCATATCTTCCAATTTTTCATGCTTGCTTATTTTGGATTTCGCTTTTTGATTGAATTCATAAAACCTAATATTTTTTTTACCTTAGGACTGAGTAGCATTCAATGGCTTTGTGTAATTTGCTACATTTATTATTGGAAAACTATTTTACGTTATTCGTTTGACGTTGAACGTTAGACGTTTTACGAACCCTAATTTTCTGAAAACAAAATATAATTCATGC
>CAZMBP010000112.1:0-13628 GCA_964564545.1 uncultured Saprospiraceae bacterium
AAACCTGAAACGAATTTAGAAGTTGCATTTCCTTCGCCTTCGCCACCGTTACCATTTTCCCAAACAGTAACTTTATCGATTTTGATATTCTTAATTGCTTCCACTTGAGTCTTCACTAAGTCCTCTAATTTATCAGCAATAATCATCAATACAGCATCTTTAGAATTGCCATTGGTAGCTTTTACGATTTCTCCAAATCCTTGCGCTTGGCGATTTAAGATTTCCAACATACCTTTTGCTTCTGCTTCTTTTTCCATATAAACTGCATCAGCTTTACCTCTTGCAATTCGACGAATTCTTTCCGCTTCTGCTTCTGCATCAATCTCTTTTTTACGCTTAGCAATTTCAGCTTGAACGATTTCATTCGCTTGTGCTGTTGCCATTTCTTTGGCAGCACGCGCTTGCTCTGCTTCCTTCTCTGCGAGGTAAGCTTCTTCCAAAGCTTTCGCCGCTTGAATCTTCTCAGAAGAAGTTGCGAGTTTTAAATATTCAGCTTCTCTTTGTCGACGTTCAGCATTTGACTCTGCAATTTTGATGGCAGCTGTATTCGCCCCTTCAATTGCTTTCGCTTCTGCTTCAGACTCCCCTACTTGCGCCAAGGCATCTGCGTTCGAAACTTGAACTCTTTGATCTTGACGAGCATTTGCTTCCCCGATCGATCCATCTCTATTTTTTTCAGGAACGCTCATTCTTGCATCGTTGATTGCTTTCGCTGCAGCTTCCTTTCCAAGCGCCTCGATGTATCCAGATTCATCTTGAATATCCGTCACGTTTACATTGATTAATTGAAGTCCAATTTTTCTCAACTCAGCTCCTACGTTAGAAGCAACATTAGTTAAGAATTTATCTCTATCAGAGTTAATCTCTTCAATGTCCATCGTCGCAACAACCAAACGTAACTGACCTAAAATAATATCTTTTGCAATATCTCGAATTTGCATAGTTTCCTTTCCAAGCAAACGCTCAGCAGCATTTTGCATGATTCCTTCCTCCGTAGAAATACCAACTGTAAATCGAGAAGGAACATCGATACGAATATTTTGCTTACTCAATGCACCTTTCAAATCGACATCAATCGAAATAGGTGATAAATCTAAATATTCATAATCTTGAATGACTGGCCAAACAAACTCAGCACCACCTGCAATACATTTTGCAGAACCTTGCCCTGTTCGACCATAGATGACTAGGATTCTATCCGAAGGACATCTACGATATCTTGAAATAAAAAATAATAGCATTAGAAAAAATAAACCTGCAAAAGCAGCAACTAAAATTAATGCGGAACTCATAAGTTGTAATGTTTAAGGTTTTTAAAAAGAGGTTTTGTTTTGGGGTCTCCATAGCTTTATATGAATTACTATTTTCCTATAGAAAAAAGTAGGAAGATCGCAGTATTAAATATATAACACTAGTATATTTTTTTTTGTGAAAATGTATTTAGGCATTTGATGTACCATTCTATAACAATACATCTACATTTTAATATTTTGTTTTTGGAGCTTAAAAATTTTCACCTTCCAAAAAGGTCTCAACTGGTTCTACCAACAGTATATTATCATCTAAAATTTCCACTACTCTAATTCTTGAACCTGTCGTTAAAGTTTTTCCTTCTGTGATTGCATCCATTTCTTTCATCACTCCTTGAATATTGATATGAATTTTCCCTTGATTTCTTTTCCCCGCAGGAATCGTCAAATAAACTTCTCCTGTTTGGAATAAGGCCTCGTTAAGATCGACATTCCCAGATTCCCCTAATTTTGAAAATAGATACATCATATAACCTACTAAAGCCATCGCTGCAAAACCGGACACACTAGCAAAAACAACTGCCATCGTAGTTCCTATACCTGCATTCAAAGCTAGTACACCTGTCCATCCAAAGAAGGTGAAAAAAGCAATAATACTCCGAACTGAAAATAAGGTAAAACTTGGATCGAGACTATAATCCGCATCTACATCTGAATGAGATCCAACCTCAAAATCGGTTTCACTATCAAAGTCCAAACCAATTAAACTCAAAACAAATTGGATTACAAATAAGACACTAAATATGATGGAGATTCCCCAGAACATCTGTTGTGTTCCATTCAACGAACTCCACCAGTCTCCAAATACGAGTAGTAACATTTTTCTGTTTTTTTGATTAGTTGACTTTTATACTCTAGTGAGAATTTCTCTTCTAGAATTCATCGATTATAATACGTAATCATTTCCTTTAAAGCTAGCTTTTTTATAGCTAAAAATCCTAATATCTCGACAAATGTGTTTCATTTCTCGGCAAACGGAAATCTTTATTTTAAATTAGAAAGTCGCTCCAATAATTCTTCTCTTTTTCGAGAAGAAACTTCAATCTGCATTCCATCAACTGTTTCGACCAAACCGCCTTTTTTAGATTTGATAAATTTCCTTACCGCATGCAAATTAACTACGTGAGACTTGTGAATTCTAAAAAAATCTTTTTCAAATAGTAACTTCTCAAAGTGCCCTAATGTTTTGGTAATTAAATAAGAATTTCCATCCATCAAAGTAATTGTCGTATAATTACTTTCAGCTTCACAGCGAATAATGTCTTTGTGGTGGACGAAAGTAAAACCATCAGTTGTAGTCAAGGCAATTTTTTCAATTTTTTGCGCAGCTAACAACTCTTGAAGGAATGCAAACTTTTCAGGTTGAGGAGAGTGGTTTCTAAGATCTTTTACATATTCAACCGCTTTGATTAATTCGTCTATTTCAATTGGTTTTAGCAAATAATCAATGGCCGCAAACTGAAAAGCTTCCATCGCATATTCATCATAAGCTGTAGTAAAAATAACTTCAAAAGAAAAGTCATTATCATAAAACTTGAGTAATTCAAACCCACTTTCTATTGGCATTCTGATATCCAAAAATACTAAATCAGGTTCTTCTTCTGCGATTAGTTTTTTAGCCTCACTTACTGAATTAGCCAATCCAATTATTTCCAATCCTTCGCAATATTCGTCGCACAATGCATGGAGCAACCTACGACTTCGAGCTTCGTCATCAACGATAATACCTTTCATCTATTTCTGAGTGTTTGTTCGGATAATTTAGGTTTTCTGCTTTCTTGATTATTTTTTTAATCGCCCGTTAAAATATTGAATAACAACCACTTATTAAAACATTTACCGACATAAGTTTTTTTTCAAAAATCGAATTCAAATTTCTACCATAAGATTAATTGCTATTTTTATCTTTAGGAAAATAAAAAATTCAAAACATGAAACTCAATCGAAAAGATTTTTTCAAAGGTGCTGCACTCGGAATCATTTCTTTGCCTTTCGCCATCAGAGGATGTACCAATGAAAATATAGCTCAAAGTTCATCTAACAAAACTGTCTCAGGGAAAAAATATAAGTGGAAAATGGTCACGACTTGGCCTCCTAAATTTCCAGTTTTAGGAGAAGGTTGCGAACTATTTGCTAAATGGGTCAATGAGATGTCAGGAGGTCGAATGGAAATCAAAGTTTATGGAGGAGGTGAGTTGGTTCCAGCTTTAGAAATCTTCAATGCGGTGAGTAGTGGTGCTGCTGAGATTGGTCATGGCTCCGCTTATTATTGGGCAGGAATTGCTTCGTCAGCACAGTTTTTTGCATCTGTTCCTTTTGGAATGAATGCTCAACAAATGAACTCTTGGCTCATCAGCGGAGGTGGTTTAGAATTATGGGAAGAGTTATATGATAAATTTAATTTAATCCCTGTACCTGCAGGTAACTCTGGTGTACAAATGGGTGGATGGTTCAATAAAGAAATTAATTCCGTTGCTGATCTAGAAGGTTTAAAAATGCGAATGCCTGGACTTGGTGGTAAAGTTTTAGCAAAGGCTGGAGGTAATCCTATTTTGATTGCAGGTGGTGAATTATACACAAGTTTGGAGCGAGGAGTGATTGATGCAACAGAATGGATTGGCCCTTATCATGATTACATTATGGGCTTCCATCAAATCGCAAAATATTACTATTCCCCAGGTTGGCATGAAGCAGGAACAGTACTTGAAATGTTTTTTAATAAAGAAAAATTCAATGAGTTGCCAGAGGACTTGCAAGCCATTTTGAAAACTGCTGCTCTCCGATTAAACATGTGGATGCTTTCCGAATTGGAAGCAAAAAATACTTTTTATTTGAAGAAAATATTGGACGAATCTGATGCAGAATTGCGAGTGTTTCCACAAGAAGTTTTGGATGAATTAAAAAAATATACTGACGAAGTCTTGGCTGATGTGACTGCTACTGATCCTTTTGCAAAAAGGGTTTATGAATCTTATAATAAATTTAGATCTGATGCGGCTGAATGGTCGAAATTGACGGAAAAGGTTTTTTATAATAAAATTCAAATATGAGGAGTCAGGGATGAAAAAACGAAAGAAAAAAGCACTCCTATTTTTTATATTAATTTTAGCACTAGCATTATCCACTTTTTATTTTTCATCAAAAAAAGAAAATCTCAACTTGAATCATATCAGTTTAGAGCATTGGAAAGATACACCGGCAAGTAGTTTTCGTAAAGATCAAATGCGTTTTGAACGAGTTAGAAATGCTTATGAAGCAAAGGAAACTTATGTCAAAAAACTTTTAGTTTCAAAAGGATTCAACTCCTTCGATTACGATTTATTTTTGCGCGGTTTTAAATATGAAGAACTTCTAGAAGTATGGATCAAAACAAAAAACGAGTCTGAATATCAATTGCTCAAGACTTATGATTTTTGTAGAAGTTCAGGAAATCTTGGTCCTAAACGAATGGAGGGTGATCGGCAAATTCCAGAAGGATTTTATCGTATTAGTCACTTCAATCCGAAGAGTAATTTTTTGCTCTCCTTAAAAGTAAATTATCCAAATGTATCTGATGTAATATTGAGTGATGCGACAAGTCCTGGAAGTGATATTTATGTGCATGGTGGTTGCCAAACGACAGGTTGTATTCCGTTGACTAATGATAAAATTCAAGAGTTATACTTGCTTGCTGTTGAAGCACATGAAGAAGGGAAAAGTATACCTATTCATATTTTTCCAACTAAAAATTTTGAAGAAAACTTAGATGAGGATGATGAGCATTTTTCCTTTTGGGAAAACCTAAAACCTGGCTTTGATTTCTTTGAAGAAAACAAAAAACTACCAACTTTCACGGTAAACTCTGAAGGAGAATATACTATCCAAAATTAACTCCTCTACCTCAAATCAAAAACACCACCTTCGGAAACAAAATCACCAAAAACAAAAACACCAATTGAATTATCACAAAAGGAATAATCCCTCGATATAAATGTGCCGTCGTAATCTGGGGCGGCGCAACTCCTTTCAAATAAAATAATGAAAATCCAAACGGAGGCGATAAAAACGAAGTCTGTAAATTCAAGGCTAGCAAAATTCCTATCCAAATTAAATTCATTTCATACACTTCAAAAATTGGTGCAACCACAGGCACAATGATAAATATGATTTCAATGAAATCAATAAAAAATCCAGCTACAAACACTACCAACATCACTAAAAATAAAAACATTTGAGGCGACAAATTTGACTCTTGGATCAGGTTAATCAAATATGTATCTCCGCCCAATTCTCTAAAAACAAAAGTAAAAGTCGTCGCTCCCAACAAAATGATAAAAACCATCGTCGTCAAATGCGTCGTCTCTCGCATCACTTCATTTAATATTTTTAAATTAAATTTCCCTTGAGCGATTGTCAAAATTGTTGCACCCATTGCACCAATCGCAGCTGCTTCTGTAGGCGTTGCATACCCAGCCAAAATTGAACCTAATACCGCAACAATTAAAAAGAATGGTAATAAAAATGCTTTGATTATTTTCCCTATAAAGCCTTCCCTCTTAAACTTTGCAATCTCTTCCTCAGGAATACTTGGTGCTTTTTCAGGATTGAAATAAGCATAGAAGGCAATGTAAATTATGTAGCACACTACTAATAAAACACCCGGTAGAAGTGCTGCTTTAAATAAATCACCAACCGTCACTCCCAACATATCTCCCAACAAAACTAAGACAACTGATGGCGGAATTATTTGCCCCAAAGTTCCTGAGGCAGCAATCGTTCCAGTCGATAATTCAGGTGAATATCCTCTGTTCAACATCGTTGGTAAACTAATCAATCCCATAGTAATTACTGTCGCTCCGACAATACCTGTTGATGCTGCTAACAATGCTCCTACAACTACCACAGAAATAGCTAAACCACCTTTCATTTTTCCAAAAAGCATCGCCATGGTTTCAAGTAAACTTTCGGCAAGTCCTGATTTTTCCAACATGATCCCCATAAAAACAAATAGTGGTACTGCCAACAAAACCACATTCGTCATCGTCCCCATAATCCTTGAAGGTAACATCGAAAAGTCCGCTGGATCTAAAAAACAAAGCGCATAAATCGTCGAAATACCTCCCAACGTAAACGCAACTGGAAAACCATAAAGAATGAGTAAAAATATGCTGATGAAAAGTATAATTGCTAAATATTCCATTTCTGATTTTTCGTTTGGTTTGGATTAGTTTTCTTTTATCGTTTTATATTTCAAAATCAAAACAGAATGTGCGACCATGGCCAACGCTTGTAATAACAATAGACTTGCACCAATTGTAATCGCGAATTTCACAATAAATCGAAAGGGTAATCCATTCGGATTCGGTGAACCTTCTAATATTCTAAATGAACCCATAGCATAACCATAGGACACATAAATAATCAAACAACACCAAGGAATTAAAAACAACAATGCCCCAACCAAATTAACTAAGGCTTGATCTTTTTCTGAAAATTTTGCGTAAAACAAATCTACTCGAACATGTTTATCATGCTTCAAAGTATAACCTGCTGCTAACAAAAAGATCATTGCAAAAATGTGCCATTCCAACTCTGGCAACCAAACTGGTTCGCTATCGAAAATCATTCGTCCTAACACTCGTCCACAAACTAGCACCACTAAAATTCCTGTCAACCAAGCTGCTGCTTTGCCGATGTTTTCATTAATGGCATTAACAATATTAATGAATTTTTGAAGTAGGTTTTCCATAAAAAAGAAGTTGATTTTACGATTGGTAAAAAACAACAAAAATTTAACGAATCAAAATTCAATTGAAAGGAAAACCATTAGTCATGGCCTTTTATCTTTCTTTAGAATTTGATTATTTTTTTGATCCTCGGAAATATTTAACGGAAGTTTTTATCGACTGACTAGAAATATCAATCAAGCGGTAAGCGATACTATGGTGATCAACTTTGAAATCCTCACTATTTTGATCTAATTGATAAAAAGTAGAAGGTGTGATCTGAACTAAAATATTATCTCGTTGAATGGATTTTTCCACATGAAAATGCCCACAAAAAATATTCACAAACCCTCGATATCCAAAAATCACTTCTTGAATATCTGAAATATTTTGCAACGGGTATTTGCTATCCATAAATAAAACGCCTGCTTTAACAGGTGGGTGATGGGTAAAAATCACATAATTTTCATTACCATTTTTAAGTTGTCGATCTAGCCATTTAAGTTGATTTTCTGAATGAAAGCCTTTGGCAGAATCTAAAAACAAACAAGTTGCCTTACCTAATTTTTTAGCAAAATATAATTCATCATCAGTAAGTAAATGTTCTATTTGAAAAACCTCTGCCATCATTGGACAATTATCATGATTCCCTCCAATTACATCGTATGGAATACGAGTCAAATCCAATTGTTCTCTAATCCATTCATAGATTTTCACATCACCAATATCAAAACACAAATCACCTGAAATCACCAAATGGTCAGGTTTAGCTCTACGAGCAGCTCGCAAAACTCTCCTAAAGTTTTTGCGAACATCAATATCAAAGGGAAATTCATTTTCCTTATCGATATGTAGATCGGTGATTTGGATAATTTTCATCTAACTAGTCTGCTAAATTTTGAAGCCTAAGAACGTAATTTTTTTAATTAAAATCGAATTTCGTTCCATTTTCTTATTTCAAGGAATTTTAATACGATAATTAACTTTTCTTTATTTAAAATAAAATATGGAAACTCCTTTTTAAACTTTCTCTTTTCCCTTTCGTTAATCATTTAATTGATTATTTTTGCGAAAAAAAAATACCTACTTATAAATAAAAAATAACATGAGTATAGTTGAAATGAAAGTCCCTGTCATTGGGGAGTCTGTAAACGAAGTAACTCTTTCTCAATGGTTGAAAGAAAATGGTGATTATGTAAAATTGGACGAACCAATTTGTGAATTTGAGTCTGACAAAGCAACTTTGGAATTCCCTGCAGAAGCTGCAGGAAAATTAATCTATGTTGCCGCTGAAGGCGATGACTTGGAAATTGGAGCATTGGTTGCCAAAATCGACACAAGTGTAGCTGCCGAAGCTGCTGCTCCCGCTGCAACTCCCGCTCCCGCAAAAGAAGAGAAAAAAGAAATTGTGGCTGAAGCTCCTGCCCCAGTTTCAGCACCTGCTGCAGCTTCATATGCTTCAGGACATCCATCTCCTGCTGCTGATAAAATTTTGAAAGAAAACGGCGTTGCTGCTAATCAAGTAAGTGGAACTGGTGTCGATGGTAGAATTACCAAAGAAGATGCACAAAAAGCAGTTGCTGCAAAATCTAGTGCTCCAGCACCTGCTGCTAAAACAGAAACTCCTGCACCTATCGTCCCATCTGCTAATTTTAGTCGAGAAACTTCTCGTAAAAAAATGAGCAGAATGCGAAGAACAATTGCTTCTCGATTGGTTTCTGCTAAAAATAATACAGCTATGTTAACCACTTTCAATGAAGTGGATTTGACTGAAGTGATGGCTTTGAGAAAAAAATACCAAGAGCGATTTGTTGAAAAGTATGGAATCAAATTAGGTTTTATGTCTTTGTTTGCAAAAGCTTGTGCGAAGGTCTTGATGGAAATGCCAAATGTAAATGCACAATTGGATAGCGAAACTAATGAATTGATTTATCATGATTATGCAGATATTTCGATTGCAATTTCTACACCTACAGGTTTGGTTGTGCCTCCTGTAAAAAATGTAGAATCATTGAAATTCCACGAAATTGAATCCGCAATTAAGGGATTGGCTGTAAAAGCAAGAAACGGATCCTTGACTTTGGATGAAATGAAAGGAGGAACATTTGCCATCACAAATGGTGGAATTTTTGGATCGATGATGAGTACTCCTATATTGAATGAACCTCAATCTGCGATCCTTGGAATGCATACCATTCAACAACGACCAATGGCGATTGATGGAGAAGTAAAAATTCGTCCAATGATGTATTTGGCGCTTTCCTACGATCATCGAGTGATTGATGGAAGTACTTCCGTTACATTTTTGGTAAAAGTGAAAAATTTATTAGAAGATCCAGTTACACTTTTAATGGACTTGTAATAATTAAATATCTTATAAAAGAAGCCGATTTTCATGTATTTGAGAATCGGCTTTTTTTATAAAACCCTTTAATGCTTCGATTTTCTAATCTAAAAATGGCATCAAACTATTTTCTATTTTTTTAACAAAAAATAGTCTCTAAAATGTTTTATATGTTTATTTTTGCATCTATTAAAACTTTACAAACTCAAAACCGAGGGCGTATAATCGTTTTTTCCAATCTTAAAAATACCGTTTTCGGTATATTGTTAGTCGAATAGAATAATGATATATTTGAAAATCTGAATATAGACTTTTATTATCCCTCCGTTACTGAGCATAATTAAACACGAAACTTTATTTTACGCTCATACTTTATCCTAGAAACAACAGACACTTTTTTAATTTCCGTGAACAATGAATAAACTTTTACTTGGAACAATCATCCTGATACTAGCTATTTCTGCTTGTCGTAGTGACAAAGTTCAGCTAGCTACCCAAAATGATATACTACTCGAAAATGCGATTAAGAAGTTTTCTCCAAATGGAGAGCTTGAACATTTTATTCTTCCTGAGAGCAACGATTACGCTTCTATTCCTACTTCTCCTGAAAATCCAATTACTCCCGTCAAAGTAGCTTTAGGTAAATTTCTCTTTTTTGAAACTGGACTTGGACTTTCACCTATGCAAGAAATTGGAGAAGGAACATATTCTTGTGGGAGTTGCCACATTCCATCGGCTGGTTTTAAATCAGGTCGGGTGCAAGGAATTGGTGAAGGTGGTGTTGGCTTTGGAGTAAATGGAGAGGGAAGAATGATGAGTGATTTATATACACCGGAACAATTGGACGCGCAGGGTGCAAGACCATTGAGTATGCTTAATGCCGCTTATGTGACTAATGCATTATGGAATGGACAATTTGGTGGTGGAGGTGTCAATGAAGGAACTGAAAACCTTTGGAAAGAAGAAGATGGAACGGAACTTAATCACTTAGGATACGGCGGTTTGGAGACTCAAAATATTGAAAGTTTAAAATTACATCGCATGATTGTCAATAAGGATGTAGTTACTGATTTAGGATATTTACCTTACTTTGAATCTGCATTTAGTGACTTTCCTGAAGAAGAAAGATATTCTAATGTAACTGCGAGTTTTGCCATTGCTGCCTATTTGAGAACTTTAATGACGAATAAAGCTCCTTTCCAAGATTACTTAAAAGGAAATCGAGATGCTTTAACTGAGCAAGAAAAACGAGGAGCAATGCTTTTCTTTGGAGATGCAAAATGTGCTACTTGCCATAGTAGTCCTTCTTTAAATTCGATGACATTTTATTCAGTTGGTGTAAAAGATTTATATCAATGTGGAATTAATGTTTTTGGAACTTCTGCTGATGATACTCGGAATTTAGGGAGAGGAAGTTTTACAGGAAATGCGGAAGACATGCATAAATTTAAAGTCCCTCAATTATATAATCTAAAAGATACTCCTTTCTATTTTCATGGAAGTAGCAAAACGACTTTGCGTGAAGTTGTTGAATACTTTAACGATGCAATTCCTGAAAATGTAAATGTTCCAGCTAGTCAAATTCCACCAATTTTCTCACCACTTGGAATGAGTGAAAGTGACATTGATGACTTAGTTTCCTTTTTAGAAAATGGACTACATGATCCTGATTTGGAAAGATATGCGCCTGATTATATTCTTTCAGGAAATTGTTTCCCAAATAATGATCCTCAATCGAGAATTGATTTAGGGTGTGATTAGACAAAAACAAAACTTAATATAAAACCAAAAAGAGTAAACGGAAATGAATCTGTTTACTCTTTTTTCATTAAAAATTACTTGATGTAATCCATTGGTTCTGCTTCAGAAATAATAAGTGGAATTTTATTTCTAATTTCCTTCTGCTGCTCTTTCTTCAATAATTCATACCCTTTATTATAAACTCTTCGAGCCTCTTCATCTCGCAATTCTGAATAAGCTCCTTTTAGTTCATTGTATACTCCAATATAAGTTTCATAAGAAGTAGACCGATCATTTTTCAAAGAAATAATAGCCTTGGTTGGGCTTTCTGCCATTTCATCAGAACGAGTTGGGTTAGTAATAAATAATTTGGTTCGTTCTCGTAAATCTGAGACTTGAGCAAAATCATTTTCAACTAATAATTCGTTTTTTCCATTTACTAAAACATTTAGCACATTTCTTTCATTTACAGGTGAAGGAGGCGGTGGCGTATTACTCCACCTAGGAAGTTGTACCAAAATCCCTTTGTCTTCAGCAATAGTGGTAGTCACTAAAAAAAAGATTAAAAGGAGAAAAGCTATGTCAGCCATGGAGCCAGCATTAATACTTTTATCATCTTTACGCCGTTTCTTTTTTAACATGATTTTTAATTTTTGATGAAAAAATGTGGTAGTGAGTTTCGACGACGTAATATTTAATAAGATGTGGAATAGCTTATTTTTGGTGGGTTTTATCGAAAAAATGATCTGTGGATTTTTTATTAAATTTATATTGGAAAATAACGTAGGGGACGACTCGGAGAGTCGTCTTACAAAATAAAAAAGTTGATGAAAAAGAACCCATTTAAAAAATACTCTGATAAATATTCCGAAATCAATTTTTGGAAAAAAATAAAAGACTACGCAGTTCAAGCTGGACAAAAAACAGTTTATACCGCACTCCTTTTATATTATGCCTTCAAAAGATCAGACACTCCTGCTTGGGCAAAACGAATTGTTTTAGGTGCCTTAGGATATTTTCTTTCACCGATTGATGGAATTCCAGACCTAACTCCATTTTTAGGTTATACTGATGACTTAGGCGTTTTGAGTTTTGGATTAGTTTTGATTGCAGGATATATCAATGATGAAGTTCGAGAGAATGCTCGCAAGCAAATGACAAAATGGTTTGGAAAAGTTAATGAGGAGGAATTGAAAGAAGTAGATGACTCGCTTTAATTTTTTTTTGACGCTGACTTTTTATGATTCTTTTTTGCAAGCAAAAAACATAAAGTGTCATAATAGGTCATAATAGGTCATAAAAAGTCAGCGTCAAAAAATCACATCAAAAGTATTGTCATTTGAAACTATCGATAACTATTTCAACTTCCTCTCCACCCAATAAAAAATCTCTTCGTATCCTTTTTTCTCTTTTAGAAAATCATAAAAATCTTTTAAGACAACTTTAGGTGTGGGTGACGAAATCATCTTTCTCAAAAACGAAAGTATTTTCTTTTCCGTAGGATTATCATTTCTTGATTTTTTCAAATATCGAGTGGCAGAAGTAGTTTCATATTCTGCCAAGGTCAAAATTTCTTTTTCAAAAAATAAAATGATCCGCATGATTCTCGCAAGAATTTGAATATCGGTTCTATTTTCAAATTTTGGTTGATTGATTATTTCATTAACTTTTGTCTCTGCTTCATCCAATTTATTTTCCAATAAAAATGCTGCAGCCATGTGAAAAAGAAATGTCAGTCTTCTGTTCAATGTAAGATTGGCTTCATATTTTTTTAGCAACTCATCCAAACTAGGAGACAACGCAACCATTTCATCAAATCGTTTTCTCTTAAAAGCGTACAACATTTTTCCATAAAAGCGATATTGCTCCAATTGAATATTCAAGGCTCGACTTTTCGCTTTCCAATTTTCAAGTACTTCAATTTGCTCCTTCAATTCTTCTTCTTCTCCAAACGCATAACAGTAATTGATATAATTATTTAAAAAACTTAAATAGCGTTCTTGATACTGAGTGTCGTTGAGCAAAAAAGAATTTTGTTCAAAATAATCCAAGACAGCTTTCAAGTGTTCCGCTCTCGTTTTCCAATCCCTAGAAATATAATGATACATCGAATGAGTGAGGTGATAATATAGTTTCATCTCAAGAGAAGTGTCCATCGAATCTATTTTCAAAGGAAGAATTCTTTGGATTTTGATATGGAGATCTTCGTCAATAATTTTACTTGCTCCAAAGTTTTTTGCTTCTAAAAAAACATCTTCGTAGCAATCTAAAATTTTGAGTTGCTGATTTATTCGATCTAATTTTTTCTGACTTTCATGCTGAATTTGAGTGATGGATGCTTTGGTTGCTTTCCGTTTAAATTGTCGAGTTATTCTTCTTTCCAAAAGTGAGATTTCCAAAAACTGCAAATCGTAATCGTACTTCTCTGCAATCTTTTTTGCTTTAGAAATCAGTTGAAGGGTTTCTTTTAACAAACCTCTTTCATACAACAAAGAAATATTGATCATCAATTCTTGCAACTGAATCCGA
>CAZMBP010000113.1:0-8578 GCA_964564545.1 uncultured Saprospiraceae bacterium
ATGTGGAAGGCAATCTTTGGGTATTGAATAACAAGGTGGGAGTAAGTTCAGCCAATCGTCAATTTGAACAAGTAAAGCATGATTTAGGAAATGTACAAGCCGTTTTGACTGACCAAGAAAATCGAATTTGGTTAGGTACTCCAGATGGTCTTTTTTTGATGAAAAATAAAGCGGATGGAACGAAGGTTTATCAATCTATTATTCCAGAAAAAAAAATCAATGTGATTAGTTTGTTTGAAGATGTTTTTGGAACTATTTGGATAGGAACTTTTGGTCAAGGATTGTATGCTTATAATTTTTCAAAAAATAAAACCAAATACTTTTCTCAAAAGGATGGATTGATGAATGATAACATTTTATCTATTGATGGTTCGGATAAAATTCTTTGGTTAGCAACGCTGGGAGGTGTGTTTGAATTAGATTTGAGTGAAGAGATTTTTTCCAAAAAAAATCAATTTAGAAACTACACTCATGATGACGGATTGGGTTCTAATTTTATTTATAAAGCATTTGTTTGTAGTACGAATCGAACTTGGTTTGGGACAGACGGAAAGGGGTTAAGTGTTTTGGAAAATGGAAAAATTACAAATTACACCCAAGCGAATAATATTCCACTCAAGACGGTTTACACCATTACGGAAGACCATCGAGGAAGCATTTGGTTTGGTACTGCCGAGAAAGGAATTTTTGAATTTGATGGGCAGCATTTTTACCAACTCAATGTCAAAGAAGGAATTCGAGATTTAGAAATTACAAGTTTAGTTACCGATAGTTTGGGAAATATTTTAATTGTTCATCCTTCGGGAATTGACATTCTAAATCCAGAAACTAAACACTTGATTTATTATGATGATGAAGTCGGGTTGGAGGATTTAGAACCTGTATTGAATTCTTTTACTTCGGATTTGATTGGAAATATTTGGATAGGGGGGGAAGATAAGTTAATTCGATATTCCGCATTAAATGAGCAGCTAGAAATCCATCCAAGAAATATAATAGAAGGGATAAATGTTTTCTTTGAACCTGTTGATTATCAGTCAGTTAAGCAATTTTATCATACTGAAAATAGCTTGGTGTTTAATTACGTGGGACTATGGTTTACTGACCCTGAGAAAGTAGAATATCGGTACCAACTAGAAGGTTACAATCCCGATTGGATTTACTCAAAAGATAACCAAGCGCACTATTCAGATTTACGTCCAGGGGATTATGTTTTTAAAGTTACTTCAACTGAAAATGGGGCTTTTAATGGTGAACCGATAACTAGTTATTCTTTTAAAATTAAAGCTCCATTTTGGCAACAGCCTTGGTTTTTCGCATTTGCAATTATATTGTTATTAAGTTTGTTGTATGCTTGGACTAAATGGAAAAGTCAACGACTCCAAAGAGAAGCTGATATACAAAAAGAACGTGTCGAGAGTCAACTAGAAGTACTTAAAAGTCAAATCAATCCCCATTTCCTTTTTAATAGTTTCAATACTTTAATCACTTTGATTGAGGATGAACCAGAAGCCGCTACAGAGTATGTCGAGAAGCTGTCTGATTTTTATAGAAGTCTGTTACAGTATCGAGAAAAGGACCTGATTCCTTTGCAGGAAGAGTTAGAATTGCTTCGCAATTTTAGTTATTTATTAAAGAAAAGATTTGGAGAAAATATTCATTTAGATATTCCCGATGTCAATGGTCTTGTTGCTTTTGTTCCGCCTTTAACTTTGCAAATGTTGGTTGAAAATGCGGTGAAGCATAATGTGATTTCAAAGAAAAAACCATTGT
This sequence comes from uncultured Saprospiraceae bacterium, assembly GCA_964564545.1. GTDB lineage: Bacteria > Bacteroidota > Bacteroidia > Chitinophagales > Saprospiraceae > CAJQQY01. Next base: position 1,774 of record CAZMBP010000113.1, read on the forward strand.
ATATTTCATTGCAAGTGGAAGGTGATTATCTTTTTGTAACAAACAACTTACAAAAGAAATTAACGAAAGAAAAGTCCACTCATTTTGGTTTGCAAAGTATTCAATCGAGGTATGATTTATTGGGTAAAAAGCAAGTTGAGATTGAGGAAACAAAAACAGATTTTAAAGTAACGATTCCAATTTTAAAAAAATAGAATTATGAAAGTATTAATCGTCGAAGACGAACCAAGAGCAGCTCAAAGATTGGAAAAATTAATCCTTGAAATGGATAGTTCTATTTCGATTTTGGAACAATTAGATAGTGTAGAATCGGTAGTGGAATGGTATGCTTCTAATGATGCTCCTGATTTTATTTTTATGGATATACATTTGGCAGATGGATCAGCTTTTGAAATTTTTAATCAAATAAAAATTTCCCAACCCATTATTTTTACAACTGCTTTCGACCAATATGCAATTCAAGCATTTAAAGTGAATGCAATTGATTATTTATTAAAACCTATCAAAAAGGACGAACTTAAAAATTCAATAGAGAAATACAAATCAACTCAATCCACCACTACTTTTGATTATGCGGAATTGGCTAAACATTTACAGAAAGAAACTCCACCAAGATTAAAACGATTTTTAATTCGAGTTGGACAAACTTTGAAAACTGTTGAAGTAAATCATGTAGCCTATTTTTATACTGAAGATAAAATCACTTTTTTAATTACCAATGAAGGAAAAAGATACCCAATTGATTTTTCTTTGGAAAAATTGGAAGATGAATTGGATAATGGAATTTTCTTTAGAATTAATCGGCAGTTTATTGTAAGAGTGAGTGCTATCACAAAGATGGTTTCTGTTTCAAAATCACGAGTAAAATTGTATTTAGAACCTTGCTCAATAGAAACAATTGTCAGTACAGAACGGTCTGGGAAATTTAAAAAATGGTTGGTCGGGGATTGAGATAAATGTTTAAACATTGAATACTCTTCAATTTAAATCTTATTAATTTGTCAAAACAAAAAGCCTCACAGGTTGCCATATTTAGTGTTATTTTCAATTTAATCATGGCGATTGTGAAAGGACTCACAGGTTATTTTGGAAATTCCTTTGCATTGATAGCTGATGCAATTGAATCATTTTCTGATGTTTTTGCTTCATTTCTGGTATGGGCTGGAATTCGATACTCCACCAAACCTCCTGATGAAAATCATCCTTATGGTCATGGAAAAATAGAACCATTGGTCACTTTTGTTGTGGTTGGATTTTTATTAGTTTCTGCTACTGTTATTGTTGTAGAAAGTATTCATAATTTGCAATCTCCACAAGAAATACCTCAGGCATTTACGCTTTGGGTATTGGGCGGAGTGATTATTTTGAAGGAACTAATTTATCGTTTTGTTAACCAAAAGGGAAAAGAAACAATGAGTACGTCGCTGCAAGCAGATGCATGGCATCATAGGAGCGATGCCATAACTTCGCTTGTAGCCTTTCTAGGAATTTCAATTGCACTAATACTAGGAGAAGGATATGAAAAAGCAGATGATTGGGCTGCAATGGTAGCTGCTGTTTTTATTGTTTATAATTCATATGGAATTTTTCGCCCAGCCCTTGGAGAAATAATGGATGAACATTTATATGATGATTTAGTTTTACAAATTCGCAGCATCGCTAATGAAATGGAAGAGGTGGAAGATACCGAGAAATGTTTCATCCGAAAATCAGGAATGTCTTTTCATGTAGATTTACATTTAGTGGTCGATGGTAATATTTCTGTAGGAGAAGGACATGAAATTGCACATAAGCTTAAAAATAAAATACAGAAATCACTTCCTGAAATTGCCGATGTTCTAATTCATGTAGAACCGAATGAATCTTTTTATGATAAAAAGCCTACTTGAATAAGAAGAATCAATTTTTCTCCAAAAAATTCCTAAACGGTCGCTGCACCAACAAGCCTGAATAATCCAAATATCCTACCAGAGTTTGCATGATTTTATATTCCAATTCTTGCAACAGCATTTCAATGTTGAGCGTGTTTTCTCTTAATTTTACCAAAGCATTTGGAGGGGTTTCCGCTATTTTTTGATATTCCTTTAATGCATATTCTGCTTGACCATTTTCTAATTGTTGAGCGACCAGTTCATATTTTCGAATCAGGTTTTCTAATTGCTGCAAATGAAAATATTTTCCTTCTGATATTTGATTCTTCATTTTTCTAAATTCACTTTCTGATTCATGAATGTTAATTTCTAACTCATTTAATTCTATTCTTCCCATCCTTTTAAATGGAATATCAAATCCTACTCCAATGGAAAAACTTTTTTGAAAATTATCTTCAGCATCATATCCATATTTAGCTTGGACAAAGCCTAATGAAAATTTCGTTTTGGAAGACTCCCATTCATATTCTAACATTCGATTATACACTTTTGCTGATTGTACTTCTATTTGAGGGTGAACATTTTTGGAAGTTTTAAAATCTTGTAACAATGATTTTACATCTTGGATAGATATTAATTTTGCTCCTTGGATTTGAATGTTTTTATGATTTGAAATATTTCGTTCAATTGTGTTTTGAGTAGTTAAAATTGCATTTTCTAAATCCATGACTTCCCTTTGGTTTTTCTGTGCATCGTCTTCTGCTTCAATCAATTCCATCACATCAAAATCATCTAGTGAAATGCTTCGTTGCAGTAAAGTAACTTTATCTTTCAAGAGAGTGGCTTGTTTGTTTTTCACTTCTAAAATCCGATTTAGAAAAATGTCATCAATTATCAAGTCATACCTTTCTCGAATGGCTTCGCTTTTTGCGGCTTCCAATTCCATTTCCGACATGTATCGTGCAGTCTCTTGAAACTGTCTTTGAGTTTTGACATTTTTTCTGCTGTTGGGACTTACTCGAACTAAATATTCCTGTTTCTTCCAATCAAATTCATTGGTCTCTGTTCTTACTTCTAGTTTTTCGATATAGGGCAAATCATAAGAAAGTGTATTCAATTGGTAGAGTTTATTTTTTTGAAAAACTACAGATTCTTCATTTTTGTAGCTATTCAAAAAATCATCAATTGAGATTTGCCCAAATATTATTATTGGGAAAAAAGCAAAAAAGTATATCAAAATATTCTTTCTCATAGGATTATTTTTTTTTTGAAAAACTACTCTGAAGTAAGACTCACTTTATCGGTAAGGTTTTGAACAGATGTCTTTGGAGGTGTAAAAGCTCTAATCATTTTTTGCTTTGAAATATCTTTCTTTTCAAGTGACTTGAGAATCACTTTTTCCTTTTGTAAAAAATCATTTTCAGCTGGAATTTCAATTTGAATCTCTCTACCATAAGTTTTAAAAGCAGGGTTTTTTCGCAATCGTTCAGGGATTTCAATAATTCGAGAACCCATTCCGATGACTTTTCCTTTACTTTTTGAGCCAGATTGAACACCCGATAAAACGGAAATACTATCACCCATATTTACATTTAAAATCAAACTCTCTAACACATATGCTTTTACCTGAGTTGGGTTCTCTTCGTAAAATGTAATTAGTGTGTTATAAGCTGGAAACTGTTCGCCTACTTTACAAAAAATCGTTCCTATAACTCCATCACTAGGAGCAAAAATGGATAATTTTTCTTCCTCTTGATTTACAAATCCTAACTCATTTTGCAATTTTTCAATTTGGATTTTGGTGGGATTATTTGAAGCATACAATTCGTTCTTTAATTTTTTTATTTGTGAATCTATAGGCTTGACGGCAAGTTGAAGCTCTTTTTTTAAACCTTCAATTTTTATAGTATTTGGACTTCGACCTGATTTATCTTTGGCAGGTTGAATACTTTCTAAATCTTTGATTAAAGATTCTTTGATAGATATATCAGATTCCAATTGAGCGATTTGGATTTGTATTTCACTTTCCTTGGCTGCTTTTTGAGCCATCAATTGATTGATGGAAGATTGGATTCCAGCCTTCCAAATTTTAGATTGAGATTCCAATTTTGCAATTTCATGACTTAAATCACTTTGAGTCAATTCCAAACTAGAACGAGTAACTTCCATCAGCAAATATCCTTTGTTTACCTTACTTCCAGCCGTTACATAAATATTTTCAATAGTCGATGGATGTTCCAAACGAATCTCCATTTCCTTATTTTCAGCAAAGCCGAAAAAAATAAAAGTTTCATTTCCATATTGCCAATTGAACAAAACTAGCCCAATCAAAATAGCGATAAAGGCAACTAGGTGAAAATTAAAATATTTCATGGTTAAACATTTTCAGGTGTGTTTTCAAAATTAATTTTTACGGATTGGATGGTTGCCAAATTTGAAATGGCAGAATCTAAATGCTTACCATCATCTTCATTTTTTAGCTTTAAATGATACTCGTAAGCAATGTTTTTTTCAGGAGGAGGATTGGTAGATGCTTTGTTTTTTGGATTAGAAATTTGGTATCGAATTTTGGAATGTTTTTTACAAAATTGGTTTAAAATGGATTCTACATCGGGCAACTCTTCTGATGATTTTGGGAGTTCGAATTTTAATACTCCAATCAAAGAATTAGTTGTCGTGTGCCACGGACTAAATCTTAAAATAAAAGCAAACGCACAAAACCCAATAGTTCCCACTATTCCGATAATGAAACCATAAACTCCACAAGCAATACCTGCTGCTAATGATGCAAATGTAAATACCATGTTACGAGGGGTTCGAAGAGTCGTTCGAAATCGAATGATGGCTAAAGCTCCTAGCATTCCTAATCCTCTTGCCAAACTATCTCCAATTGCTTGCATAACTGTCGCTGCAACAACGGATACCAAAATCAATGCTTGTAGATAACCAACAGGCGTCATCACTTGCTCAGTAGTTTTATCGAATGTCCAGGCAATGAGCGAAGAAAGTAAAAATGCTAATAGGACAGTAAAAAGAATGGTGACAAACGTGGGATTCTCGGTACTGCCTTGTAAAGCTAAATAGTCTAACATGATATTTTAATTTTAAGAAAAATTAAGTCATAGTGTATAGAATTAGAAAGGGGAAAAACAAAAAAGCAAAAAAAGATTGCTTAATGAATAAGAATTCATTGGAGTAGTTTTCTCTCGGTTTGAGTTTTTTGTAAACTTTAGACTAAATATATTTTAATTCTTTTGAGGATAGAATAAATTCTGATTGAATAGGTAAAAAGAGAAGCTGAATAGGAAAAGTAATCAAGGAATTTTTTTAAAAAATAAAAAAGTGGATGCCATTATTTCTATAGCATCCACTTTACGTGTGTTAATTGTTATTTCTAAGCCTCTTTGCTTTCAATTGGACAAGTACTAATTCCAAAAGGAGCATACAATGGACAAAAACTTACTACGCTTGTCAATACAAATACAACTCCTAATACCATTAATACAATTCCTAAAGTTCCAGTTACTGTACCTGTAAAATAAAGTGCGGCAAATACGATTGCTAAAAGAACTCTGATAATTCGGTCGGTTGACCCCATGTTTTTTTTCATGATTTTAAGTTTTTAATTTAAAAAAAATTGAATAGTGAAAACAACTCCTGCAACAATCAGGATGCAGGTCAAGCAGACTAGAATAAATTTTAAAAACTTTGATTTCATCTTTTCTACTTTGTTTATAACAAAGGTAAATCATGGGGAAGGTTGAATGCGGTGACTACAGTCACCAAACTATAAAATTTCTATGTGGTGGGGATGTTGAAAGACTTTATTTTCCTTTTCCAATTTCTTCAAAACACGACTAATGACTTCTCGTGCTGTTCCCATTTCTCTGGCAATTTCATGATGACGCAAATCCAACATTTTACTTCCAATAACATTTGATTTTTCCTCTAAATAATCAAGAAGCCTCTTGTCCATTTTATCAAATAAAACATGTTGAATGGTTTGTAAAAGGTCTTCATATCGTTGGCTAAATTGGCGATAAAATAAATCATTGAAGGAAGGATATTTTTTTACCCAATCAGCAACGGATTGAACAGGCAAAAGCAAAGCTTCTGTATCTTTTTCAGCAATTGCAAATACTTTACTTGGGTAATGACCTAAGCCAGCAGAGAAGGACATGATACAGCTTTCAGAAGGTTCGATGTAATATAATAAAAGCTCTTTGTCTTCATAACTAGCAAATACTTTTAGCGAACCTCCCAACACAATTGGAATAACTTTTACAAATTGTCCTTCCTTTAGAATTTCCATTCCTGCTGGGATATTTTTGAGAATACCTTTTTCAAGTATTTCCTTTTTTAAAAGAAGAGGGAGAGGAGGGAGTTTTCTTTCGATGTTATTCATTTTATTTTTTTCGAAAATTAAGCTAAAAAAAACATACTGAAAAATTTTTTAAAACCAACTGAACAAGAATAAATTAAGGATGAACGAGAAGCACGTAAAATGAATGTCAGTTCAATCCCATTTTTTTCCCGTTCGGATAGTTTGGTGCAGAAAGAATTTAAATTATATACAATTTTGTAAATTAGAATTCATGTTAATTTAAACCACATTCACACATGAAAACCAATTTTACTCAAATCCTATTTGTGATTGTTTTCTCTTTTCTTTTTTCTCCAATTGCCAAAAGTCAAACTTGTCAAGCAGCTTTTTCATGGGATGATACAAATATTACGATTCAATTTTTTGATGAATCGACAACGGCTCCTAATGACCCGATTGTTTCTTGGTTCTGGGATTTTGATGATAATGGAGCAACTTCAACGCAGCAAAACCCTACTCATACATTTTCTGATGTAGATAAATATGATATTGTACTAACAATTACAACAGCGAGTGGATGTACCTCAACAATTGAGATTGAGATTGAGAT
>CAZMBP010000114.1:0-23618 GCA_964564545.1 uncultured Saprospiraceae bacterium
AATCAAAATTGCTTTCGACATCCAAGTTGATATAAAGACAGGACAACTTTCAAAAGACCTACCTAGAAACAAAAAAAATTATAAATATTTTTAAAATGTCAAATTCTACCTCCGTTTGTGAGGAATCTACTTATACAAAAATCTTCAAAGAGTACGCGAAAACGCTACATAATTACTTGTTTTATAAAACAGGGAATCGTGATTTGTCTGAAGATTTAACTCAAGAAGCTTTTACTAAACTTTGGAAAAATTGTGCCTCAGTAATTCCAGAAAGTGCCAAAGGGTATGTTTTTAAAACGGCTAATAATTTATTAATCAATAATCATAATCATCAAAAAGTAGTTTTGAAATTTGAAAACCTACCTCACACAGATCGAAGTAATGAGAGTCCAGAATATTTATTAGAGGAAAAAGAATTTAAAACAAGGTTGGAAAATGCTATCGCATCTTTGCCTGAAAAACAACGAATAGTATTTTTGATGAGCCGAATTGATAAAAAAACATACAAACAAATAGCGGAAACTCTCGGAATTAGCAGGCAAGCTGTTGAAAAAAGAATGTACAAAGCCCTTGATACTTTAAGGCTAATTTCAAAAAACATAAAATAAAAGTAGGTTTTAGAGTAATAGGATTGTCTTTATATTGATACAATCCTTTAATCTAGAATAATTATCATGTTGAATGACGAACAATTACATAAATGGGTAAACGGAAATCTTTCAGAAGAAGAACTGGAAGTTTTTAAACTTAGACCTGAGTATGATTCTTTGGTTGAATTATATAAAAACACGGAAGGACTTTCCGCTCCAAGCTTCGATGAAGAAAAAATGCTTTCCGAAATTTTAAAATTGGAAAAGAAAAAAACTTCACCTGAAAAGGGGAGAAGAGTAGTTCTTTCCAATTGGGTAAAATATGGAGTTGCTGCTTCGGTTTTACTTTTAGCTATTTGGTTATTTTGGCCGGAGTCTAGTACTGTAAAATACAATTTAGCAGCAGGTGAAAAAACTGAAGCGACTTTGCCGGATGGATCTACTTTCGTTTTGAATGCAGAAAGTGTTTTGACCTACAATAAAGAAATTTGGAAAACTTATAGGACTTTAAATTTAGAAGGGGAAGCATTTTTCGAAGTAGAAAAAGGCTCTAACTTTACTGTAAATACTCCAAAAGGTTTGGTGACTGTTTTAGGAACAAAATTTAATGTTCGATCTCGAAACAATACCTTAGATGTAAAATGTCAAAGTGGGAAAGTTATGGTTACCGACAAAGAAGGATCGGTGCTTGGACAATTGGTTGCTAATGATGCTTTAAGGTTCTCTGAAGATGGCAAGATTGAAAGATGGGAATCATCTCCGTCTGAGAAACCAAGTTGGGTCGATGGTGTATTTAGTTTTAAAAATGTACCATTATCAGTTGTTTTGGAAGAATTAGAAAGACAATATAATGTGAAAATTGATTCAAAAAATGTAGATACTAAAACCAAAGTTACTACTAGTTTTAGTCTTGGAAATGTTGAGATTTCTTTGAAAACTATTTTAGCACCGGTAAATATTAAGTTTGAAAAAATTGATGAGAATAATATAATTTTAAAAAAATAAGATTTTAAAAACTTCCTCACTTGAGAACGTTAAGTAACTTAATCTGTATGATAGAACATAATAGGTACGAATTTGAATATTTATAACAATATATTTACAATTATTTTTTGTTTGTTTTCATTTTCTCTTTTTTCTCAACAAACTTTAGTTAAGGTTGATAAAAATGAAGCTACTTTAGAACAAGTTATTCAAATTCTAGAAGCTGACTATGGTTACCATTTTTCCTATAAAGTTGATGATATAAATAAAGTCATAGTTCGTCCTTCTGCTCAAGAATCCACTATTTTCGTTTTTCTTTCGACAATTTTAGAACCAACAAACCTTGAGTTTGAAATCGTTCAGAGCAATTTTATTATTCTAAAAAAGAAAATTGAAACTGAAAACTCTTCAAATATTCTTAATGAAAATAAAGATAATCGTCGCTTACTTTGCGGAAAAGTAATAGATGGAGAAATGAAAGAACCCTTGGCTTATGCTAATGTATATTTCCAAAAAAGTAATGTAGGAACGACTTCAAAATTGGATGGAACATTTCAATTATTGGCAGATTTTGAAGATAATGATACCATCATAATAAGTTATGTTGGTTTCCCAACGATTAAAATTGAAGCTTTCAAATTATTAAAAAAGCCTTGCCGTAATTTAACTTTTAAAAATTATCAATTTCCTGATGATTTAATTGTCGTGACCGATTATCTAACTGATGGGGTTAGTACGCAAGACAATGGTTCTTTTACTCAATTGCAACCTTCTAAGATTAAAGCTTTGCCAGGTCAAGCAGAACCTGATCTACTTAGAACTATTCAATTCCTTCCTGGAATTTCTTCTCCTGATGGATCAGCATCGAGCATCAGCATTCGGGGTGGTACTCCAGATCAAAATTTGATTCTATGGGAAGATATTCCTATTTACCATTCTGCTCATTATTTCGGAAATCTCTCGGCTTTTAATCCATATATCATTGACCGAGCTAAAATCTTCCGCGGTGGATTCAATTCAGAATATGGAGGAAGAATTTCAGGTGTTATTGATTTAAAAACGGAGGATCTTCAAAAGTATGATGAATCAAAATTAGGAATAGGAGTTAATTTTATAGACGCCAATGCCAATGGGAAAGTTCTATTTTTGAAAAATAAAGCTGCAATTACTTTTTCAGTTCGAAGATCTATTTCAGAAATTTGGCGATCACCCACCTTTGAAAATTTTTCTCAAAGAGTTCATCGCGGCATTCTTTTTCAAACTCCAACTAATGCTCCTGCGTCTGAAGAAATAGATATAAATGACCAATTTCATTTTTTTGATAGTAATGTAAAAGTCTCATTTCAAGTTTCACAAAAGGATAAAATATCGATTGCTGGATTTTATGGAGAAAATGATTTTCAATCCATTTTGAAAAATGATATGAGAAATCAGATTCAATCAGATAGTTTATTTTTAGAAAATAGTGGTTTGAGTTTTTCCTGGAATCGAAATTGGAATCAAAAGTTTTCTTCAAAATTATCAACTTTAATTTCAGATTATCACTATGATTATGATTACAGTCTGGAGAGTATTAATGCAGGACCGAAAGATAAATTTGGAGTCAAAAAAAGTATGATTAATGAAAAGCAAATCCACTTTTCTAATCTATATAAAACCAAAAATGAACATTACATAAAATTTGGGTATCAACTAATAAATTATGATGTTGCTTTTCAAGTAACCAGACAAAATCGAGATAATCCTCAAACGAATCAAAACAAAGTTTACCAATCAAATGTCCACATTGGTTACGTTTCATTTAATACTTCCAAAGAAAAAAAATTAGGATTTGATTTAGGACTTAGAGGTAGTTTTTTAGAAAGTGAAAGTCAAACATTTTTTGAACCAAGGTTAAAGGTTTGGTATAAAATTAATGACCATTTTGGACTTAATTTTAATACAGGGAAATACTACCAGTTTTTAAGTCAGTTAGAACAAATCGAAGGTGACCGGGCAAGTATCGAAACTCCAGTATGGGTTTTGTCTGGTGAAAAAGAAGTACCCATTTTGGATGCAACTCAATTTCAATTGGGTTTTGTTTTTCATAGAAAAGATTGGTTAATAGATGTTCAATCCTATTTAAAAAATGTAAATGGACTAACTTCATTAGCAACTGGTTTTGATGAAGATTTGACAGGGAAGTTTCATCTAGGAAATGCTAAAATTCGAGGTCTGGATATTTTAGTAAAAAAAAGATGGGGTAATTATTCTAGTTGGATAAGTTATTCTTTTAATAAAGTTGAGCATCAATTTGATACGTTTTTTGACAGAGAGTTTAATGCGTCCAATGAACAACCACATAATTTTCATTGGGTAAATATGTGGGCACACAAGAAGTTTGAATTTTCATTAGGATGGAAGATCGCATCTGGAACTCCTTATTCTTTGAAAGATAATTATTTGATTCGAATTGAACAGGGAATGATGGGACCAAGAGAAAGTATTCGTCCAGTTATCAATGAATATAACGGAGAAAGGTTACCTGCTAGGCACCAATTGGATGCATCTATCTTGTACAATTTTTATCCTAGAAAACAAGGTAATTGGAAAGGCAAAATTGGACTTTCATTATTTAATATTTATAATCAGACAAATACCTATAAAAGAGGATTTTTTATGGATATTCGTCCAAATATTCCACCTCAATTAGAATATACCGATCAGTTAGAATTAGGATTCACTCCAAATTTTGTATTACGATTTGAACTATGATTTTAGAATTGAATTTTTAAAATGGGATAAATTCTTATAATTTTACTCCTCAAAATAAATTATAAAAGCAATTATAATTTTTATTTTTATTTATTTTGCAAATAGAGTGCAACTTCCAAAAAATATAAAACTACTGGATCAACTTTCAAATAATCAAATAAGTTGATCAAATAAATTAATTCTTTTACTAGAACATATCATTGTTTAAATCATAATGTTTTATAATATGAATTTTATTAAATACATTTTTTTGGGGAGTTCCTTTTTGGTAAAAACTGGTGTCCTGTTTATTTTTTTGATGTTTACTTCTTGTTCAAATGACCCTGCTTCAACAACAGAAGAAGCTGTAGAGTTTATCATACCTGAAAGAAGTAATCCAAAAGATCTTTCCTTTAAGCTATTTTCAAAAATTGACCCTTCACAAAGTGGAGTTACTTTTAAAAACAGTATTAGAGAATCAGATGCGATTAACTATTTTAGTTATGAATATATTTACAATGGAGGAGGAGTAGCTATTGGAGACATAAATAATGATGGCTTGCCAGATTTGTTTTTTACCGCTAACATGAGTTTTAATCGATTGTATTTAAACAAAGGAAATCTTCAATTTGAGGACATTTCCGCTTCCGCTGGAATAAGGACTCAAGGCGATTGGTGTACAGGTGTAACCATGGCTGATGTTAATGGCGATGGATTTTTAGATATCTATGTAAATCGATCAGGATGGTTTGAAAACCCACAACAAAGGCGAAACAGTTTATTTATTAATAATGGGAATTTGACCTTTACAGAACAAGCTGGAAAATATGGGATTGATGATCCAGGAAATAGTATCCAGTCTGTTTTTTTTGATATGGATCAAGATAATGATTTGGATTTATATGTTGGGAATCACCCGACTGTTTTCAAGGAATATTTAAAGGATGGTTTAGCAAAAAGAAAAAATCCACCTCCTTACTCAAGTGATCAAATCTATCGAAATGATGGAGATCGTTTTGTCAATATTTCAAATGAAGCTGGTATTAAGAATTATGGACATGCGCTAGGGCTGATAGCTAATGATTTTGATAAAGATGGTTTGGTGGACATATTTGTTTCCAATGATTATAATGCTCCTAATTTTTATTATCATAATAATGGAGATGGAACCTTCACAGATATTGGGCCTAAAATGTTAAAGCATATGGCCAAGTTTAGTATGGGAGTTGATGCAGGTGATTTTAACAATGATGGACTTGTTGATATTTTCACTACAGAAATGATGGCTGAAGATAATCAACGGCAAAAGACCAATATGGCGTCTATGAGTACAGAGGATTTTTGGACTTTTGTTGATAATGATTATGGATATCAATTTATGCATAACTGTCTTCAATTGAATAATGGAGATTCTCCTTTTAGTGAGATTGCTTACTTGTCAGGCGTCGCGACAACTGATTGGAGTTGGGCACCACTTATTGCAGATTTTAATAATGATGGTTTTAAAGATCTATTTGTGAGTAATGGTTACAAAAGAGATGTGTTAGATAAGGATTTTAAAAATAAAATGAAAAAGGTGATCAACGATGGAACTAAAACCTTTAGTGAAATAAAATCCTATATTCCTACGACCCAAGTACCTAATTACATTTTTAGAAATAACCATGATTTAACTTTCGACAAAAAAATGGACTCCTGGGGTTTGGACGATTTAATCAATACTAATGGAGCTAGTTATGGAGATTTGGATGGAGATGGAGATTTAGATTTGGTGTTGAGTAATTTGGATCAACCAGTAACTATTTACCGAAATGATTTAATGGAAAATGGTTCAAGCAATAATCATTATTTAAAAATTCAACTAAAAGGGGATAAGCAAAATGTATTTGGTTTGGGAACTAAGGTAACTATGAAAGTTAAGAATAGTTCTTTATATAATGAACTGACAAGTACAAGAGGATTTCAATCTTCAGTAGCTCCTGTTTTACATTTTGGTTTAGGGACTAATAGTCAAGTGGATGAAATATTGATACAATGGCCTGATGGGAAAGAGCAGGTGATTAAAAATGTGAAAGCAGATCAAATCTTAAGTGTTGATTATGCTAATGCAAAACAAAAGAAAAGTAAACCTAGAAATATTCCTACCATTTTTAAAGAAGTCAAATCGATGGTGAATTCAATTCCTGCTCATCGCGAAAAGGAATTTGATGATTATAAAAAGCAATTGTTATTACCACATAAATTATCGCAATTTGGACCATCATTAGTTGTAGGGGATGTGAATGGAGATGGCTTGGACGATTTTTTTCAAGGTGGTGCTGCTGGTCACGCAGGAACCATCAATTTGCAAACAAGTACTGGATTTGAGAATCAACCTTCAACATCTCTGGAAGCCGATAAAGCTTTTGAGGATATGGGAAGTTTATTTTTTGATGCTGATCAGGATGGTGATCTGGATCTTTATGTCGTAAGCGGAAGTTATGAATTTGATGAAAATAGTCCAATGCTTATTGATCGAATTTACTTCAATGACGGACAAGGAAATCTAGAACGAAAAAAAGATGCTTTACCAACTTTAAAAACCAACGGGAGTTGTGTCAGCGCTGCTGATTATGATCAAGATGGAGATCTTGATTTATTTATAGGTGGGCATTCAAAATCAGGTAAATATCCAGCTTCAGAAAGTAGTTATATTTTACAAAATGAAAATGGGGAATTTAAAGATGTTACAAAAGATGTAGCTCCTGAATTGTCAAATATTGGGTTAGTGAATTCTGGACTTTGGACAGATATTGATAATGACAATGATTTTGATCTTATTTTAGCTGGAGAGTGGATGCCCATTACAGTATTTATAAATGATCAAGGGCAATTAAAAAACGAAACAGAAAGCTATGGATTATTAAATACTAGGGGTTGGTGGAATAGCCTTTCAGGTGGAGATTTTGACAATGATGGAGACATAGATTACATAGTTGGAAATCTAGGTTTGAATAGTAAAAACAAAGCTTCAGTTGCAGAACCATTTAAAATTTATACTAGTGATTTTGATAATAACGGATCTTTCGATGTTGCATTGGCGTACTATAATGAAGGGATATGTTACCCGGTAAGGGGAAGACAATGTTCTAGTGAGCAGGTTCCATTTATTGCCAAAAAGGTACCTGATTATAAAAGCTTTGGAATAGCAAAAATCGAAGATGTGTACGGTGAAGAAGCTTTAAATAAATCGATCAAGTTTGAAGCTCAAACCTTTTCATCCTCATTTATTGAAAATATAGATGGAAAAAGTTTTAAAATATCAGCTCTACCAAATGAAGCACAATTTGCTCCTTCATATGGAACCTTAATTGAAGATGTAGATCGAGATGGTTGCCTAGATTTAATTATGGTAGGAAATCAATATCCTGTTGAAATAGAAACCGGAAGATATGATGCTTCTCGTGGACTGATTTTAAAAGGAAATTGCAATGGAACATTTAGTAGCTTCTTATTAAATAATGTTGGGTTAAATTTAGATGGTGATTCTAAAGCTATGGCTTGGATAAGTCATGGAACATCTAATATTCCTGTAATTTTAGTTAGTCAGAATAACGGTCCATTAAAAGCCTTTAGAATTAATGATACTAAAGATAGTCAAGGAATACTAGTCAGGGATTTTCCAAAAACAAGTACTAGTGAATTAATTCCTCTGTCTAAAGGTGGAAATAGGAAACATGAAGTATATTATGGATCAGGTTATTGGTCCCAATCTTCAAGAAAACTGTGGGACTATCCAGTTGAAGAATGATTTTTTGAATTGGAATTTGAATAAATAAAAAAATAAAAAGCCTCCTACATATCAAAAATGTAGGAGGCTTTTATGTAATCTTTTAAATCGGTTTTGCACCAGTTTCTAAAATTTCTTTGTACAAAATTGGCTGAGGATATTCTTTTCTCATTACGTGTTTGATTACATCAAATGCGGTAATCACTCCTTTTAATTTATTGTCAAGATTAACAACGGGTAAAGTTTTGAATCGACGATCAATGAATAATTCTGCTGCCGTTCCTACCTTGTCTTTTGGTTCGATGACAAGCACATTGGTACTCATTACATCTTTAACTAATTGAGTATGACTCGAATCATGATTGATAGAGTTTTTCCATAAATCATACGATGTAATCATACCAACCAGTTTATCCTCTTGATCAACAACAGGAACTTGTTGTACTTTTTCACTTACCATTAATTTAGAAATGTTGACCACAGTATCATTAGGATGAGCAACGATAGGGTCTGATCTCATGATTTTGCGTACTTCTTGATTCAACATAATTTTATTTTTTTAGTTTGGTTACCTGAATAACTAAAGTTAATAAAAATATCATTTTTGCCAAATAAAAATGCGTTAAAAATATTTTTTATATCTAAAATATTTCCAACTATTTGATTAATGGAAAATTTTATTTTATTACTTTCATTTTTAAAAAATTAAATATGAAGAACCTCCTTTTTCTTACGATTATTTTCTTTTCCTTTAACTCTTGCAAAACTGAAGAAATAACCTCTTCCCCCAATATCATTTTTATCCTTGCTGATGATTTAGGTTATAATGAATTAGGGTGTTACGGCCAAACAAAAATTGAAACTCCAAATATTGACGCATTGGCAGAGAAGGGAATTAAGTTTACTCAACATTATTCAGGCTCTCCTGTTTGTGCTCCATCACGGTGTATTTTTTTGACAGGACAACATTCGGGACATGCCTTTGTCCGAGGAAACCATGAATGGGGTACTAGAGGTGATGTTTGGAGTTTTGAGAAAGCAGTCAATGATCCAAACTTAGAAGGACAATATCCAATGCCTCCTGATACAGTTACAATCGCTGAACTTTTGAAGGAAAAAGGTTACGCTACAGGAATGGTTGGTAAATGGGGATTAGGTGCGCCACTTTCAGAAGGGATTCCAACTAAGCAAGGTTTTGATTTTTTTTATGGCTATAATTGTCAACGACAAGCCCACACTTATTACCCTAAACATCTTTGGAAAAATGAGGAGAAAATTTGGTTGAAAAATGAACTCGTTCCTCCGAGAACTCCGCTTGATAATATTTCAGATTCCTTAGATCAGGCTGCTTATCAAAAATATTCTCAAAAGGATTATGCTCCAACTTTGATGCATCAAGAAGCACTTCAATTTATTGACGATAATAAATCAAAACCATTCTTTTTATATTATGCTTCACCCATTCCTCATCTTCCCTTGCAAGCCCCAAAACGTTGGGTAGATTTTTATAGAAAGAAATTTGGGAAAGAACATCCATATCCAGGAGGGAGAGGATATTTTCCAAATTACACACCTCGAGCAACTTATGCAGCGATGGTTTCCTACCTCGATGAACAAGTAGGGGAAATAGTTGAAAAATTAAAAGCTGATGGGATTTATGAAAATACTGTAATCCTTTTCACAAGCGACAATGGCCCAACATATAATATTGGAGGTGCAGATTCTCCTTTTTTTGAAAGTGCAAAACCATTTAGAAGTGATCGAGGATGGGGGAAAGGATATACTCAAGAAGGTGGAATTCGAGTACCAATGATTGCCCATTGGCCTGATAAAATTAAAGAGAAAAGTTCTTCCAATGAACTTTCAGCTTTTTGGGATTGGTTACCTACTTTTTGTGAGATGGCAGGGGTGGAAAGTGAATATCATTCTGATGGGATTAGTTTATTGCCAACATTAGAAGGCAAAAAGCAAGTTGAAAATCACGAGTTTTTATATTGGGAATTTCCTTCTTACAAAGGCCAACAAGCTGTTCGAATGGGGAAATGGAAAGCCATTCGTCAAAATATGTTTGATGGAAATTTAGAGGTTGAATTATTTGATTTGGAAAAAGATTTGGCTTGCCAGAAAAATGTTGCAGATCAATTTCCAGAAGTTGTAAAACAAGTAAAAATGATAATGGAAAAAGAACATGAAACTTCGGTCTTGGAACGATTTAGAATTCCAATAATCGATGATGTGAAGGGCTAAAAGATATAAATAATTTGATGGGTATTTTTACTTAAAACAAAATCAGAATGAAAAGTAAATTTAAATATGTAATTGTATTGTTAATATCTCTATTTCTTTTTTCGCAATATCTCATGATTGATTTTCCAAGAGAGAAAAGTAGTATTTTTTTTAATGGAAAAATAATTACCATGGAAGAAGATGTATCGAATGTTGAAGCAATTTTTGTAGAGAATGGAATCATAAAAACAATTGGTTCAAAGGATGAAATTTTGGCCTTAAGAAAAGATGAGACCTCTTTGATTGATTTGCAAGGCAATACATTATTACCTGGATTTATTGACAGTCATACTCATCCTGCCTTATCTACTTTTATGCATGGAATGGTAGATTTGTCTGGTTTTACTCATTCTACGCCTAAGCAATTGTGGAATCATTTGAGTGCTGAGATAAGTAATTTTAAAAAAGGAGAATGGGTAATTTGTCGTGGTTTTGATCCAATATTAATTAAAGGGTTGGAGGCACCTCATATTTCATTTTTGGATAGTATTGCTCCTGAAAATCCTATCTTAATAATCTCGCAGAGTTTACATTCTTTTTGGACAAACTCTGAAGGATTTGAATTAGCAAATATTTCAAAAGATACTCTTGATCCAACCGAAATGAGTTTTTATGAGAAAGATGAAAATGGCGAACTAACAGGTTTTATTGCAGAGCAGGAAGCAATAAAACCATTTAATGAAATGCTTGAAGAAAGCCTTACTCCCAAGGTGATGATTCAAGCTACACGTGAAGTTTTTGATGAATATGCTCGAAATGGAAACACTACAATTGTTAGTACAGGATTGACGATAAAAGATAAAAAACCACTTCAACTATATGAACACTTTTCAGCTGAACAGCCAAAATTGTTCAACCAGTTCTTATCCTTTATAGGTTATTTCCCAAAACGAAAACCTAGTGTTCGTCACTTTATTTATGCAAGACATGATCGAGCTTTTTTATTGCCTGAATCTCCAGAAAATGGAGATGATTTTTATCGGTTTCTGGGAATCAAACATTGGTATGATGGTTCACCGTACACAGGTTCGATGTATTTAAAAGATCCATATTTAGTTTCAGATTTGACTAAAAATGGATTGAAAATTCCAGAAGGATATGCTGGGAAAAGATTAGTGAAGAAAAATGAAATGGTTGATTTCGTTGAGAAATATCAAAAGTTAGGTTGGCAAATTGCAGTTCACGTTCAAGGTGATGCAGCTATTGAAGAAACGATTGATGCCTTTGAAAAAGTAAATTCTAACATTACAATTACAAATTCAAGACATCGGTTGGAGCATTGTCTTTTACTTTCTGATACTTCAATTCAAAAGATGAGAGAATTAAATATGACTCCAAGTATTCATGTCAATCATTTGTATTATTATGGTGAAGCTTTAAAAAATGAAATTATAGGGGAGGAGCGAACTAATCAAATTTTGCCAGTAGCTTCAGTTAAAAATAATGGATTAAAATATTCTTTTCATGCAGATCAACCAATGTTTAAAAGTGATCCTTTTAGATTAATTCAAACTGCTGTTTTGAGAAAAACGAAAGAAGGAAATTTAATAGGAGATGGAGAACAAATTGAAATTTTGGATGCTCTTAAGGCGATGACCATTCATGCCGCTTGGCAAATAAAAATGGAAAATAAAATCGGTTCAATTAGAGAAGGTAAATTTGCCGACTTTGTAATTGTAGAAAAAAATCCTTTGGAGGTTTCTGCCAACGAATTAGAAAATATTCGAATTTTAAAAACGTATGTTCATGGGAATGAGTTGAAATAACTTTTTCAATTATAATTTTTATCGTTCATTTAAAATTTATTTAATCATTACCATTTGTGATGATCATTATTTAATTCCTTTCTTTATTATCCTTGGGAAAATAAAAACTAACTGAAATTAGTTTTACCTTTAAGTTCTTATTTAATTAAAAAACTTATAACAATGAAATTACAAAGTTTGATTTTCTTTTTTTGCTTAGCTATTTTTTCTCTTTTTGGATGTGAGGGAACTCCTGAGGAAAAGAATGATAAGATTGATAAAACAGCAGATTCTGCTAAAGAGTTGATTGATATTCTAAAAGAGAAAACGAAAGAGATTGCCAATGATGAGGAACTTCAAGAAAAGTTTAAAGATATTCTTGAAGACGTAAAAATAGAATCTAAAGATTTAGAAAAATTAATAAAGGAGCATGGAGAAGAATGGAAAGAGAAATTAGAAGAGATAGCTAACGATCCAAAGATGAAAGAAAAATTAAAAAATTTAGAAGGAGATACTGAAGAAATTAAAAAGAAATTAGAAGAGATTATCGATGAAGTCTCCAAAAGAAATAAATAATTAAATTCTATTTAAAAGAAAGGCCATTTGCAATAATCCGCAAATGGCCTTTCTTTTTTGAAATTATAAAAAGTCAACTCCTAGTTTTCCAAAGTAGAAATTTTTTCAGATGTTTCTTCAGTCGAAGGCTTCAAGGGAAGCGAATTTTTGGGTGCTGGAGCTTTATCTGCAATATCAATAAAAAAGACATTGTTTAATCTATTACACTCAAAATTAACTGACGATGGATTTAAAGTCAATGCCAAAACAGGAGTAAACTTTGTTACCTTACTTGTTTCAACTTTGAGTTTTAGAGTAATTGATTCTCCTGGAATCATCATACCTTTTATATCCCTATTTCCTTTTTTAATAAATGAAAAGCCAATTGGAATGGAACCTCTTGTTAAATTATGTGATCTCGTAAAATGAGATTGAATAGCAATATTGTCATCTTCTTTTTTAGTCTCTCCATGCAATGATATTGGAATGTTACCAATATTTTTAATTGTATAATTGACTAAAACAAAACGTTTATTCTTTCTCTTAATCTCCACATTTTCAATGATCAAATCAGCACAGAGTTTTTCGTTTGTGTTTTGAATATCAACCAATTCTACGTTCTCTGGATTTTCAATTTCTTCTACCAAAATTGTATCTGGAATCTCAGTATGAACTACATTGGAACTTTCATTTTCTAAATTTTCTTTAGTATCTGATGGTAGAATATCAATATTTTCTTCCTGAACGAATTCGGAAGCGTTATCTGAAATCACTTCAGAGGTTTTTCCACCAATAATCTCGGAATTTTGAGAAGGTAAGACTTCTAAAATTGATTCAGTTTCTTCAATTTCTAATTTGTTAGAATTTTTATTTTCCTTAACAAGAATTGTTTCTCCCAAAATTGTTTCTTCAACTTTAACTGAATCCAATTTTTGTTTAGAAGAATTTGGATGTCGAGGATTTTCTAATTCCGAAGTTGGTAGAGGCACTTCTTCTATGATATCTTCTACCGCTACATCAAATTTTGATTTAGAAATTACTCCCTCTTGTCGTTCCTCTATTTGGAGTATTTCATTTTTAACAATATTCTTTTCAGCAATATTTTCAATTGGCACTTCTTTCTGTAATTCAGAGGCAATTCGATCAGAAGGGGGAATTGGTTGGTGGGTAAACTTAATTTTATTACCCATAATTAATTGTCCAGGACGAATAGAAATAGATTGTTTTTTGATGCTTTCAATTATGGCACTTTTTGCATCCACTAAATCATTTTCAACCAAAGATTTGTCAAATTGGAGAATTAAGTCCTCGGGAATAGAACTAGGATTGCCAAGTTTGATTTTATTTCGACCATTATTGACTAATTTATATTGGATTTTGTAGGATTTCCCTTTTTTCTTTAGCACTTTGATTGACTTAACTATAATTCGATTACCCTTGTATTCAGGTTCGATTTGAGGAATAGTATCAATAAAGTTAATAGTGGAATGACTGTGAGAAAAGGCTGCCAAGGAGCATTGGCAAATGTTAAGGGTGAATAAAACTAGTAATAGTTTCTGTACAATTTTCATATTTCTGCAGTTTTGGAGGGTGATATTGCAAATCAATAAATACTAAAAACAAGAACTATTCCATAAAATAACTCTTATTCACAATTCAAACTGCATGATAGGTAGGCGCCAAAAATAGTATTTGAGTATTAAGAATTTTAAAGGTTTTAGGATTCATTACACAATGTTCTGTATTCCTAAATCCTAATCTTCTTTTTTCTGTAACGTAAGAGGTCGATTAATGCTTTCTTCCAATGAAATCATGGTTTCAGTCCTTTGGATTCCTGAAATTCTTTGGATTTTGTCATGCAAAACAGTCCTTAAATGGAGCGTGTCACGGCAGATAATTTTTACAAAAATGCCGTAATTTCCAGTTGTATAATGTGCACTAACAATTTCAGGGATCATTTTTAATCTTTCAGAAACATCGTCATATAAAGAGCTTTTTTCCAAGTAAACTCCTAAAAATGCTACAACATCGTACCCTAATTTAGTATGATCTATGGTAAGGTTTGCCCCTGTAACAATCCCCATTTCTTTAAGTTTCGTCATCCGAACATGTACAGTTCCACTTGAAACGAATAATTGTTTTGCAATAACCGTATATGAAGTATTGGCATTTTCCATCAATATGGAAAGTATCTTTCGATCAATATCATCAATGTTTCCAGTTTTGTCCATCTCGTTTTTTTTTGATAAAAATGGTTATGGTAATTCAATTTCGTAAAAACAATATTAAGAAAAAGTTGTTTCTTTTTTTGTGAAAACTAACAAATAAGTATCGTATTATTTGCAAACTTGGAGATAGAAAATCCTTACATTTGTTCTTTTAGAATCTATTAACTTTATTATAAATGCCTGAAATAGAGAATTCCAAAAATGGAAAATTAAATATATGGCTTCCTTTTCTCTTCGCCGTGGTGCTTGCTGGTGGAATGTATATTGGCTCCCAACTTAATCCAGCACCTCAATTAATCATCCAAACTGACGGAATTGACCCAGAAGAATTTAGTAAAATTGGAAATGGTAGAATAGAAGATTTGCTTCGGTTCATTGAGGCTCGCTATGTCGACGAAGTCAATAGTGATGAGTTGATTGAAAAAGCGATTGATAAGATTATCTCTGAATTGGATCCTCATTCTTCTTATATCCCAGTTTCGCAGGTAAAGCGAATCAATGATGAATTGCATGGAAATTTTGATGGAGTCGGTATTGAATTTATAATTATAGAAGATACTATAGTTGTAGTTGCTCCAATCGCAGGTGGCCCTTCAGAGGAGGCAGGCATTTTAGCTGGTGATAAAATTGTAGAAATAAATGATTCGACTGCCGTAGGTGGTGAAACCGATGTTCGAGATTTAGTTAATAAATTAAGAGGGCAAGCTGGAAGTGAAGTTAAAGTAGGAGTGAAAAGAGGAAATAATAAAGCCATAAAAAGTTTTAATATCAAACGGGAACCAATTCCAATTTATAGTGTAGATGTTGGTTACATGTTAGATGAAAGAACAGGTTTTATTAAAGTAAATAGATTTAGTGCAACTACCTATCGAGAATTTATGAAAGAGGTGGAAGACCTAAAAGAAAAAGGAATGGAAGATTTGGTGGTTGATTTACGGCAAAATCCTGGAGGATATTTACGAGAAGCAACTAAAATGTTGAGCCAAATGTTTCCTGAAAAAGGAAAATTATTGGTTTACACGGAAGGAAGGACAGTTAGAAGAAATGAATATAAATCGACAGGACTTACTCATTATTCAATTGATAAAATTGCGATTTTGATTGACGAAGGATCAGCTTCTGCAAGTGAAATTGTAGCTGGAGCTGTTCAAGATTGGGATCGTGGAGTTATTATTGGTCGAAGATCTTTTGGAAAGGGGTTAGTTCAAGAGCAGTTAGATTTAAATGATGGTTCTGCGTTGCGATTGACTGTGGCAAGATATTTTACTCCTTCAGATCGCCTGATTCAAAAATCTTATGATGATAAAAATGCTTATAGTTCTGATATCATTGATCGATATCAAGGTGGGGAACTTTTAAATAAGGATAGTATACATCAATCGGATACCACTCAGTTTTACACTAAATTAGAAAAGCGTATTGTCTTCGGAGGAGGTGGAATTACTCCTGATGTTTTTATTCCATTGGACACGACTTATTTGAATGATTCATATATTTCTTTGCGCCAAGTTTTACCTCAATTCATCTATCGATATGCTGAGGAAAATGCGAATGAATTGAGAGAAATGACTTTAGAAAAATTGCGTAATGATTTTGTGGTAGATGAGACAATGCTAAATGATTTCTTGAGATTTGGAGAAGAAAATGGAGCTAAGGTTGATATGGAGGATTTTGATAAAATTGAAGACAATCTAAAGGTTTTGTTGAAAGCAAGATTAGCTAGAAACTTATTTAAAGAAGATGGTTTTTACACGATCTGGAATGATTCAGATGAGGCGGTGAAAGCAGCTTTAAGAGTCTTAAAAAAAGAAAACCCATTGGCTGAGGATTTATAAAAATCAAAGTCGAATAGATCAGAGATCCCGAATTTCCATTTGAAAATTCGGGATTTTTTTTGGACATAACTAACTGTTGATTTTTTTGTTTCGCCAACTGTTAGACTGCTCCTAAATCGAATAACTGCTTTATTTTTTAAACATTTTAGTTAAAACTACCGTTCATAAATTTTTTCTCCTTGTAAATAAGTAGCTTCTATTTTTGTATTCGCAATTTCAGAGGCATCTATTTCCAATAAGTTTTTATCTAAAATAATTAAGTCTGCTTCTTTCCCAACTTCTATTGTACCCACTTTATTTTCTTGTCGCATTACGTACGCTGAATTAATGGTATAAGCTTCAATTGCTTCCTGAATGGAAATATTTTGAGGTGAACGAGTTACCGCATTTTGCAAACCAATAAAAGGATTCAATGAACTCACATCCCAATCACTACTCAACGTAATCCTAGCATTAGCATTTTGTAAATCCTTCAAAGGAATAATATTATCAGAAAGAGCTGAACCTATCAAATAATCATTGTCGTGCCAATGAGTTGGATTGGTGAAATCTCCTGCTACTTGAGCGTCGGCTGTTACATTTAATTGAGCAAACCTTGGAACGTCAACAGCATCCATAAATTCAACATGAGTCAATCGATGCCTTCCAATAGAAGTGCCATTATTTTCAATGGCATTTAATGCTTCATGAATTCCACGATTTCCAATGGCATGAATATGAAAATCAAAGCCTGTACTTTCTAATTCAGCAATGTACTGACCTACTCTTTGTTCCGTAAAATAATTTAATCCATTATTGGTTGGTTCACCAAAGTAATCAACTAAAAAATCATCATGCATCGCAGAAGTGGTATTGTGAATTATCCCATCTGAGTACAATTTGATTTGATTGATTTTCAATAAACTATTTTCATCATTTTGGTATAATGATTTAAGCATGGCAATTTGAGTAGCGTCATCTTCAGTTGGGTAACCCCATAATCCTAAATTAATTCTTGCTGTTAGTTTTCCTTCATCCGCTAATCTTTTCCAAGTAAGATGGTGATTTCTTTTCCAGTAAGTCCGAGCATCGCAAACAGATGTAATTCCATGTTTGGCTAATTCTGGTAATCCGTATTCCACTAATCCATCATAATCATTTTGTTCACTTTGTTGAGTTGGTTGTAATACAAACTCAAGTAGTAAATTTCCTGCATTATCAATTAAAATTCCATTAGGTTCATCATTTGCTTCTCTCATGATTAAACCTCCTGTTGGATTTTCAGAATCTATTGTGATACCTATCAATTCAAGTGCTTTTGAATTACACCATATAGAATGAGAAGTTTGTTCCATTATAGCTACAGGTCGGTCAGTTGCAACATCATCTAAAATATCTTTTGGTGGACGAGTAGCGTCTAGGATAGTTTCAAGATAATGTCCCCATCCAAGCAACCAACCATTTCCAGGGTTTTGTTGCATCGCTGTTTCAACTTCATTAGCATAATCTTCTGGGTCAGTTACAGTTTCATCGACAATGAAATTGAAGTTGTTAGATGAAGCTTCCAAAGGATGCATATGTACATCGTGAAAGCCTGGCATCATAAATTTCCCATTTAAATCAACTTGCGTTGCATCATCACTTGCCATGTTTTTGGCTTCATCATTTGTTCCAACATATTCTATGATTCCATCTTTCACATAAATAGCATCTACCATCGGCTGAGACGAATTGACGGTATAAATTTTTCCATTATAAAAAACGATTTCATTAGAATCATTCGAGTTGTTTGGATTTTCTTCCTTTCCGCAGTTAAGGGAAAAAAATAGAAGAGAAATTAAAATTAGGGTGAATTTAAAGATGATTGATTTCATGATTGAAGCGTAAGTTTTAATATTTTAGTTTAGCAAAAAAACTAATTATTCGTTGGATTGTAAGTATAATGTTGGATTAATAAAAAAAGGATTTTTTATTTTATAATATTTTTTAATTCATGAAAAGTTGAAATGGCAAAATCAGATAAGCTGGATTTTTGATCTCCATTGTTTAACCTTTGAATAGTGTTCATTCCTAATTCTTTTCCTGCTTTAATTTCATTATCAACACTATCGCCGATCACCCAAACTTCCTCTGGTTTCAAATTTTCCTTTTCTAAAATTTTTTTAAATATCCCATATTTAAATTTTCTGTTTATAGAGTCAGGATTATCAATTAATATTTCTTTGAAATCTTGTTTGATATTTAATGCCTTTATTTTAGCAAATTGTAATTTTTCATAACCCGTTGTTACTAATATTTTTTCCTTTTGAATGCTTTTTAAAATATCATAATCATCATAGGTGTTGATCTCTAAGTGAAATTTAATTTCATTAAATTTCTGGAATGCCTGATCTCTTATTTTTTTAGGAGTTTTGTATTTTGCAAATACCTTATCCATTGGAATGGACCAGAATTCTTGAAATAATTGCTTCCCTAAAGTGTATTCATTAATTGAATGATAGTATTCTTCAATCACATCTAGTACAGGCATAAAGAGCTCTGGCTTTATTGATTTTGTTTCGAAAATGGTGTTGTCTAAATCTAAAATCAGCATTTCTATTTTATTGAAAATTGTTGGAATTATATTACCATTTATGAATGAGAATTTGAAATAAACTCTTCACGAAATGTTTCTCTTTTACTATTTCTTAACCCCATAAATTGTGGAAAAGGTCATTGCCCCAATAGTGGATTTTTCAGTTTTTAAAATCGAAGTTAATTTCTGACATACTTTGCTATAGAGTTTTTCTGATCCAAAAGTATTGCAAAGTAGATAATAATTATCTTTTGATGACAATAGTAAATGGGAAAGGTTAGATACTGACATTTCTACTGAAATTGATTTCTTAAATTCATTTTCGAGTATTATATTTTTCTGATTCAAGCCAGAAAAATTTTCTTCATGATTATAATTTGATGTATGTTCCGATAAATTTTCAATTTTCAATAAGCTAATTATATCATCGAGAATTATTTCAAAATCATAAACTAATATTTTAGTACCCTGCTGACTAACTCGAATTACTTCATTTAGCAATTGTTGAGACTTTGCATAATAAAAAGAACCTGCAAAGGTGATTACATCAAAATAATCATTTTCAAAATTAAAATTTTTACCATCTGAAAAGGCATATTCAACTTTAGTGTGTTTAATAGATTTTTTTAGCATTTCTTTACTTGGGTCAACTCCAATAACTTTTTCACAAAAGTTAGTTAAAGCAATTGAAGAATGCCCCGTTCCACATCCAACATCTAATCCTAAATTATATTTTTCATTCTCTTCAAGGTGATCATTCAGAATTTGAGAATGTAAGGAAGGCCGAAATGCGGAGTAGTGGAATGCAGTAATTTGGTCGTATTCAATTGACATGTTTATTCTTTTATTCTAAGCAATTTTAAAAATGAGATTGAAATTAAAAACTTCATTTCATTTTGACAAAAATCAGTACCTGCCTTGAGGAAAATCAATCCTTTTTACTTCAAAAAAATCTACCCTTACCTTAAGTTTTAAGTTTTTAATAATCGAAGTTGTTTAAAGTCAGCTAAGGAGTTTAAACTGCTTCATCAAAAAAAATGAAATGAAAAAAATTCCCTACTTCCGTTCTCGAAGTTTATTCTATTTTTTCTTTATTGGTTTGTTCAGTATACTAATTGTTGGATGTAAATATTATAAGGTCAGCAAAGTTGCACCTGAAGAAATTTCTAAAAAAATAGATATAGATAATTCGGATAAACTATATATCATTCATCATCATCAAAAAGAATATATTTTGACCGATCTAAAAATTGAGTCTAATCAAATATTTGGTGAAATAATCAAACCGACACCTTTTCAAAAGATATATTATTCCTCTCAAAATGAAAATAAAAAAATTAAAAATGAGGAGAGAAATATTCTTCGTGAAGTACATTTTTATTTAATGAATAAAGGATCCGCTCTTGAGGAAGGTGAGATAGAAATTCCATTTAAGGACATTTATGAGATTCATATTGTGAAGCAAGATAAAGGTGCAACTGCTTTTTATGTTACTACAGGAATATTAGCAGGAGGCATAGTGGCAATAATTGCAGGAACTTCTGGATCAAAATCAGATTCTTCAAAACCAAGTACAACAACTTCTTCTGAAGAAGGTTCGTGTCCCTATGTGTATGTGAATAATGGTCAACAATATGTAATGGAAGGAGAAGCATATGCAGGAGCTATTCTGCAAAATATGGAACGAGATGATTACATGCCATTACCATCTATTCAAACTGTTAATCAGGAGTACCAAATAAAAATGAGTAATGAATTGCAAGAAAGACATTATACCAATCTTGCCCGATTGATTGTAGTCAATCACCCAAAAGACAATAAGGTATTATTAGATAAATATGGTAATCCTCAATTGATTTCTAATCCATATACTCCACTCAACATTTCTTCACTTAATGGTCAAAATTTAAGTCCAATTTTAGAATCGAAAGATAGAAACGTATTTTTTTTCAATGAAAAAGAATCGAATAGAAATGGGGTTTTATTAACCTTTAAAAAACCAAATAATACTACTCAAGGGAAATTAGTATTAAATGGAAATAACACTTTGTGGTTGGGTTCATTATATGCTCAGTTTACTAGTCAATTTGGAAAACGATTTAATAAGTGGATGGATAGGCAAAGTAATAAGTCTACCAAGAAAGGACATAGAAGTATGTTGAATAGTGATTTTCCTCTTTCCATTTACATCAAAGAAAAAGGAGAATGGAATCGAGTAGATTACCTTTATCCTGTCGGAACATTTCCTGATCGTGATATGGTGGTGCCAATAGATTTTTCCAATGTCGAAGAAGATCAGGTGGAAATTAAAATCGAATCAGGTTTTATGTTTTGGGAGTTAGATTATGTTGCTTTAGATTTTTCAGAAAATAGAAGAATGCAGTTAACTTCTATTTCTCCTGCTTTTGCGAAGGATAATGAAGGAAATAATTGGAAAGCCGCACTAGACCAAAATGATGAAACTTACATGCCTCAATTGAACATTGGCAATGAGACCATATTAAAATACCCAGCAGTAGAACATTCAATTCATGAAACCCAAACAGTATTTTTACATACCAGAGGATATTATGAATTGATCCGAGATTATGAAGGTCGACCGAATGTTAGAGACTTAAAGAAATTTAAAAAACCTGGATATTTTTCAGAATATTCCAGAAGTCAGTTCTTAAAGTTTTGTGAAAATAATGGGGTAAATAATACTATGGCCTCAAAATAAATAAATTATGATGCCTACAAAAATAGAAGAGTTGATAGGTGAACCTTCATTGAAGATTACGCCAAAAGATCCACCGGTGTTGACTAGTAAATTCCAATTAATGGGACTTACTAGTCGACTTTTTCTTCAAATTTGGAGAACTATGATGAGAGTATCAGGATCTTGGTTTAAAGTAATTCAGGTGGCAAGAGAGTTGAACCGAAAGTACAAAATTATATATGGTGAGCCATTTGTTAGCAAGGCGGTTAAAGTTGATGGAAGATACTTTTGGAGATTAGGGTCACCTGGATTTCCTTCCAAAGCTTCTGTACGAATGACTGAAAATGAAATTAATAGGGTCCTTCCTTTTAAATCCAAGAAGGGATTGAAAATAGTGTTGATGGCTATTACTAAAAAATGTCCATTGAACTGTGAGCATTGTTTTGAATGGGAAAACCTTCATCAAGAAGAAAAATTAACCAGAGATGACATTATCAAAATAATTCACAAATATCAGGAATATGGTACTACCACCTTTATGCTTACCGGAGGAGAACCAATGCTGCGTATCAATGATATTTATAAAGTCTTGGAGACAGCAAAAGAGGGATCGGATTTTTGGATTGTTACTTCTGGTTTAGGGTTAAATGAGAAACGAGCCAAACAATTCAAATCATTTGGATTAACTGGGGTCATTATAAGTTTGGATCATTACCTTGCTGCTGAACACAATCGCTTTAGAGGATTTGATAAGGCTTATGAAAATGCAGTATCTGCAGTAATTAATGCGAATAACGCAGGTCTTGTAACAAGCTTTTCTCTTTGTGTTACGAAAGAATTTATCAATAGAGAAAACCTAACAAAGTATATGGATTTTGCTAAAAAATTAGGTGTTTCTTTTGTTCAGTTTCTTGACCCCAAACCATTAGGAAAGTATAAGGATAAATCAGTAGAATTGGAAGATACAGATTTTCAATTATTAGATGAGTTCTATCATGAATACAATACCTCAAGAAAATATTGGAATTATCCTATTATTGATTATAACGGTTATCATGGAAGAAGAGTAGGATGTTTTTCAGGAGGGAATCGTGTTTTTTATATAGATACGGATGGAGATGCTCATGTTTGTCCTTTTTGCTCAAAAAAAGTATGTAACACAAAAATGTTTTCAGCAGAAGATACGATTGCTTTATTAAACCAATGTGGCTGTCATTCATTTCAGAAAAATGAAAATTTTTAGGGAGGATGACTAGGCTTTGGGTGACCAAGAATTACTCTTTATTTCAGTATACGAAACTATTACTAACTCACTTTTCGATAACTCAAAATAGCTAATGAATTAAACACAACCGCAAGAACAGCAGTCACTTTAAAATTATAAGCAACATCACTAAAATCACTTCCTTTGATTAATACAGATCGCATCACATGAACAAAGTGAGCAATTGGATTTGGTATCGTAAAATACTGCGCGACTTTCGGCATACTTTCAATAGGAGTAAAAAGCCCACACATTAGAATAAAAATAATGGCAAAGAAAAAAGTGATAAACATAGCTTGCTGCTGAGTGTCAGCCAAATTTGAAATGAATAAACCAATTCCTAAAACAGCAGTTAAGTTTACTAAGCAATAGGCAAA
>CAZMBP010000115.1:0-174698 GCA_964564545.1 uncultured Saprospiraceae bacterium
TCGTGGGAAATATTA
This sequence comes from uncultured Saprospiraceae bacterium, assembly GCA_964564545.1. Lineage (GTDB taxonomy): Bacteria > Bacteroidota > Bacteroidia > Chitinophagales > Saprospiraceae > CAJQQY01. The sequence continues at coordinate 16 of CAZMBP010000115.1, forward strand.
ATTGTGAAATAGTTTATCGAGATAGAAAATATGGTGATGTATGGGGAGAAACTCGATCACTTCCTGCATTTATTAACTTTCCAGGTTTTACTGCAACTCATCCAACAATTGGTTATGATAAATTAAATAAACGAGAAGTTTTGTTTTTCTCTTCCAATCGACCTGGAGGGAAAGGTAAATTAGATATATGGTATTCGACGGTTGCACCTAATGGAAAATTTACTCGACCAGTTAATCATGCGGTGATTAACTCACGTGAAAATGATGTGACTCCATTTTTTCATTCTCCTTCCCAGACGTTATATTTTAGTTCCGATGGTTATCCTGGAATGGGCGGTTATGATATATATAAAGTAAAAAGAAATGGGAGGAGTTGGCAGACACCTGTTCATCTGATTTATCCGATCAATTCAAGTTATAATGATTTTTATTTTTCATTAAATGAGGATGGGGAAAAATCTTATTTCGCTTCCAATCGAATTGAAGCAATGGAAATTGATGAAGAAAACGAGGCTTGTTGTAATGATCTTTTTTTAGCCAATATTCAAGCTGAAAAAGTAGAGTTAACGAAAGAAGAGTTTTTGGCTTTGATCAAAGAAAAAGAGCCAGATTATGTACAAGAAAAAATTGATGAACCCAAGGTTATTATCAGTACTGAAATTGAATCTGATGCTCAATCAGATATTCCTGAGACTATATTAGATTCGCCGAAAACTGATGAAACATCAACAATAGTAACTAATGATTCTGGAAATACTACTCAAGAGTTAAACTCTAAAGGTGATGGACAACAAGTAGTAAAAAAGGATGAACCAAAAATAAATACATCACCCGCTTCAACAGATAATTCAGACCCAAATCTTTCGAGAGAAGTTTTCTCTTTAATCTTTGAGGTAGAAGTTTTAGATATGAATTTGGAGCCTTTGACAGGTGTAACAGTTCAGTTTTTGGAAAATAGTAAAGAAAGTAATTCAAGGAATTTTACCAAAAAAATAAAATCAGGTAATCAGGTGAAATTTAGAATTAAAGATCATGTGAATTATTCAGTTGTTCTTTCTAAACCAGGTTTTGAAACAGACACGTTCGCTATAGATCGTGAAAATTTATTAGGTGCAACAGAATTGACTTTACCATTTTTCATGAATCAATTACCTGAAGGAAGTGACTTTGTAGAGTCACCACTTATTGATGAATTAGAAGAAGAATTGGTGACTGAAAATATGTTGAATGAGTTCATTCCATTGGCCTTGTTTTTTAATAACAATCAACCTGATCCTGAAAGTTGGAGCAATACTACGAATAAAAATTATGAACAAACGTTCCTTGTTTTTTACAGTAAAAAAGAAAGATTTAAGGATCGGTATGTTCGAAAGTTTGCTCAATCCCAACGTGAAGATGCCTTAGATCGAGTGGATGATTTTTTTGATAATGATTTGAAAAAGAACTATCAAGAGTTAATTAAATTTTCTGATCAGCTTGCTAGTTTTTTGGAAAAAGGAAATAAAGTAACTATTGGTTTGCAAGGATTTTTGACTTCGAATGCACTTAACAATAAAAATTCTGCATTGATGGAGCGCCGAATAAGTAGTTTGAAAAATCATTTTAGGGCTCACTTAGGGGGAAAGTTAATTAATTATATAGATCAAGGATTATTAAATTTTGAAGTACTTGAACCAATAATAATTACTTCACCAAGTATATACAAAGGAACATATAGCCCTGAAGTCTCTAAATTGAGAAAAGTAGAAATTAAGATATTGAAATTTTAAAGAGGAGTCAGGAGCGACCAACCTCACTCCTGATTCCTCAGAAAGAAATGCCATTTACCGATTAATTGATTGAGACAATCAATTACAAGTTATAACTCAAGGAATAATGATGAATTATCCAAAAGGATTATGTGCTATTTTTAGAAAAAAAATTAACCCAAAACGGTATGGATTTTTAATCCTACTTTTTTCCTTTTTTCTAAATCCATTTTTGACTAACGCTTCACATATCGTAGGAGGGGAGATGTCTTACAATTGTTTAGGAGGGAACACTTTTGAAGTAAAATTAACTGTTTATCGGGACTGTTTTTATGGATCACCCAATGCTGAGTTTGATCCAGAAGCTTCTATTGGAATATTTGATTCGAATAATGAATTAGTGTTAAGTTTGATGGGAGCACCAGGAGGACAATTATTAATACCTGCCACGGTTGATGATACACTTGATATTGTAATTTCAGATCCTTGCCTTTTTGCTCCAGAAGATATTTGTGTTCATTCGATGACTTATACGGATACGATTGTTTTACCACCTATCTCAGGAGGTTACCAATTAGTTTATCAACGGTGCTGTAGAAATTCCACCATTTCAAATATTGTTAGTTCGTTTGATACAGGAGCATCTTTTGTGATTGATATTTCTGAAACTGCTTTGTTAGAATGTAATAGTAGTCCTCAGTTTTCCGCATTGCCTCCTGTATTTTTGTGTATCAATGAACCTTTCGTTTTTGACCAGTCAGTAATTGATGTGGATGGTGATTCGTTGGTGTATAGTTTGTGTACTCCATTGGATGGAGCATCATTTGATGACCCTCGTCCTCAACCACCAAATCCTCCACCTTATGATCCAATAAATTGGCTAAATCCACCATATAGTTTGACAAATTTGTTAGGAGGAATTCCTTTGGAAATAGATCCAGTAACTGGAATTGTAACTGCTACTCCTAATACTCAAGGAATTTTTTTGGTGGGAATGTGCATTCAAGAATATCGAGATGGTGAATTAATTTCGGAGACCAGAAGAGAGTTCCAATATAACGTTGGAGTATGTTCTGAATTGGTTGCAGATTTTGAAGTACCCTCTATGCAATGTGATGACCTTGAAGTTAATTTTCAGAATACAAGTATAAATGCAGATGAGTATTTGTGGTATTTTAATGATCCTGCAAATCCAAATGCTACTTCTTCTGAAACAAATCCGACCTACACTTATTCTGATACTGGAACTTACACAATAATGTTAGTGGCAGATCCAAATGGTATATGTGCAGATACAGCCTTCGCTACTATTTCTTTGACGAAAAGTACTTTAGTAGCTGATTTTTCATACCTAACATTAAATTGTACGGATAGTGTCAGTCTTGCTTTGATTGATCAAAGTACAGATCCAATGAATACTATTATTGATTGGTATTGGGTGCTGAGTGATGGTCAAACATCCAATGAACAATATCCAATTTTTACGATTGATTCTTCACAAGTTTTGGATGTAGCTTTAGTGGTTTCTTCAAGCAATGGTTGCCAAGAAATACAACAATATTCAATTCAAGTAAATCTTATTTCAAGTAATTTATTACCTTTTGAACATATCATTTGTAAAGGAGATACCATACAATTAAATCCTAACCCAGGGGTATTTCCATTCTCCTATGAGTGGTCGCCGATAGAAGGATTAAGTGATCCATTTATTGCCTCTCCATTAGCATATCCTGAAGAAGATATTAGTTATACCTTGGTTATAAATGATACCTTAAATAATTGTGTAGCAGAACTAGAAACTAAATTTAATGTATTTGAAAATCCAAATTTGTCCATAACTTCTACCTCATTTCCTTGTGCGGAAGAAACTACTTTGACGGCAACTACAGATGTTGGTGATGGTGAATATCTATGGTCGACTGATCCTAATTTTAATATTATCATTTCTGATTCATCAAGTGTTACAGTTTCTGATATTGGCGAAACTACTTATTACGTTCAATATTCAAATGCCGGAAACTGTGAAGCAATGGATAGCATTACGATATTTGAAAAATCTGTAAATGTTGATTTGATAGACACTCAATTGGTTTGTATTGGTGATTTGGCAACATTCACGGCTACTAATTTAGATCCTAATGATACATTAAGTTTTACTTGGTTTAATATACAGGTACTATCAACAGACTCGATTTTAGAAGTCTTTGCTAATCAAGCAGGAGAGTCTGTATTTTATTTTCAAGCTGAAAATCAATATGGTTGTACCTATTTAGATTCGGTTTTAATGACAGTAATTGATGACTCCGCTCCAGTTGAAATTGAAACAATGCGATCTTGTGATGATCCATATTTGGTTGAGTTGAATAACTTGAGTTCCAATGCAATTTACTATCAATGGATTATTGAATTGCCAACAGGTAATGATACGATTCTAGGACAAACAATAATTTATCAATTTCCAATTAATGGAATTTATACTATTTCATTAGTTCCTATTGCTGGTCTTCCCTGTATTCTTCCTAGTGAAAGTATTGAAATAAATATAGATGAAAATCTTGTCGAAGCTGACTTTGAATGGAGTTATTTGCAATGTGAAAATGAATTAGAAATACAATTTACAGACCTTTCAAATTCTGTTCAAGGAAATATCAATTCATGGATTTGGACGTTTGGAAATGGGCCAAATGTTTTAGAACAAAATCCAATATTAGAATTAGATTCAAGTCAAGAAATTGAAGTTCAATTAATCGTAACAACTGATGAAGGATGTTCCGATACCTTGAATGAATTGATTGCTTTCTCATTACTAGATTTAAGTTTCTTTGAAGAGGAGGCTGTAATATGTGATGGTAATTCTGTGGTCTTGAATCCTTTGGGTAATCCAGATTTGATTTATGAATGGTCTCCAGCTACATTTTTAAATGATGTGAATGCAGTATCTCCAGTTGCAAGTCCACCAGTTACCACAACTTATACGGTGGTTATTTTTGATCCAAATAATATTGATTGTAAAGTTGAGAAAACAGTTGAAGTGATTGTTCCAGATGAACCAGTAATCGCCAATTTTAATTACGAAGTGCTTAATTGTAACGCGAATGGTAATAATGTTACTTTTTCATTTACAGATAATTCAACTCCTGCTGGAAATATCAATAATTGGTTTTATTCATTTTCAAATGGACAATCTTCTAATAATCCAAATACAGTTCTGACCGCTCAGGCAGGGACAACTTTGATTGTTCAATATCAAGTTCAGACTGTTGAAGGTTGTTCAGATATTTTTATTGATACAATTGACGTAGAGCTTTTTTCATTTGACTTACCTCAAAATGAAATTATAAAATGTAGTGGTGTTCCTGTGAATTTAAACCCAGGAGGAAACCCTAATTATTCTTATGTGTGGTCTCCTTCCTCTACTTTAAATAACTCTGAAATTGCGAATCCAATTGCGAATCCAATTGAGACAACTGAATATTGTGTGACCGTAACTAATGGCACTTGTACTGAAGAAGCATGTGTCACAGTACTAGTTCCAGATATACCTTTGATGGCTGATTTTTCATACGACGTAAGTGATTGTATTGATGAAGCCAATATTCAATTTTATGATGAATCACAATATTCTTTTGGAAATGTGATAGAATGGAATTGGATTTTTAGTAATGGAATAACTTCAAATTTAGAAAACCCGATATTGACTGTTGATGAAAATATTACTATTGAAGTTACCCTGGAAGTACTTACAGAAGATGGTTGTGAGGCATCATTTACGGGAGAAGTAGAAATTAGTTTATTGGAAGTAAATATACCTAGTCAGGTTATTTTATGTGATGGAAATCCTATTCAACTAAATCCTGGAGGGAATCCAAATCATACTTACTCTTGGTCTCCAAGTTCAGGATTAACTGATGATGATATAGCAAGCCCTTTTGCATTTCCATTGAGTACGACAACTTACACCGTTGAGATTAGCGATGGCGATTGTGAAGTAATTCAGACTGTTGAAGTTGTGGTTCCAACCGTTCCTTTAAATCCAGATTTTTCGTTTACGATTGATGATTGTACTGATGAAGCAGTTATAGATTTTGAAGATCAATCTACTTTTGCACCAGGACAAATTATTGGTTGGAATTGGCAGTTTAGTAATGGTGATTCTTCTGATATTTCTAATCCAAGTATCACTTTAGACCAAAGTCAAACCTTGGAAGTTAGTTTGGAAGTTATCACAAATAATGGTTGTATCGGAATCATTTCTCAATCTATTGAGATTAACTTAATCGATATAAATATTCAAGACACTATTGTTGATTGTAATGCTAGTGGAGTCGAACTTAATCCAGGGGGAAATCTTTCCTATAATTATGAGTGGTCACCTGGAACTGGTTTAAATAATCCAACAGCTCCTAATCCTATTGCTAATCCTTTAAGTACCACCGTTTATACTGTAACTGTTTCTGATGGCCCTTGTGAAATAATCCGAACGGTTGATGTAATAGTTCCAGATGAGCCTTTGGAACCTGGGTTTACTTTCGTTTTTGATGATTGTACTGATAATGCAATAATTGAATTTACGGATACGACCCTTAATTCTAACAATATAATTACAAATTGGAATTGGACTTTTACAGGGAATAATACTGTTTTTTCTGATTTGCAAAATCCAATAATTACTCTAAACGAAAGTGAAACGATCATTGCTGAATTAACAGTAACAACAGCAGATGGTTGTGTGGCTTCTTCAAGTCAAGAAATAGAAATTAATTTGATAGATATTAATGTGCCAGGATCAATTATTTATTGTTCATCAGGTGGGGTCACTTTGAATCCTGGGGGAAATCCAGATTACGATTACACTTGGGCACCTTCCGCCGGATTAAGTGGTACCAATATCGCGAGTCCTTATGTTTCAAATTTGACACAAACCACAAATTATTCGGTTACAGTAACCAATGGAAATTGTACTTTAACTCGTACGGTTGAAATTTTAGTTCCAGATATTCCTTTGCAAGCAGACTTTCAAGTGGAATATTTGAATTGTATTGATAGTGCTGTTTTACAATTGAATGATCAATCTGTTTTCTCAGGAAATATTATTGCCTGGGATTGGCTCGTTAATTCTCAAATCTCAAATGAACAAAATCCAATATTTACATTCTTTAATAATATTCCTTTAAATGTCCAATTGATAGTTACATCTGCACATGGATGTATGGATACTTTAAATAATGAAATAAATATTACCATTATGGATGATGTAAATATTCCTACAGCTGTTGCTTCTTGTAATGGGAATGGAGTGTTTTTAAATCCAAATAGTAACCCTAATTATTCTTATAATTGGTTCCCTGGAACTGGACTTTTAGGCGATACGTTAAGTGCTAATCCATTTGCTGATCCAGATTCTTCCGTTACTTATAATGTTACAATTACTAATCCTGGGAATGGTTGTATTGAAGAAAGGTCTGTTGCATTTAATGTTCCTACCAATCCATTGACAGCAGGTTTCGAATGGGAATTAGTTATTTGTTCAGATAGCGCGGTAGTTGAATTTTCAGATACGTCTTCCTATTCAGGAAATATTTTTGATTGGAATTGGTCGATCGATAATGGTTATTCCAGTACAGATCAAGATCCAACTTTTATATTTTCTGATGCAGATACTTTGGATGTTCAATTGATTGTCATATCTGATGATGGTTGTATTGATTCCATTACCAACCCAGTAATTATTGACATTATCGAAATAGAAACTATTCAAGATACCATCAAACTTTGTGGCTCTGATTCAGTCTACCTAAATCCAAATGGAAATCCAGATTTGTTTTATAATTGGAGTCCATCTGGGAGTTTGGATTCAGCTAATTATTATAATCCATTAGCGACTCCCTTAGCTTCAACAGAGTATTTTGTGACGATTACTAGTCCCAATAATATTACTTGTAATGAGGTTCGAAAAATTAATGTTATTCTTCCAACTCAACCATTAGAATTGAATTGGAATTATCCAACAGACACGATTATTTGTGATGAGACTTTGGAATTAATTGCCAATAGTAATAATGCAGTTGATTACATCTGGTCAGACCAATCTGATTTCCAAAACGTATTGAGTGAAAATTCTAACTATACAGCATCGCCGAGTAATTCTGCTACTTATTATCTACAAGTTATTGACGAAGCAGGATGTACCTTAAGTGATAGTATTGAAATTTCTAGCTTTGCCATTTTAGCTGACCTAGAAGAGGAAGTCACCTTATGTTATGGCGATTCACTTCAGGTAGAAGTTAATTTAAGTCCATTAAGCCCTTTGGCAGATTTGCTATTTGCTTGGTCTCCGGAAGATGGAATAGTCTTAGATAATAATACTGCAACCCCAGTTTTTAGTCCTTTAGATTCCACAGAGTATACTTTGTTAATTGAGAATCAATATGGATGTGAATATGAAGATACGATTCAAGTAAATGTTTTGGATTTGGGAATCTTGGTAGAATTGACTTCTGACTTTGACACTATAAATGGGGGAGAGTTAGTTCAAATTAATGCAACTGAAAATCCTGATTGGTTGTACAGTTGGACACCTTGTGATGAAACCATTGAAGGATGTAATACTTCCAACCCAAATGTTGCTCCTGAAGAAACAACCACTTATTACGTAGATATCGAAGATAATAATTTGGGGTGTATTTATAAGGACAGTATAACTATTTTTGTCTTTGATGAATCTAGGTGTGTAGAACCTTATGTATTTGTTCCTAAAGGTTTTACCCCAAATGATGATGGACTAAATGATCAACTTTTTGTTCGTGGCAATTATATCGAAGAAATTCATTTTGTCATTTTCAACCGTTGGGGAGAAAAGGTTTTTGAAACTAAAGATATCAATCAAGGATGGGATGGAAAGGTTAATGGAAAAATAGTTCCTCCTGATGTTTTTGGATATTATGTGGAGTTAAAATGTTTTGGAGGAGAAGAGTATTTGATGAAAGGAAATGTTACTTTGATTCGATAAAGAGAGAAAATATATTGCTCAAAATAAAATTGATAACAATACAATTACAAAAGGTGCTGACATCAATAATGTCAACACCTTTTTATTTTAAGAAAAGAATTTTTCGAAAATATTATTTCAAGAATTCTTCAACATCGTGTAATTCTAAATTGAATGCATCAGCTACTCCTTTATAAACCACTTTTCCATTAATTACATTCAATCCTAATTTCAAACTGTTATCATCGTTACATGCTTTTTTCCATCCTTTACCTGCTAATTGAATAGCATAAGGAAGCGTTGCATTAGTCAAAGCTACGGTTGAAGTGTAAGGAACAGCTCCAGGCATATTAGCTACTGAATAATGTAAAACATCATCAATAATAAATGTTGGTTTTGCATGCGTAGTTGGTTTTGTCGTTTCCATACAACCTCCTTGATCGACAGCAACATCAACCAAAACAGTTCCTGGACGCATTAATTTCAACATATCTCGAGTAATCAAGTTTGGTGCTTTTGCTCCTGGAATCAAAACTGCTCCAACGATCAAATCATGTGTTTGAATTAATTCACGAATATTATACTCATTTGAGTACATCGTATTTACATTCGCAGGCATCACATCATTTAAGTATCGTAGACGAGGTAAATTAATATCTAAAATTGTTACCGCTGCTCCTAATCCTGCCGCCATTTTTGCAGCTTGAGTTCCAACGATTCCACCTCCGATAATTAATACTTTTCCTGGAGGCACTCCTGGTACACCACCTAGTAAAACTCCTCGTCCGCCAGCTGGTTTTTCCAAGAATTTTGCTCCCTCTTGAATTGCCATTCTACCTGCAACTTCTGACATTGGAACTAATAAAGGTAAAGATCTATCTTCCAATTCAACTGTTTCATAAGCCAAGCAAACTGCTTTGCTTTTGATCATTGCCGTTGTTAATGGTTTGTGTGAAGCGAAGTGGAAATAAGTGAATACCAATTGATCCTCTTTGATTAATTTATATTCAGCTCTAATTGGTTCTTTGACCTTCATAATCATTTGAGCTACGGCATAAGTATCCTCAATTGTTTTTTTGATTTTGGCTCCTGCATCTCTATAATCTTGGTCAGTAAAACCACTTCCCTCACCAGCTGTAGATTGAACATAAACTGTGTGGCCTCGTTTGGTTAGTTCAAGCGCTCCTGCAGGTGTTAGCGCAACTCTGTTTTCGTTATTTTTAATTTCCTTTGGTACTCCAATTATCATGATTGGTTAAGTTTTATTTTGGTTAAGAAACTTGTTTTCAAAAATATGTAGAAATCGTACTTCTAAAAATCGTGCAAATATAAGTGAATTGAAGGAATGGAAAAATAAAAAACAGGAAAATTGATAATCTAATTTAAACAAGAATCATTTGTGATTTAGACAATGTTCTTTTCAGATTTTATTTAGAGAAAAATATTCTGTTGGACTGTTTTCGCTTTGCTAATTGTTTAACTATTTCCTAAAGAAGTGAGTTGAAATAACAGTTAAACAATTAGCAAAGCGAAAACAGTTTAACAGTTAGTTTTCCAAAAAAAACATCCCTAATTTCCAAATTGGAAATTAGGGATATTTGATGTTTGATTTTAAATTTCTTAGATTTTGGGCAAAAAAATAGCCCGTAATCTCTTACGGGCTGAAACGAATCTTACAATTCTTTAACCAAAACTTACACATTAAAAAATATTGCAATGTTTATGCCAAAAGTCATATGTGAACTATTTTAATGTATTTATTTTTAGTTAAATATGAAAAAAATAATAGATCGAAAGAAAAAATGCTTTTTTATCATTTTTACACCTATTTTTGCATGATTTTTAGAAAATGAATAAATCAGATTCTTAGTGGCTTAAAACTTATTTTAGTTACCAATTACTATAGTTTATTCGAAATAGAATTGTATGATGGGCCGTAAAACGTCTAACGTTCAACGTCCATCGAATAAAGTCTACTGATAAAATAAAATGTAAAATGGCATTAGATATAAGAGGATTACAAGTTATCCATGAGGACAATCATTTGATTGCAGTAAATAAACCAGCTCGTATGTTGGTTCACGGAGATGCTTCTGGAGATACTCCATTGGTGGAATATGTAAAGCAATATATTAAAATGAGATATGGAAAACCTGGTGATGTTTTCCTTGGGGTAGTTCATCGATTAGATCGGCCGGTAAGTGGTGCAATTGTTTTTGCAAGAACCTCCAAAGCTTTGTCTCGAATGCCAAAATTGTTTTCCAGTCGAGAAGTGAAAAAAACATATTGGGCTATTTCCAAAAAAAGACCTCAACCGCTTGAAGGGCATTTAAAACATTATTTAATTAAGGATAAGGCAAAAAACATGGCAAAGGCTTTGGATAAACCAAGCCGAAGAAATCCCGATGCGAAATTAGCGGAATTAGATTATAAGATGATAGGAGAGGTGAGTGGTAATCATTTAATTGAAGTGAATCCATTGACAGGAAGACCTCATCAAATTCGAGTTCAATTAGCTAGTATGGGATGTACGATTGTGGGAGATGTAAAATATGGTTTTCCAAGAATGCAATGGAAAGGAAATATTAATTTACATAGTCGAAGTTTGGAATTTATTCATCCTGTAAAAAAAGAACCTGTGAAAATTGTAGCTGATCCACCTAAGGATGATCAGATTTGGCGGATGTTTAATGAAGGTGGGTTTTGGTAATTTTTTTGCCGCAGATTTGGATGATTTTTATGATCCGTATGATCCCTTATTAGGGAAACAACTTATCAAAGATTGGAGATCAGAATAATCATAAAAATCATCCAAATCTGCGGCAAAAAAATCAGTCTTGCAGCTGCCACAACCAAACAGCATCATTCGCAAAATATCCAATCTTACTTCCTTGCTCTATTCTAAAAATATCTTGCCTCTGATCTAATTTTATATAATCATAAACTGGTTCCAGAATCATATTTCCGTCTGCATCATACAAGCCAAAAAGCTCAGCAGCAATCGCAGAGAACATATTATTTTGGAGCGGAAAAATCTTATGAAATTTATGCGGAATGATTTCATAACCACGTTGAGTAAGTGTTCCCCATTTTTGATTGGATAGTTGAGCAAGGCCTATATTATCATTAAATGGTTCAACATTATTAAATCTCTTTCGATTAAACATATGCTGTCCAAGAGAGTCGGTATAATAACAATAAGTACTTTGCACATTCCCATTATTATCTCGAATAAACCTTCTGAAGCCATATTTATCTTCCGCAAAATGCAGCACCATTCCATTATTTTTTAATTCAACTGGTTGTCCATTTTTATCGATGACTAAATTCGCACTATCTTCAGCACGTCGAAGTGTGACGATTGCTTTACCATTTTTAAATGGTTCTGCTTTGGAAAATTTCCCTTTAAAGGCAATTTTATTTTCCATATTAATGTATTGCCACATGTAGGAAAAACCATGTTGAACAGCGACTAAACCTTCTGACAATTCTCCAACTGCTCGATATTGTGGAGGGATCACTTCATTGCCGAGTGAGTCCACAAAGCCAATTCCTTTGGCAGTTACTACTTTTGCATAGCCATTATTGAATGGGAATATTTTAGTATAAATACAAGAAGTCAATGTTTCACCTTCTCGATTAATTAATCCAAAATCACCCATATTATTTGCTCGAACCTGAGCGATTCCATTCTCATCAAATGGAAAAACTAAATCGTATTTTTTAGCAGGCATAATGAAATTACCAGTTGTATCAATCAATCCAGTTTTTCTATTTTTTACAACGCGAGCTCTCCCTTGTTGAAAATCAAAAGCTTTGGTAAAAATGGAATTAATCATTGGTTCACCAGCCTTGTTCATAAATCCATAATAGAATTTATTATTCCTTTTTATTTTATACCAACAAAGTCCAGCTGAAAAATTTCCAACCCCCAAATATTCTGTATCTCTTAAATCTAATTTTATTTCCAAAGTTGAATCAATAAAATACCATCCCATCTCATCTTCCACAGCAGCCCAACCTTCACTAAAAGAATTTATAACATTATATTCACATGGTAAGACTTCTTTCCCTTTCTCATTAACTAAGCCCCATTTTCCATCTTGATTAACGGCGCAAAAGCCTTCTGAAAATTCTTTAAATCTATCATATCCCCAATCAACTACAGAGTTACCAAGTGAGTTATAAAAAACAGGTCGATTATTTTTCACACCAACTTTCATGTAGTTATCTTCCCACTCGATACTTCGATATTTAAATTCTAAAACTGGCTTGTTGTTTTTATCGACTGCTCCCCAATGATTTTCATTTTTACAAATAGCTGTTTTGTTGTCAAAGTCTCGAACATATTCATAAGTTGGAGGAATGATTACATTGCCAAGTGTATCGATAAATCCCCAAGTACCACCAATGATAAATAAATCACTTGTGGGTAAAGTATTGAACCGATTAAATCTAATTTGATAATTATATTGAAAGGTGGTGGTGGTATTAACGTTATAACCTTTTTCATTTCCGTCTTTGATTTTTTTCGCAACGCCTCCTAGGCAAATTCTAGCTTTGCCTTCATAGAAATCTCCTATGTAATCAAAGGTTTTTTTATTTCGATAAATTTTTCCTTTTTGGTCAATGAGAGTGAATTCTCCATCCTTATCCAAAACCCGAGCTAGTGGCAAGTCATAATAAAAGTCTTCCACCTGAACGCCTAAAAATTCAAAGTCTGTTACAAATTTTTCTTGCTCATGACTATAAAATGCAATCGCAAAAGAACCCGCCCTGGGGCGAATAGACAACAATTTTATAATCTCATTTTCCTCTATTTTTTTATCATAATTATAAACAATGGTAAGGTCAGTAAAAGGTAAGGTTTTAATAAATTCATACTGTGGTTTTATCAAAACTTCATTGGTACTTTTTCTTTTCAATCCCCAGAGTCCCCAATCATGAAACCATTGTACGTCGCTATTATGTACCAAACTATAATCTGGGGTTTTCTTTTGACCTCGTCCATTATTGACTCTTCTTCTACGGCTTCTTGGTTGATTAAAATTGGAAATATTAGGCATCTGATCCATTGCATCTCCATAACCTATTCGAAGCGTGTAGACTTCCGGATAGATCTCCAAAAGTTCTAATTGATCCAAGGAGTCAGCTTGAAAATAATGCATAGTTGTTCCAACAAAACCTTTGACAAATTCATCTTGAAATTGAAAATACTCAAATTTCGTATTTACAACTTCTTTCCCTGTACGATTGATTAAACCTGATTTCCCTTTAACTTGAACCTCTGCAAATTGATCTTGAAATGCATTAATCTCATCGTAGTTAATGGAAGCCACTAATCCTTGATTTATATTGTAAACTCCCCAAAGAAATTTTTGCACCTTAAATAATGAATCACCTTCTAAATGTATTATTTGTTTATACCTCGGCGGAATGACTTCATTCCCTAAGGTATCGATAAGTCCATATTTGCCATCTTTTTTTCCCAAAAGAAAATTACTTCGAAATCTAACATACTCATCAAAGTCAGTTTTGACCTCAATAAACTTTTTACTTTTTAGCGAATAGATTTTGGTTTGTTTTTCAATATTACTTGAGCAGGAGAGAAAAGAATTAGATAAAATTTTTACTTTCGACCATTTATCTTTTTCAGAAATATGAATATTATTTTCATTATCACGAAGCTCGAAAAATTCTTTTTTGGTCACAAAAAGATTTTCATTAATCATTTTAATTGAGTCAAATTCGGCAGGTAAAATGATATTGTTTTCAAAATCAATGATCCCGTATTTTTCTTGCTTTGAAGAGGTTTCTGTTTTAAATTCTAGAAAAGGTTTTCGTAGTTGATGAATTTTTAAAAGAGAATATTCAGGTGAGATAATATATCCTTCTCCTTTTTTTAGTAAACCATATTTCCCATTTTCTCGGATAATATAAAAATCTCTAATTCCTGAAATAGGAATAACCTCCTCATATTTCCCATCGAAAATAGTTTCCCCTTTTCCATTAACTACCAAAAGTTTCCCATCATTTTTTACCGTAAAAACAGATTCTGGAAAAGCATCAATCACCTCGTCAAAAAGTGGAGCCAATACTTCTTCTCCTCGAATAGTAATTAATCCAATTTTACTTCCTAATTGGACAGAAACATAGGCGGGTGCTAATCTAGATCCCACAAGCCTTTGGCTGCCAAATCTATTTCCGATCAGATCATATTTGGGTTCCATCACAATGTTTCCATTTCCATCAATCAATCCCCATTTCTGTTCAATCTTGATTGGCAATAAATTACTTGCTTCAAATTGTGCAAAGGAAAATAGATATAAAATGGAAAAAAGAAAGGTGAGATGGTACCGCATTTATTAGCTTTATTTTCTTAATCAGAGACTGGCTTAAAGCCAGTCTCTGATTTTTATTTAGCGAAGTAAAATCGATAAAAGAGAACGTAGGGTTGAATTCAAATCATTGGCGATCTTAAAGCCAGTTTCTGATTCAAATTATAGTGCAGCCATTGCTTTGGTCAAATCTTCTACACTTTCGATTGGTTCAGTTTCAACATTCATTTTAAAAGTGAAAACCTTTCCATTCGAATTTTTCATTTCTTCTAAATTTGCATCAAAATCTTGTTGCGTAAAAGTTGCATATTTATTATTTGGCAAAATGGCTATTAATTGATTATCCATTGCAGGATCCAAAAGAATATTTCTTCTCGTAGTATAAGGATAAGCAATTACTGAACGTGCATCATTCGTAATCAAGTATACATTAACTTTGCTATGAGATGTAGGAACGTCTGACCCAAAGTCGAATTTTGCTTCAAAGGCTAAAGCATCTGGATTTCCAATTAAAGCATCACAATTATAAATTCCCATATTTTGAATTTGGAAACTTCGTACAAAATCAGCTTGTCGCTTCATAAAGTTCATTCGTTCTTCTTTGGTCGTCTCATTAGATTTATATTCTTTTAGAGCAGTTTCATAATTAGATAAAGCTTCATCAAATTCTTTTCCTTTTTGACTTGGACAAACAGTTGTAGAGAAGTTTTTCTTATCACTTTTCAAAACCATGATGTATTCATTTCCTCTAGATCCTTTTTTGATATCAGCCGAAGTCCATTTCTCTTCGAATACCCAAGGATTATTTTTTGGATTTTCACCTTTACCTGTGAATTGCCAAAAGATATTTTTCATAGATTTTAATTCAGGGTAGCTATCTAAATTCAAATCAAAATTTAAAACAGGTTTTGCTTTGTCAAATTTAGCCGGTGGAGTAGGAGCTCTCATTTTTGAAAGACTAGCGATTGTTTTTTCAGCTTCTTGTTTTTTGATATTTGGTTGAGCAGTTGAACCTCCTAAATTTTCCCAAGCGCCAGTTTCTTGATTTAATTCCCAAAAGTCATAATTGTCGCCATCCACATTACTTGCCATATTAACACCAATGTTTTTTCCTTCAGCTACAAAAACTTTCTGATCGTTAACTGAAGCGTTAATTTCAAACATTCCAGTAGTTTGCATATCACCGTCAAGACCATTATGTGAAGCCTTCATTGGAATTCCACTTGCAAGAATATCTGCAGCTGTATGAAACTCTCTGTAGCTAATTTTTACTGCTGTAGTAATCGCATTTCCATTGGCATCTACGAAGGCATTTGCAGGTATTTCGATGGAAGTTCCATTGTCCAAATTAATAGTTTGTGCATTAGAATTTGTGACATCAAAATTTTGGAACGGCACATCAACTGAATTTAGTGGAGGAGCAACTTCTTGTTTCCCAATATTTGAAGAAATATCATCAGTAAGATTTTCAGTTTTTACTTTTGAGTTATCACTAGTAGAATTTTCCGAACTACAATTTTGGAATAAAAATGAAAAAGAGAAAAGAAGAGTTAGACAAAATAGAAAACGAGTTTTCATACGCAGGATTTTTTTTATAGATGATGAAAATATGATTTAAATAATAGTGATGGAAGGTCAATAATTCCTTAGGGTACCAAATACAGTAAGGTTTTAACTTTTTCAACACAAAGTCCTAATGAGGAAAAATGAAAAAGTAACATTGTAAGATTATAAGTGGAATGATAAGGTACAGATTTAATAAAAAAAAAGAAGGTAACAACTAAAAGTTGCTACCTCTCTCATACAGAAAACTTATTATATAAAACAACACCCTTTTCTTTATCAATAAAGGATTATTGATGTAATTTCTTTTTAAATCTGGTTTTGGGTTGAAATTCTATTGGTAGAGATCTTAATAATAGTTGCTATTTATCAAGATGATGTAAACATAGGGCAAAAAAAATTTCCAACAAAAAAAATCAAAACTTTTTTTCACTTTTTAAGGAAATAAATATTCATTGCTACATATTTATATAGAATAAAATAGAAGTCATTGAAAGGATTACCTTTTTTTTATTTTGAATTATTCATATTGTGACATGAAAAAGAGAATTAAAAATGGATTAATTATAATGCGTTAAATTTGTAACCTACTCCTCGTATAGACAGGAAGTATTTTGGTTCTCTTGGATTCTCTTCAAAATATTTTCGGAATGAAAGGATGAAATTATCAATCGTTCGAGTGGATGGATAAACATCATATCCCCAAACCGATTGGAGTATCTGTTGCCTAGACACTACTTCATTTTTTCTATCAATCAATAGCTTCAATAACTTCACCTCTTTTTTAGTTAGGTTAAAACTTCCATTATTTGTCTCTGCTTCGAAAGTAATAAAATTGATTTTATTATTTCCAAAGGTGTAAATCTTAGGTGTATTTTCAGGTGACTTACTACTCCTTTTAATTAGATTATTGACTCTTAAAAGTAATTCTTCCAAATGAAATGGTTTAGTCAAATAATCATCAGCTCCTTTTTTTAGCCCATTTATTCTATCGAGTGAAGTATCTTTTGCAGTCAAAAATATAATTGGAACTTCCATATTAGACAATCGAACTTGTTCACATATTTGAAATCCATCTACATCAGGAAGCATGACATCTAATATCAATAAATCGAAATGTTGCTCTTCAATTTTTTTCAAAGCATCTTTACCGTTGTCAGAAGTAATCACTTCATACTCTTCTAATTCTAAATTTAATTTGACAACTTCTCTGATGTTTTCTTCATCTTCAACCAGTAAGATTCTCATTTTTGATATATTTATATTTTAAAGAATTTTATTTTTTGGGAAAAACAACCTTAAAAACTGTCCCTTGAGGTTGGTTATCTTCAACTGATATTTTCCCTTGGTGTGCTTTTACAATTTGCGACACAATATATAAACCTAATCCTGTTCCTTTTGTTTTTCGAGTATCTTCATTTCCTACTCGGTAGAATCGCTCAAAGATTTTCTTTTTATCCTTTTCGGAAATTCCAATTCCATTGTCCGCAATTTCTAAGCTTAGTTTCCCTTTGTCTTCAGTAAGCTTAATCTCAATTTTTGGCTGCTCGGTAAAATTATATTTTACTGCATTTTCAATTAAGTTAGTTACTACTGAAACCATTCCCAATCGATCACCTTCGATAGGAGAAATTTCACTTTGAATATTTTTGGTAAAAATAACTTTTGGAAATTTTTCACTTAAAGAATCAACTAAGTCGTTGACCAATTCATTTAATTGAATTGGTTCCAAATGAGGTTGGTAGGCCGTTTCTAATTTAGCTGCAAATAATAAATTATTTACTAGTTCATTTAATCGTTCAGAATCCTTGATCGCATTTTTTCCAAACCGCTCAATTTGTTCAGGCTTTAATTTTCTTTTTAAAAAAGTTTCTAAAACTAAACGAATACTGGCTATTGGGGATTTTAATTCATGAGTGATGGATAATAAAAAATTCCTTCGTTGATGTGCAATTTCTATCTCCTTATTATAACCTCTATTAATTAACCAGATTCCAATTACTAAACTGACGATAAAAACACTTGCTTCTCCAAAAATCATCCATTCTTGTCGTTGGTATTTTTTAGTCAGTTCAAGATATTCTTTAGTATGCAGAAAGTGCTCATTGGAGTGATAAATTCCTTCCGCACTCATTCCCATCTTCAACAACTCTACTTTGGCATAATAGGCATCCTTATTTTTTGAATACAATAAAACCGACCACCACGCGAAGGCAATCAGCATGTAAAAAATAACCAAATAAGATAAAAGCCGAAGCCTTAAGTTTGATAACATATTTTTTTAACGGTGAATGGTTACCGGTTAATTGTTAACGGTGAATCTTGAGTTTCTCCGTTAAACGTTCATCATTAGCCGTTAGCAATGTGTAAACATTCGCCAATGATTCTTGCCGCTGCTTCTAAATCTTCAATTGTATGAGCGGAAGAAACAAAACCAACTTCATAGCCTGAAGGACCTAGATAAACACCTCTTTGCAATAACTCGTGATGTAAGATCTTAAATTTTTCCATACTTTCTGGATCAATCTCATCTGCTGCTTGAATTCTTTTATTGGAAAACGCTACCCAAAAAATAGATCCAATAGTAGGAAAAGTTACTTCATAGTTATGTATTTGGCAGAATGCTTCTAACAATCCAACGAAGTATTTTGTTTTCTTTTCCATTGTTTCATAAAAACCATCCCTAACTAACATTTCTCCCGCAGCAAATCCTGCAGACATGGCAACTGGATTCGCAGAAAGAGTTCCCGCTTGGTAAACTGCCCCTTCAGGAGCGATATGGCTCATGATTTCTTTACTTGCTCCATAAGCTCCAACAGGCATTCCTCCTCCGATAATTTTTCCATAAGTAATGATATCAGGTTGGATATTATAAACTCCAGCTGCACCTTCAAAACCAACTCTGAATCCTGAGATTACTTCATCAAAGATTAAAAGAACTCCATACTCTGTACATTTTTCTCGAAGGAAAACTAAGAAATCTTTGTCTTGTAAAAGCAATCCATTATTTGCTGGAATAGGCTCAATGATAATGCAAGCCGTTTCATGAGCGTGTTGTTTTAAAACTTCTTCTATTGCCTCGCGATCATTCAATGGAATGACTAAAGTTTCTTTTGCAAAACTTTCAGGAATTCCTGCTGAAGTACTCTCTCCAAAAGTCACCAACCCACTTCCTGCCTTCACTAACAAGCTATCTACATGGCCATGATAGCAACCTTCGAATTTGACAACTTTACTTTTACCAGTTACGCCTCGAGCCAATCGGATAGCACTCATCACCGCTTCAGTTCCGGAACTGACAAAACGAATTTTTTCAATGAATCGGTTATTTTCGACAATTAATTTACCTAATTCATTTCCCAATTTTGTTGGCGTTCCAAAAGAAGTTCCATGAGCAATAGTTTTGATCACAGATTCTCGAATATGATTATTATTATGTCCTAAAATCAGCGGTCCCCATGAACAGCAAAAATCAATATAGACATTGTCATCCTCGTCGGTAATTCGGCATCCTTCACCATGCTTAATAAAAAGAGGAGGTCCAGAAACTGACTTAAAAGCTCGCACCGGAGAATTTACTCCTCCAGGGAAATATTCTTTAGCTTCCGCAAAAAGAGCTGCGGATTTTTCACGTTTAATTTTATTTTTTAATTCCATGCCGCAAAGGTAAGAAATGGGAAGGGAAATGGGTTTCATGGTATTGTAAAAAAATAGGTTTTTTGAAATTGGATGGATATGAATAGTTAGGACTTAATATCTTCCAATATGCACATATTTCAAAACAGTCTCTAAAGGAACGGAAATACAAATAGTGACTCATGATATAAGGAGTAAGCTTTTCACTAGTTTCTTTAATTTTGGTAAAATAATTTGATTCCTTTTTAAAAATAAAATTATCAATCTATTGATTTTTCTTACATTTGTCCCAATTAAACATCAGTTCAATTAATGCTTTTTTCCAATAAAAAAACTCCTACACCAATTTCCATCGGACTATTTATAGCCTTTGTTGGATTGTATTTGTATTCTAAATTCACTTATCATGAATTGTGGAAGGATGAGTGGCAAGCTTGGTTGATGGCACGAGATATGGGATGGGGAGAATTGCTGGGATCATTATATTATGAAGGGCATCCTGGATTGTGGTATGTGTATTTAAAAGTGTGGAGTCTTTTTTCAAATGGAGGGAATGATGAGATGTTGATTCAGCTGGCTCATGCCATTTTGATGGTTGGAGTTTTTGGGTTGCTTTGGTTTAAATTTCGTTTGCCCTTATGGCTGAAAGGTCTGATTTTGCTGAGTTATTATCCATTTTTTGAATATGGAATTGTGAGTCGAGGATATGCATTTGTGATGTTGATTGGATTTGCAATTGTATTGTTATTACCCAAAGTGCTTTCCAAAAAGAAAAGTGATTCTAATCGAAACTTAATGATTTTAGGAGGATTGTTTTTTCTTTTTTGTCAAACAGAAGTTTATGCTGTTATGATGGCTGGAGCACTTTTGTTTTATGTTTTTTTGGAAAAAAAAGGACTTCAAAATTTTGCTTCAGTTTTCAAAAACAAAACATTTTCTACTTTAATATGGAGTAGCTTTGCTGGATTCCTGGTATTTCTAATTTCAGTTTTTCCTCGAACAAGTCAGGATGATTTATCAAGAGCATATTTGTCGGAACCTTTGAGTGGGGAAGTATTTTTTAAAGGCTTTCAAGGAATGTTGGCCAATACTTTTTGGATTGGTTCTATTCCTGATACTAATGTTTATGGAGTAAATAGTTTAGGTATACTTTTTAGTGTTTTGGTTTTAGGGGCGTTAATTTATTTTTTCCGAAAAGAAAAAAACATTGTATTTACATTTTTATTTTTCACCATTGGATACTTTGTTTTTTTAATAACTATCTACACAGGAGGCGTTCGCCAATGGGGAACATTTTTTATATTTTTCCTGATGCTTTTGCAATTGTTTTTTTCCAAAAAAAGTCAAGCAGCCGGAAAATTAGATTATTTACAAATTGGATTTTTGATCAGCATATTTCTTTTCCAAATACGTTATACCTATTTGGCTATGGAAAAAGAAGTTAATCATCCTTTTTCAAATGCAAAATTGGCAGCTGAATTTATTAAACAAGAAGTTCCAGAACGAGCTGCGATCGTTGCGATAAATAAATTTGAAATAGCACCAGTTGTTGGATATGCCAATCGAAGTTTCTATGCATTACCTGATGGTGAAACGTTTACTTATTTTAAATGGGTAGAGAAAATATACTTACCAACTGAAGGCGAACTCAAGCTTTTTGCTGGATATAAAAATGTAAATAGAATTATAATTATTACTCCAAAGCAATTAGATGCTAGGCGCTATCCCAATGCAATATTGTGGCAGAGTTTTGATAATTACAGCATGAAGAATGAAAGTTATTATCTATACACTTTAGCAAAGTAAATTTTTTAAATTTCCATTTATGTTTCTAACTATTAACTATTATCTATTTTGTCTTTGATGAATCACATATTTATAATCAAAGCAGAAAAGTATAATCCTTCAAAATTAAAATAAGCTCTAATTTCCCTTCCTTTTTCCAACATACCTTTTACCTTTAAACCACAAAACGTAAAAGTCAACAAATTAGAAAAATGAAGTATCCTCAATTCCTTATCCTCTTCCTTTCTGGATTAGTTTTTTTTACTTGCAAAGAGGAAAAAGTTCAAAAATATCCTACTAGAATTTTAGAATTTGAATCAGCCAAAGCTGCTGAATTAGCAAAGAAAATTCGAAGCGAAGTTTCTGCTGAAGTGGCCGATGGTTTGGAATTATCCCTTTGGGCATCTGACTCTTTAGTGCAAGATCCTGTGGCAATTAGTGTTGCTCCCAATGGTCAAATTTACTATGCGAGCAGTCATCGATTATCTAACTCCGAATTTGATATTCGAGGACATCGAGATTGGATGGTGGCTTCCATATCCTTTCAAACGGTGGAAGATCGTCGAGCATTTTTGCGAAAAACTTTTGCAGATGAAAATGAAGATTCGAAGAAGTTCCTTAAAGATTTGAATGAAGATGGTGTTCGAGATTGGAGAGACTTGACGGTTGAAAAAGAAGAGGTTTGGTTTGTGGAAGATCAATCTGGAAATGGCGTTGCTGATCGCGCTCAAATGTATCTGCAAGATTTTTCAGAAGAAATTACAGATTTGGCGAATGGAGTAGAATTTCATAATGGAGAAGTTTTTATTTCCGTCGGCCCAGATTTATGGAGAACGAAAGATGATGATGGCGATGGAATTGCCGATTGGACACAATCTATAAGTCATGGATTTGCCGTTCATATTGGATTTGGTGCACATGGAATGTCTGGAGTGACTACAGGTCCAGATGGTAGAATTTGGTGGGGGATTGGAGATATAGGAATGAATGTAATTGATAAAGAAGGTAAGCAATGGAAATATCCAAATCGTGGGGTAGTGGTTCGGTCAGAGCCTGATGGAAGTAATTTTGAAGTCTTTGCCATGGGGGTTCGAAACACCCATGAGTTTGTTTTTGATAAATATGGAAATTTAATTTCCGTTGATAATGATGGAGATCATAGCGGAGAGCGAGAGCGATTAGTTTACTTAATTAATGGTTCAGATACAGGTTGGAGAATCAATTGGCAATTTGGAAAATATACCGACCCGGATAATAATTCTTACAAAGTTTGGATGGATGAAAAGATGCACCTTCCTCGTTGGGAAGGGCAAGCGGCTTATTTTTTACCACCAATAATAAATTATGTGAACGGTCCAACGGGAATGGTTTACAATCCAGGAACAGCGCTTGGTGCAATTTGGAAAGATCACTTTTTTATTTCTGAATTTCGCGGTGGCCCAGGATATTCTCCCATTCATGCTTTTACCCTAAAACCTGATGGAGCTGGTTATGCATTGGATACGACCATGCAAGTAATAAAAGGTTTACTTCCAACGGGCTTAGATTTTGGGCCAGATGGAGCATTGTATGTTGCAGATTGGATTAATGGTTGGAGTACAAAAAATGAAGGTAGAATTTGGAAGGTAGATATGCCTGATGAGGTGAATGCTGAAATCCGTGAAGAAACGAAAAAGTTAATTCAAGAAGATTTTTTAAAAGTAGATCTACCCAAATTAGCAATTTGCCTTGAACATCAAGATATGCGAGTTCGGCAAAAAGCACAATTTGAATTAGTGAAAAGAGATCAAAAAGGATTTAAAGTTTTTGTAGAAAAATTGCAAAATTCAAAAGATCAATTAGCCAGAATTCATTCGATGTGGGGAATTGCGCAATTGGCTCGAACAGGAGATATTGATAAAGCAGAAGTTCTAATTAAATATTTAGAGGATAAAGATTTAGAGATATGTGCACAAGCCGCAAAGATGTTGGGTGATGTCAAATATAAACCTGCTGCTCCTAATTTGATTGCTGCATTGAATAATGAAAATTCAAGAGTACAAATGTTTTGTGCAGAAGCTTTGGGAAGAGTTGAGGAGGAAACTGCTGTTATTCCTATTCTAAAAATGTTGGAAAAAAATGATGGAAAAGACACTTGGCTTCGAGCTGCTGGAATGATCGCGTTGGGAAGAATTGGCGAAGCATCATCTTTGGTTACACTTAAAAATAGTGATTTAAAATCTCAAAGAACTGTTGCTGTAGTAGCTTTAAGAAATATGGGAAGTCCTGACATCGCAGAATTTTTAAATGATTCAGATGAAGCTATTGTCACAGAAGCTGCACGTGGAATTAATGATGATTTTTCTATCGAAGCTGCCTTGCCAGCTTTGGCGAATGTATTAAAAGAAACTGGGTTTACTTCTGAAGCACTTTTGAGAAGAGCTATTAATGCCAATTTAAGAGTTGGGAAAAATAAAAACATTGATAACCTCATTGAATTTGCTAACCGAGAATCAGCACCTGCTGAAATGCGAGCTGAGGCGATAGAAGCTTTGAGTACTTGGTCAAAACCTTCTGTTTTTGATCGCGTAGATGGTCGATATCGAGGTGTGATTGAAAGAGATGTAGAAGTAGTAAAGAATGCATTTTTAGAATATGTAAATGTATTGTTGGATAATAATAATCCTGACATTCAGGAAGCCACCGTAAATGCCATCGCAAGATTGGGAATAACTGAGAACAGTACTGAGTTATTGACTTTGATAAAAAAGAGTCGAACGGCCTCTGTTCGGAAATCAGTTTTAATTGCGATGAATAAATTGAACGCCAATGAGTTGGAGTCAGCATTGGAAATCGCTTTAAGAGATAAAGATAATTCAGTTCGTTCTAAGGCTTTAGAAATTTTACCTGATTCGGAAATTGACGAAAATGTTGCAGTCAATCTTTTTGGAAAAATAATTAAAAGTGGTTCGCTTAAAGAGCAACAAGCTGCATTTACCGCATTGAAAAAATTCAAAGGGAAGGAAGCCAATAATTTATTAACTGAATATTTAGATTTATTAATCGAGGGGAAATTAAAACCTGAAATAAAATTAGATGTCTTGGATGCTGTAGAAAATTATGGTGATGCCGAACTCTCTGAAAAATTAAAAAAATATCAGGAAGCTAAGTCATCGGATGATCCCTTGAGACTATTTAGAGAAACACTTGCAGGTGGCGATATAAAAAAAGGAGAACGTATTTTTTATGAGCATGAAGCTGCACAATGTACTAAATGCCATGCGATATTTGAATATGGAGGAAATGCAGGGCCAGGGCTAGAAAAAGTAGGGGAGCGATTGAGTAAGGAACAAATTTTAGGCTCATTGGTCACGCCAAGTTCAGAATATGCAATTGGTTATGAAGTAGTTTCGCTTACCTTAAAAGACGGAACTAGTGAAGCTGGAATCGTAATGGCACGAACAGACGAACATCTAAAGTTAAAACTAGGAAAGGAAGATATTAAAACCATAAAACAATCCGACATTGCTGAAAGTCAAAGTCTTCCTTCAAGTATGTTACCGATGGGGAATGTTTTGAAGAAAAAGGAAATACGAGATTTAGTCGCATTTTTGAAAAATTTATAACGGTTAAAAAATTCTAAATATTTAAAAATAAAATTTAATGAAAAAACTAACATTTCTAATTTTTGTAATTGTATTGTTATTAGGTTGTTCAGAAAACAATTCAGATAAGAAAATAAACCAATCACCGAATCCCACAGAAGCGATTCAAACTAAAAAATCCACACCTTTACTTCGTCATATTGTCTTATTCAAATTCAAAGATGATGCTGAAAAAACAGATATTGAAAAAGTAGAAAATGCTTTTAGGGATTTACCTAACCACATTGCAGAGATTAAAGATTTCGAGTGGGGAACCAATAATAGTCCTGAGGAATTAGAACAAGGATTTACTCATTGCTTTTTTGTGAGTTTTGAAAATGAGGCTGGGAGAGCGGTTTATTTACCTCATCCAAAACATCAGGAATTTGTAGAAATATTAAAACCGACTTTAGATAAAGTTTTAGTCTTTGATTATTTGGCAAAAGAATAAAGCAGTTTTTTTAAACAATGTAGTAGTCTCTACTGTTTTTTATTAACTTATGTATATTAAATTCTGATGTTTAAATCATATTTTTAAGTAATAAAAAACTCTCCCTTACTATTTTGTCACTTTCAAACCATAAATAATCATGAGTGCAACTTTAACCGTTCCTGCTGAAACTAGAGTTTCAGAAATCAATCGAATCTTTGATCTTCAGCAAAAGAATCAATTCAATGTAGCTAATACTTCAGCATCGCAACGATATAAGAAGTTGGAAAAATTACACAAAGCAGTTTTAAAATATCGAAGCGATATTAAAGATGCTTTGTACAAAGATTTTAGAAAGCATCCAAGTGAAGTTGATTTGACCGAAATCTATCCGGTGACGAGTGAGTTGAAACATACTAAAAGTCATTTGAATAAATGGATGCGGAAGCATAAAGTGAGCACTCCAATTGCCATGTTAGGTTCATCTTCATATATTAAATATGAACCGAAAGGAGTTGTCTTGATTATTTCTCCTTGGAACTTTCCACTTAATTTGACTTTTGGCCCTTTGGTATCAGCTATAGCTGCGGGCAATGCTGTGATGGTAAAACCTTCAGAAAATACGCCTCATATTTCTGCTTTGATGAAAAAAATTATTGAAGAGCTTTTTGATGAAAACGAGGTGGCTGTATTGGAAGGAGGGATTGCAACCTCTCAAGCATTATTGGCTTTACCATTTAATCATACTTTCTTTACAGGAGCTCCTCACATTGGAAAGGTGGTGATGGAAGCAGCTTCCAAACATTTGACTTCAGTTACCTTAGAGCTTGGAGGAAAATCACCAACCATTGTTGATGAAACTGCAAATATTGATATGGCGGCTCGAAGAGTGGCTTGGGGGAAATTTATGAATAACGGACAAATCTGTATTGCTCCGGATTACCTTTTTGTGCATGAAAGCAAAAAGGAAGCATTTATTACTGCAGTAAAAAAACACCTCAAAACTTTTTATACAGAGGACGCATCAGGAGAAAAATCATATAACAGAATTGTCAATAATCGACATTATGAAAGGGTGAAAAGTTACGTGGATGATGCTTTGGAAAAAGGTGCAAAACTTGAAACAGGAGGTAACTTCGATGGAGACCAAGACTATATTGCGCCAACGGTTATGACTAATGTTGCTAAAAATTCTTCCTTGATGACAGAAGAAATTTTTGGGCCTGTTTTACCAGTTTATGGATTTACAGATTTGCAAGAGGTGATTGATGAAATCAATTCTAAAGAAAAACCTTTGGCACTTTATATTTATAGTTCTAGTAGAAAAAATACGAATAGAATTATTGAAAATACGCGAGCTGGAGGAACTTGTATTAATCATAATGCAGTTCATTTCTTTAATGCTAATCTTCCTTTTGGAGGATCGAATAATAGTGGAATTGGAAAAAGTCATGGATGGTTTGGTTTCGAAGCCTTCTCAAATGCTAGAGGTATTTTCAAACAACATGTACCAAATGCCTTGGATATGTTGATGCCACCTTATAATGATTTCAAGCAGAAATTGATTGATTTGACGATTAAGTATTTCTAGAAAAAATAAATAGTAAATTTCATAGAAGCCATTTGTGAATATTCATAAATGGCTTTTTACATTTGTAAAAATTATAAGGAAATAATAATTCATTCAATAATAAAATAAAAAATGCAAGAAGACACATTTACCTTAAGACCTGATGATGAGTACATCGAATTGATAAAATTACTCAAGTTAAAAGATATTGCTCAAAGTGGAGGCCATGCTAAAATGATGGTCGAAGATGGTTTAGTAATTGTGAATGGAGAGCAAGAATTTCGCAAAAGGAAAAAATTAAGAGATGGCGATATCGTTGAAATGGAGGATCTAACTATTAAGATTCAAGCTTAGCAGCAATGTCATCTAGTACTTCATTAATTTATACTTAGTTGCAAAAAATAGAAAATTCCCCATCACGAAATTTTAAATTAAGTGCATGGCGTATTACCTAATCAATTTCCAATCAACACTAGAAGTTTTAAGTTTTCCTATGTTTTCTACTCATGTAATTTGCTTATAACAAAGGTGTAAATTGATGTTTAAGAAAGGGTAAACAATTAGTTTACAACGTAACTTAAATAATAATTTCTCGTTTTTTAATGGATAGAAAGTTTAAAAGACTTCTATAATTGAATGGAGTTCTGTTACCATAAAAAAACGAGGCGTTCCCGAAAAGCCAAATGAGTAGGATAATGATTTTAAATAAAAATAAATGAAAAAAGGAATGATCAAAGTGAGTGTTATGTATCCTCACACAGCAGGTAAAAAATTTGATATGGATTACTATTGTTCTAAGCATATTCCTTTGGTAGGTAGTTTATTGGGAGATGCTGTAAAAGGAGCAACAGTAGAAAAAGGACTTGGAGGAGCAGCACCTAATTCGCCAGCATCTTATGAAGCAATGGGGAATTTATATTTTGATTCTATGGAATCATATCAAAATTCTTTTGGTCCTAATGCTGCCGAAATAATGGGTGATTTACCAAATTTTACAAATATTGAACCTGTTGTTCAGATTAGTGAAGTACTTATTTAGAAATAAATAAAGTCATATGCAAAAAAAGTATAAAGGGAGTTTTACTCTTTTTATACTTTTTTTTTGCTCTCATAAATTCCTGTCCAAGGAGAAATAATTATCTTCATTTAGTAGTCTCTAGTTATTTTTTTTTGATTATCCTTCAGTTTACTGTGGAGTAGTTGGATCTATTTTAAGTTTATTTAAACCTATTTAGTAACAGACTGTTTTGAGTTTTTAACTAACTGAAAATTAATCACATTTGGCTTCAAATATTACCACCCTTACTTTTTTCAAATATACAAACTGGCGATCCAAAATTTGGGCATTTGGCATGATGCAATTTGCTCATTCCTACTTGTCGAAACAGCCAGGTATTAAGTTTTACAAATTAATGGGAAGCGGCAAGGGAAGAGGTTTTAATCCATTTCCTGATTGGTCAACTTATGCATTATTGATTATTTGGGAGAATGAAAAAAGTGCCAATGACTTTTTCAAAAACGCTAAGCTTTTTCAAAAATATAAAAATCAAACAGCAGAGCGCTGGACTATTTTTATGAAAAATATTTTAGCTCGTGGGAAATGGTCAAATCAAAATCCATTTGATCTGCATCCTGACTTGGATGAAAAAAATGAATTGCTTTGCATCATTACCAGAGCCACAATTCGGTGGCAAAAATTATATTCCTTTTGGAAATATGTTCCAACCTCGGAAAAGCCTTTAGCCAAAAATGATGGTTTAATTTATACCAAAGGGATTGGTGAGGTTCCTGTTCTTCAAATGGCTACTTTTAGTATTTGGAAAAATATGGAAGCATTAAAAAAATTTGCGTATCAAAGTGAAGCCCATCGAGTTGCCATTCAAAAAACTAGAGAATTAGATTGGTACAGCGAAGAAATGTTTTGTAGGTTTCAACCCTATAAATCAATTGGAACTTGGGGAGGTGAAAACCCATTAAGCAATTTATAATTTAGGAGAAGCGACCACAGTCATAAAACCCAATGAATTCTTTTTTTGGAAAAATGACTTTGGGAAAAAACCAATCATCCCTTTCACAAAACTAACAAACTCAGATTCCATAGATTGAGACCAGTCTATTTCTTCTTCCTCTTTTCGACTCATCCAATCTAAAATATATGGATTTAAACTTCCATAAGAAAAAGAAGTTTCTACTTTCCAACCATGCTGATGCATCATTTTTGTCATTGTTTCGGGCGTGTACAATGCGGTATGTCGAGGCGTATGAAAACCTGCCCAATTTGAGCCATATTTTTTTCTGGTGGAGGAATTAAAATTGGGAACTTCCACTATCAGTTTTGTATTTGGTTTTGCCAACTCAAGCAATTTTCTAAGTGTTTTTGGAGGATTGTAATCATGTTCCAAATAGTGCCACATCGTGATGATATCAGCTTTAGGCAAATTTTCTAATTGATGAATGTCTCCTTCGATGAGTTCTAAATCTTGATATTCTGACTTTGAATTTTTCCAGCCAGAATCACTAAAATCGGTTCCCACCGCTTTACATTTATATTGATCGAAAATCATTTTAAGAAAAGTTGGTTTGCCACAACCGACATCTAAAATGGTGGCCTTTGAAATATCAGCAGCGTATTTTTTCACAGTCGCCACTCTTTTTTTATCAACTGCGTTTTGACTGCCTGCCACAAACTTCGCATATTTTCCCCAAGCTTCATCTCCTCGATAAGGCAAATAGTAATCCGTATAATATTCTCCAAGATTTTTTTCTGGAATACGTGGATTTAAAAAAACTAAGCCACAATTTTGACATTGGTCAAAATTAAAAACCTCTTGTGAAGGATGCATCATCGCTTTAGTTTTTTCAATAGAAGCGAAGTGAGGTGAATGACAAGAAATACAATTAGCCAGTTTTTCCATTTTGTTTTTTGATAAAAAATAATTTGATCTCTTAATTCTAAAGTAGGATTAAGTAACATGAACCAAAGAAAATTATTTGAGTAAGAAATAAGTGAGTTGAAAAATATGGTTTATCGAAATTCATTGTTTTTCGAATAAGAATTTGCAAGAAAAAAGCAGTTACAAACCAAGCAACATAATTTTGAATAGGTACCACACCTCCTTCAAAATGCCAAAAATCAAAAACTCCTGCCAAAGGTTCTAACAAAATATCGAGTCCAACCATGAAGCAAGTTCCTATCAAAATAGAGCCCCAGAGATTCTTAGTCAGTCGAGTACTGATTGCTGCGGTGATAAATGATAACACGGCCCAGTTTACTCCAATCAGATAGGGGACTCCCATGAATTTTAAACCTAAATTTTCTCCGTAATAGTAGGTTCCAAAAATATCTCCAGTTTGAACTCCAACAATTTCTACAACCATCCCTACGGAAAATGCAATAATCCAAACTGCAATTTTTCGGAGTGAATTAATCGGTAAATTTAAAAATAGAAGTCCTGCTCCCAACAATAAATTCAAAGGTGTTTTGGGAATAAACCAATTTACGTATCCCAAGTAAATACCAATGATAGCTGAAATTGAGAAGAGCCAAATGGTAAATATTGATATGTTTTGTTTGTTGATTGTCAGCATTTTATCATTTAATTTTTTTAGATTTCTGAAATTTGATCTGCTACTATTTTTGCAGAAAGAAGACAAAGTGGGATACCACCTCCAGGATGAACTGATCCTCCGCAGAAATATAAATTTTTTATTTTTCTACTAAAGTTAGGATGTCTTAAAAAAGCTGCGAACTTGGAATTACTGGCAGCACCATACAAAGCTCCTCGGTATGAACTCGTCTTCTTTTCAATCAATCTAGGATGTAGAACTTCTTCAGTCAAAATCAATTTTTCAAGATCAACACCCAGCGTTCTTTTTATCTTAGCAAGTATTTGCTGTTTTGCTCTTGTAATCAAACTCTCCCAATCTTGTCCATAATCTCCAGGAGTATTTATCATTACAAACCAATTTTCACTTCCTATTGGTGCATCATTTTTTTCTTCCTTACTAGTGATGTTGATATAAATAGTTGGATCATCACAGATCGTTTTCTTTTCAAAGATTGAGTCAAACTCAGTTTGGTAATTTTTAGAAAATAAAATATTATGCAAATCCAATTCAGGAAAAATTTGATTAACTCCCCAATAAAAAATTAAAGCAGAACTAGATCTCTCTTGCTTTAAAGTTCGTTCAGGATGATTTTCCTCTGGCATTAATTTTTTATAACTCGAAAAAATATCCATGTTTGAAACTACTAATTCTGCCATGATCTTTTCCTGCTCTGTTTCTATTCCAATAGCTTTTTTATCTTCGACAAGGATACGTTTGACCTTTTTGGAAAAATGAAATTTTACTCCTTTTTCTTTGGCTAGTTCGAAAAGACTATTGGTAATATTTTGCATCCCACCTTTTGGAAAAAATGTACCTAAGTGTAATTCCAAATGCGGAATCATAGACATGATTCCAGGTGTTTTGTAAGGTGAAGAACCATTGTAAGTGGCATAGCGATTAAACATTTGCACCAAATGAGGTTCTTGTAATTTCTTTGTGTTTATTTGATGTAGATTACTTAGAATATCCATTGAACCCATTTGAATCAATGATTTTAGTGTTTCTTTGGATAAATAAGTACTTGCCTGATGCAATGATTTTTCTAAAAAAATAGGGGCTGTTAAATCGTATTTTTTTTTGCTTAGATTTAGATAGTTAGTTATTTTATTTTTAGCTACGCCAAATTTTTGACTTGCATCTTGAGCGAATTTTTGAGCATCAGCGTTTACTGAAAATGTCGTTCCATCTTCCCAGAAATAATTACAAACTACCTGCTTTTGTTTGTACTGAAAATGTTTATGAATATCCTCTCCAAATAATTCAAATAGTTCTTCGACTAAATTAGGCATAGTAAAAAGCGATGGTCCAGCATCAAATCGAAATCCATCTTTGGTAAATGAAGTGAGTTTTCCACCAGGATAATCATTGGCTTCGAAGACTTCAACTTCGTACCCTTTTTTTCGCAATCGAAGACTCGTTGCTATTCCTGCTATTCCTGATCCAATGATGACTACTCTTTTCATTATCAAAGGAACACAGTAAAATATGTTTAGTTTAAAAAAAATGAAGGTTGGTGAAAACAAAAAAAGCCAAAGTAACAAATAGTTACTTTGGCTTTTTTGAAAAAATTAATAAAAATATATTAAGGGCGAATTACCTTTTTTTCTTGCTTCCCAATTTGAACCTCACTACTTCCCATCACTTTAATAATTCCTTTGACAAAATCCTTTTCTTCTGCTTCAAAGATATTGTCAATGTAAGTTTGTGGATTTCGATCAATGTATGGAAACCAAGTACTATGAATTTGAATCATCACTTTGTGTCCTTTTTTAAACGTATGTAAAACATCTTGTAATGGAATATTTACCGTTTCCATTTTACCAGGAGTGAATGGCTCTGGTTTTTCAAAACTGTTTCTAAATCGACCTCTGAATACTTCTGACCGAACCAATTGCTGGTATCCAGCCATCGTTACATGATCAGGAGTAGCTTTAGTTGGCTTTGCATCAGCAGGGTAAACGTCAATTAGTTTCACTACAAAATCTGCATCAGTTACAGAAAGAACTACATTCAACTTTGCTAAAATTTCACCTGAAAGCGTAAAGTCTTCCGTCAAAGTATCTGTCGCAAAAGTCAAAACATCAGGACGCATTGAAGCATGTCGTTGGTCATCCGTCATAAATGGACGCGGCGTAAATCGTACTGGAATTATCTCTGAACGATAAGGAACAGGCTTGTTTGGATCACTCATATAATCAAAAACAGCATCGGTATCGACAGCTTGATTGATTGTTAATTTACCATTTTTCTCAAATCGTAATGAAACAGGCTTATCTTTTTTAGGAGGCCACACATCAAATTCTTTCCACTCCTTAATTCCAGTATCAAACATAAAAGCTTCTGGCAAATCTAAGTTTCCAGTTTGCTTTAAATGATGTCTGAAAAAAGGCTCCTCCACATTTTTTTGATAAAACGTAGAAATACTATCTCCAAAATAAATATGATTAATCGCTTGCATCCCTCTTTCTCTAGCCCAATCTCCATGACTCCATGGTCCCATCACAATCGTATTTTTCATTTTAGGATTGTTTGCTTCCAAGTTTTTATAAATGTTCAAAGGACCATATAAATCCTCCGCATCAAACCAACCACCAACGGTCATCACCGCATGATCGACTTCTTTTAGATGAGGAAGGATAGAACGTTTTTGCCAAAATTCATCATAGTTTGGATGTTCAGCTACTTGCTCCCAAAAGAAGTTTTGAGGGAAAATGTCTTCTGTTACATTTTTCAAGGAACCCAAATTTAGATTAAATTCATATCCATCAGCTGTGTTTGCTCCATTGTTAAAATATTCCCATTCGTGATTGTACCAACTCTCCGTAGTTGGCATTTCTTTGTTAACTCCAAAAACTGGAAAAGCAAATAAATAACTTTGCAAAAATGCTCCCATATGGTGAAAATCATCAAAAAAGAAATCCGCAATCGGAGCTTGTGGGGAAGAAGCTTTTAGAGCTGGATGAGCTTCAGGAAGGGCGGCGGCTGTATAAAACCCAGGATACGAAATACCCCATTGGCCAACTCGACCATTGTGATTTTTTAAATTTTTTATCAACCAATCTACAGTATCATAAGTATCGGAACTCTCGTCGATGTCTTTTTTATTTTTTACATTATTACCTTTTATGTGAGGTCGCATATTATCAAAACGTCCTCCCGACATCCATCGCCCTCGCACATCTTGATAAACGAAAATGTATTTATCTCGCATCATAAAACGATTTGGCCCAAGTCGTTTTTTGTATTCCCCTTCTTCGTAAGGTCTCACGCTATAGCAAGTTCGTTGCAACATAATAGGGTAGACCTGGCTTTTATCTTTTGGAGAATAGACAACAGTATATAATTTCACTCCATCCCTCATTGGAATTTCATGAACCGTTTTATCATAATTTTCAACTATAAAAGTTGAATCAGCCATCTCTTGTGAAAAAAGATTAGCGGAAAAAAGAAAAGTAAGTAAAAGTAAAATGGATCGCATAAATTTGATTTTTTTAATGAGGTCTAAAATTAGACAAATTTACGCTAGAATTAAATTTTTACTTGTTCGGGGAACTACATTCTTCCAAAAAAAATAGTCATCCAGATAATTTATCTGGATGACTATTTTTTTAAACTATGATTAAACCTTATGCTAAAATTACATACAAGGCGTAAATTATTCCTGGAACCCAAACTAAAAGAGATAAAATTAATGAAATCCAAAACTTATTGGTAATTGCATCTTCATAAAGATAGACCGCAAGAGGAGGTAACAAGAATGCTAAGATAACAAGTAGTATCGTTCGATCATCTGTAGCTCTCTTCTGTTTTTTCATTTTTTTAAGTTCCTTTTTCAAGGCTCTTTTTTTAGCTCTTTTTTCCTTTCTACTCATGTTGTCCCATTCAGCTTTTAATTCTGCTTCTGATTTTTTTATTTCATCAGTTTTAGAAGCTTCATTAGCATCTTTGTCCACAGGAGCTAATCCAAGAGGAAGTGCATTCGCATTGAAAAAGGTTAAAAGGAATACAAGCATTAAAAATGGCGTGATTGTTTTTTTCATAATGAGGTACTTTTGAATTTTGAGATATTAAATTTTCAGCCGGAAAGTTAATCGAATTTTGTTCAAAGGGGAAAAAAATAAAAGTTTTTTTTAGAAAAATTAAGCCAAATCCTGCCGAAATATTTTTTCCATTAGGTCGAATAATTCAGGATAATTCTTTTCAAAATGATCAGGTTGATTGAAGAAATATTCAGCAACAACACTCAAAAACTCAGCTTCATTTGTTGCTCCATAGGGATTTATTTTTGAATTACGGTTTTTAATATCCCTAATTTCTTCATGCATTTCATGTAACCAAGGTAAGACATATTGCTGTTGCATTAATACCTCTGGTAACCCATCTATAGCTCCATCAGCCATGTCCAGAAGATGCACAAATTCGTGAATTCCAACATTCGATTTTCCCGTAGGAATTCTAAATCCTTGATGCAATGCAGGTTTGGATAAAATCATCATTCTATTCATTGCCCCACTTCCTACCATCCCTAAAACATTCCGTCCTTTGCCTTTGGTTTTATAACTTTGGTCAAAAGATCCTTGGTACAATAGAACTTCATTTATATTTCGATATCTCCATCCTGGAAATCCAAATAACGGAATTACAGCACTTGAAGCGACTAATAAACGATCCGTATCGTCAATTTCAATCTCAATTCCCGTAATATCTACGTCGTTGAAAAATTGCAAAATAGCTTCTTCAAATCTAGTTTTTTCCAAGTCAGATAACTTGACATAAAAAGAGACTCTTTTCGATAAAATTTTCTTCCAATTTTCATCGAAGGTTTGAAATTTCTTTTTTGGGAAAAAAATCCATTTGATCAATACTGCAAAGAAAACCATTAAACCTAGGAAAATCATAATGTTTTCGTCCATCTCTACGTTTTTTGTAACAATGTAATTACATGATTTTGAATATTGAAACATTTTTTAAAAAATCCGTTAAAATAAATTGAAAACAAAGATCAAAGATTAACCAATCACAGTTAACCATTTACCATTATTTTATGACATTGATTCTCGAACGAACAGTTCAAAATAAAGCTCAAGATTATTTGGAAAAAAAATATCGGAGAAAAGCAAAGGGTAATCGTATTTTTTCCAAAACAGAAATGCCTACCAAGAAGAAATATGGAAGTAAAAGGGCAGATGGTTTTTTAGCTTTCCAACATTATATTTGGGGGAATTATGTGGTGAGTATTGAAGCAAAGTCAAAGAAAACATTGCCTGCCATAAATCCTTACCGAGATGAATTTATTATGGTGAAAAATTGCCTAATGATGGGTTTTTATTTTTGTCTTGGATCGGGAGCATTTTTTGCCTTATTTAAAATGGAAGACAACCTATTTAGGTTTTTGATTCCACTTTATACATTAATTATCAGCGCATTGGTTTATGGGTTATTCACGTGGAGAAGTTATCGACATCAAACGATGGATGTTATCGATCAACTTAAACAATATCCTGCCAATGAAAAATGGCTAGCTTTTTCAAAAGATAGTTTCGAATCCTTAAATTCTAAAAAGCAAAAAGATTTAAAGAAAATCTGCAAAGCGAGAGGAATAGGATTAATGCTTTATGGACGAAAAATATCGGTCATTAGCAAACCCAAGTTTCGATGGAATTTAGGTAAAGATTTTATCAAATATTATAGTAGAGAAAAAGATGTAAGAGCATTGTTGAATAGTAATAAGTAAGCCTATTTTATTTCTTGAATTTCATGTAAAACAAAGGGAGTTGCTGCTCGTCTTTCATTTGGGAAAATTTCTTTTTCAATACCTTTAAATTTTACTTTTTTACCATCTATTTTCCATTCTTCGTCTAAGTTGCATGGACTATATCTTTCGCTGTCTCCAACAGAAATTGCAAAAAATCCAGTCATAACTTCTTTCACTACACCTTCGGTCATTGGATGAGTTTTAATGTTTTTTCTATCTGGGAAGCAATCCTTAATTGGTTCCAAATTGGCGGTCTTATTATTACAACTGATAGAACAAATCATCAAGGAGAATAAAATGTAACAATACTTTTGCATAATTTTTTTTTGAGAAAATTGTTGAGAAACTAAAATACTAATCCAACGAATCAATCAAAGTTCTATAGTCATCAAAAAAAGCTCCACCATCTTTCATTTCCAAAAGATCGAAAAGTTCGCCTGAGTATGCCTCTTCCAAATCTAATTTAGTATGTTCAGTTCTAACTTCGATTTGTCCTCTTTTTAATTGAGCCAATCTCCAATTATAAGTTTTTTCCATTTTTTCCAAAATGGATTGATTAATGTTAATATGATCAGAGTCAGGAGCAACTGCTTCTACTTCATTGATTGCCAACGAGTTACGAGCGATCATTTTACCTTCTTCCAGAATAAAATATGCGGTATGAGCCCAAGTCTCATCGGCAGTTAATAATTTTGAATACATCACTAATTGCAAATCCTCCTCATTTTTAATTATCATTTTTCGACGACTTGCACCTCGCCATTTTAAATCTATGACTAATTTTTCATCACCTTTTTCAAGGACTAAATCTGCTTTGGCTTTGATGTCAATATCATTGAATTGGCCTTGCAATTCCATTTCTGATTGCTGAACTTTCCATCCATTTTTTTGGATCATTGAAACTAAACTCCATGAAGCATATTTTATTTTATTTAAAAAACTAATCCGCTCAGGGCCTCGTCCGTACATTAATAAAACAGCTCCTTCGCGAGCCAATAAGGAATTTGATTTAGTATCAATCCATTGCTCCACTTGTCTTTTATTCCACCCTTGAATATTTTCTTTGAAGAGTAATTCAAAAAAACGATGAGACAAATTTCCCATCATAGTTGTATCTCGAACAATACTTAAAATTGATGATTTCTTCAAACCTATTTTATGCCGAAAAACCCATTGGTATGGATAATAAAAAAGGGAATCTAAACTAGTGAAAGTTTCAAAATTTCGCCCTGATTCATCTTTGTAATCTGGAAGTAAACGTTCTGGTTTTTTTATATTGATAAATGGTTTTGGTTGTCCAAAATTTTGTTTTTCTAACAATACTTTTGCAGGTGTTTCAAAATGTTTTTGTACCGCTTCTTTACCTTTCTCAGTATCTACATCAAAACATATAACTTCCAAATTCTCAAAAGTGGCTTCAAGAACATCGTGTAATGGATGAGGGAAAACAGGAGAACCATCCACCATCTCTGGCATCACTAAAATCAGTCGCTTTTGAGTCCGCAAAACAGGTCGTCCCCGCTGCCAAATTAAGAGTTGGTTTTTGTCTTCAGGAGACATCAAGTGAATACCATTTTTTTCTAAAAATTCTAATTCAGATCGATACCAGCGAGAGAAAAAATGATCAGGTTCGTTGCTTGAGAAATTCCACCATAACAATTCATTTACATTATCTAATATAGCACTTGACTGATGAACAAATGGAAAATTCCCCATTTCAGTATCTCTAAATTGAATTGGAGAGGGCTCATAGATTGTTCGGACAATTCGTTCTAATTCCAGGTTACTCAAATGAGTCTCAGAGTCAGGAAGAGCCATCAATAAATCTTTAACACGAGTTGCTTGACTACTCAAAACTTGCATGGACTTATTCTTCTCTCCTGAGTTTTTAAATTCTTCATTCGCCCAGTTTTCCAAATAATTAAAAATCACAATTGCCTCAACTTTGGGTACCTTTTGATCGATTCGATATCGAGTTCTTCCAAACCAAAAATCATATTGGTTTTTAATTTCTCGAACATCTATAGAACTATCTTCCTTTGCCGCTTCTTCTAAATTTTCAAAATATTGAGCAACCATAGCACGCCAACGTTCACTATTTATTCCAGGTGTTTGAGCCATTACTCGTGCAATTTCCAATGCCAAATCATCAGCTAGAGGTTTGACGGAAAGTGATACAAATTCTAAAATTTTAAATGGATCGATTGGTTGCCATAAGAATGTGGTTACCAGTTTTAAAATTTGCAAACTTGGTCGAGCCAAAGAAGCCGACAAAATCCCAAGGCTTGGAAGTCCTTCTTGAATAAAAGCATTATCCAATGCTCTACTTTTTTCTGGAATCAAACATAGTGGCTTAAAGGAATCGTTTTTTAGAAAAAAACTAGCCAGCCAAGCTGCTGCATGAGTTTCTCTTTTTGACTTTATTAACAATATACTTCCGTCATTTTTCAACGTATGTTTTTGGGCTATTGAAAGCTCTTTTTTTAATACTTTTTGAAAAATGGATAGGTCTGAATTTTCAGAAGTGATCAGGTTGTCCTGACTTTCTATTTGAGCTCCTTTATCTTCTAATTTTTTTAATAAAACTTGAAAGTGTTGAGGAAGGAAATTTAAAGGTTCGTTGAGAATAATATGTGTAAATGGCTGATTATGAGAATCTAATGCTAAAAGGACTTCATGGAATCGATCTGAAAAACCTGAAGAAAGAGTTAAGTCATTTTCAGAGGTTTTGAAAATATCTTCAATAGCAGCTATGGTTTTTAGTCTTTGAGGAGTATCAGAATTTGATTCAAAATTCCATCCACCTAGAAGTAATTCATCCCGCATTAAAAGTAAGGTCGTAGATGTTGCAAATTGATCTGCTTCAAAAGAAGTTTTATAAAAAGCATCCTTATTATCTCGAAGATTAATTTGAAGAGCCTGACGATACTGCTCGATCCGTAGATGTTCATTATTATTGGGATGACCTGATAAACCCAAGTGCGATTCAAGACAAACCAGCAAGCCCTGTTTTCCTAAATAATTAGTGTTGCCAATTGTTGTTTCACTTTTTGGAAAAACCAAATCATCTAATTGTAAACCAAAATATATTTTCATATTGTATGCTTAAAAAATCAATTTGTTGAAGAGTTACTCTTTAAATTTAGTTTCTAATGGCTTTAGGTCAAAGACAAAAATACTATTTTCAAAACTTCCCAAAGGATGCTGGATGAATTCTTTTAGATGATCATGTTTTAAATAATTCTCATCGGTTACGATCAAATAATCAGCTCCTGCATTTCTGAATTGATGAAAAGCCCATGGGGTAAAAGGTTTAGGAGTCATGGCATATTCATTCCATCCTTTTAGATTGAAATAGTTTAAATTAAAATTAGGCGATTCATCTGGAATAGTAATTACCGTTTGAGGATATTCGATGCCTAATTTTTTTAAGAATTTTCTTGCCTCCAATTTTTTTGAGAAAGATGGATTATAATTTTTATTGAAAATGTAGAAATCCTCATATTTTGATTCAATGGAATTTTGAGCATTTTGCAAATTGAAAAGGATGAAAATTGCAATGATTATTTTGGTCAAAATATGATTTCCAATATTTGAAAATTCATTTTTCAAAATATAGAATGTACAAATAAATACTGATGCTGGGAAAACCATCATTTCAATTGCATAGTAATCGTGAACAAAGAATTGTCGATAAAAAACTAAAAAAGATCCAACCATTCCAAGAAAGATGAAAAGGTTAAAAACGTATAAAAGTTTGGGTTGTTTTTTTCTCAAAAAAAAGAGTAAGAAAAAGGCTGATCCAAAAACAACGTATCGAGTAACTCTATGGTAATATTCTGGTGCAGCTACTTTAATAATCCAATGCCAAGTTTCAGTAATTGCGGGTTCTACGAGTGACCAAATAGGTCGAGTCTTCGTAATAAAAATGGAACAACTATGTAGTTCATTATAATATTTTACCCAAAAAATCCATGATGCAATTACCGCAAAAACACTAAGGAAAAGCAGAAGATTACTCCATCCATTTCTGAATATTTTCCCTTGCTGTTTGAAATTAACTAGGTTAGTTTTTTCCAAAAGGAAAATGATAATAATTGTGATGAATGGAATTAATACTGTAACCTTCAGAAGTCCTGCTAAAAGAAAAGTAGCGCAGCTAAATAAGAGCCATTTTTGATGGTTAGTTTTGAAAAAATAATAGAAAAATAAAGTACCAGTAAATGCTAAGCCTAAAGCTGGAATATTAGGAAGGAAATTAAATCCATAAAATGCCAAAATTGGAGATCCCATTAAAAGTAAGGGTACTGCGATGGCATAAAAAAGATCTTTAGTCAAATAAAAAGTTAATCTTGAAATCGAAA
This sequence comes from uncultured Saprospiraceae bacterium, assembly GCA_964564545.1. Classification (GTDB taxonomy): domain Bacteria; phylum Bacteroidota; class Bacteroidia; order Chitinophagales; family Saprospiraceae; genus CAJQQY01. Next base: position 41,425 of record CAZMBP010000115.1, read on the forward strand.
AATATCCTACTCCCAAAAGTAAGAAATTCATTAATCTCAACACTCCGTCATGAGGTTGAAAAAGGTGCCAGATCATGGCAGATAAATAATATAGAACAGGAAATTCGCTAGGACTACCTAATCCTTTGCCATTGATATTGATATTATGCTGAACGCTAGGCTGGAAAAAATTCATTCCATCATTATAATAAGTCTGAACGAATGCGCAAGAATCGGTTTGACGCCAACTATGTGGCCCAACTGGTGCTAAATGAAATATTTCAAAATAATTAAAAAACCAACTCACTCCCAAAATAGCAAGAAGAAACAAAATGACATGAGTTTTACTTTTGTCATTTATCCATTTCGAAATATAATTCTTGAGGTTGGCGTTTTTCATTCTATTAATAAAGAAATAATTTTTTGACCTTGATAATTGAAAAGAGAGAAGCGAAGATAAAATTATATTTTGTAGTATTAGAAACTCATTTGATTATGGGAAAAATAACTTAATTATTATATTTTTAGTTTTAAAATGAATTAGCCATTAACTAGTCAATTGATCAAATTTTTAAAACCTTTTTTATCAAAAAAAACAACTTCAAATTATGAAAAACAGTTTTAAGTTAATCTTCTTTTTAGCAATGATTTTAAGCTTTTTACCAAAAACCGATGCATTTGTGGTAGATGTAAAACCAGCCAATGAAACAACCACAACTGAAAATCTTTCTGAAGCAGAGGTTCACAAAAACTATTCTAAACAAGAATTGCGAGAAATGAAGAGGCAGGCTAGAAAGACAAAAAGAATGGAAAAAAAATTGGCTAAATTTCAAAAGAAATGGGAAATGAGAGCTGCAAAAAAGAATTTGAAAAAAGAGAAAAAACGAAGGAGATTTTTTGGAGGTGCTACAGATGATTCGAGATTTAAATTGGGATTGATTTTGTTTATTGCTTCATTGTTTGTTGGAATCTTAGCAAGAGTACCCCTTTTTGGAGGTTTGTTTGGAATAATTGCAGGGCTGGCTGGACTGGCTGGTTTAATTTTAATGTTCTGGGTCTTAATCGAATATTATACTTAATAATTAGGGTATTCTAAAACCTTGTATCACGCAAAGTTCGCTAAGATCGCAAAGAACTGATTATCATCTCCTAGTGTACTTTGCGTGACACAGAATCTTTAAAGCCTCATTTTCAAACCTTCACTTTAAAATCTTTCTCTAAATTTCAAAAAAGGTGATTCCAGCATTCGGAACGAAATTATACTTACCAAAACACTTGCTCCAAAAGTAATCAAAATAAAAATCCCCACCGTTCCCCAGTTATCCATTAATATTTTTTGATTTAAAAAATACTGAAATAATACATGTACGAATATCAAATGATAAACGTAAAGCCCAAAACTAATTTTTCCCAAATATGAAATGATACTTTTTTCGTTAATTCTAATTTTAGAATTAGGTGGGATAAAAATAGCCATTAATAAGGTGAATGCAATCGCAATAATACTTGGTCGGAGAATCGAAATGAAGAAAAATTTCTCTGGCAATAGTTGACTTTGGAAAATAACCAATAAAATCACTCCCAAAATGTAAAGGTATTTTTTGGTCGAAGAAATGTTTTCTATAAATTGAACTACTCGGTCATAATTTGTAGCAACTAACCAACCTAGAATTCCTCCAATAGAAAAATAGTCCATATTCGTGAATAGATCATTTTGCTGAATCATAGAATTTCCCCAAATCATTGGATCGAAAAATCGAGCCGTCCAGGCAATAAAAATACCTGAAATTAAGAATGTGAAAATTCGTTTTTGTGGTACTAAAAAAAGCATAATCATCCAAGTGATGTAAAAATGTTCTTCAATGCATAAGGACCAAAAAACGGAAAGAGGAGTTGTTTTTGGAAAATTATCAGCAAACAACATTTTGTAATTCTCTAAGAAAGTGAATGAGTATCTCCAATCTAAATCATAGCCACCACCTATCATATGGAATCCTATTTTATCTTTTAATTCATAGGGTAAAATAAAGGCAAGTCCGACTAAAAAAAAGAACAAAGGGTAGATTCTAAGACTTCTTCTGATAAAGAATTTCCGAAGGTTAATTTGCCCCTTTTGTATTTTTTCAAAAACCAATAAATAAGTGATCAGAAAACCGCTAAGCACAAAGAAGAAACTTACACCAATTCCACCACCGCTTTTTAAGAATGAAAAAATAGGGAAATCACCTTGCAATGGAACATGCAATAAATAGACCTTCAAGAAGGCAAAAAATCGGAGTGCATCGAGAGTATGAAATCGCCGTTTCTGCTGCATTTATTTTTTTAGTATTAAGTATTTGACGGCAAATTTAAAATAATAATTCAGATGATTCTTTTCCAAAAAAATCTGACATGTGAAAAGATGCATACAAACGGCATCAAATTTGTTTAATTTTAATATGAGTTAGTGGAATTTGTGTTTTCCATACAATTCCATTAAATCCGCCAATAGAATTATAAAAAATTCAATAATATTTAAACGAATAAGATGAAGTATTTTTCCCTACTTATTTTTCTAACATTTCTTTTAACCAGTTCACTTTTTGCTAACAATAAAATGTCTGTAGATAGTCTAAGAAATACTATTTCTGGGCAGTCTGGGGAAGTTTATGTGAACAGTTTGAATGAAGTGTCCATGACTTTGTTGCAAAATGGGCAATATGATGATGCTAATAATTTTGCCAATGAAGCTTTGACAAAAGCTACCTCAGCTAATAATCAAGTTGCGATGGCCGCTGCTTATGACCGTCTTGGAATGGTTTGTCAAGCTAAATATGATTACACCAATGCAATGAAATATTTTGTAAATGGATTAAAAATCAGAAATAGTATTGATGATAAAGCAGGTATTGCTACATCCAAAAATTTTATTGGAGTGGTATTCTTTCAACAAGAAGATCCTGAAAGTAGTGAAGAGAATTTAGTTAACTCTTTGATGATTAGAGAGGAAATTAAAGATTGGAAAGGGGCAGCGGAAACACATAAGAATTTAGCAGATTTATATTTGTTTAAAAAACTTTATGGTAAAGCTCAAGAGCATTATGATAAAGCTTTTGGTTTGCGAAGAGACCTAGAAGACTATAAAGGTGCAGCAAGTATTGCAAGTCACATCGGAGGAATTTTGACAGACCTTGGAAACTTTGATGGTGCGTTAGTTTACTTTAGTATGTCCTTGGATTTGAATAGTTCGATAGAGGATATGGAAGGTATTGCAAATGATTTTAACAGCATTGCTCTCACAAATATTGAGCAGGAAGTTTATGACGAAGCAGAAGATGCTACTATGAGGGCGATGGGGATTCGTCAGGATTTGGGAGATAAGTTAGGTATTGCTGAATGTTATAAAAACTACGGAATTATATATAGTCAAACTGGAAATTTTTCAGAAGCAAAAGAGAATCTTGCCAAGAGTGTAGAGTTATTAAAAACGATGGAAACTCAACCTGGGAAACAAGAGATTTACAAAAATATTTCTGATGCATATTTCCAAATGAAAGATTATCAAAATGCCTATCAGAACCAATTAGCTTTTGTAAAAGAAAAAGAAGAGTTGTTTAGTTATGAAAAATCAACTGCACTTTTGGAGTTGACTACTAAATATGAATCGGAATTTGCAGCTGAAAAACAAGCCGCAGAAATTGAAAATTTGAAACAAAGAGAATCCTATAATCAGAAATTTAATTATTTCCTTTTTGCATTATTAGGTTTAGGTATATTGTTTATGGTTAGTTTATTCAAGAGTTACAATCGTAAGAAAAAAGACAATGCGAAATTGCGTAGCATGAATGATGAAATCAAAAAACAAAGTAATGAGATTTCGAAGCAGCATGATTTATTGGAAGAGAAAAATGCCAATTTAGATGTCTTAAATTCTAAACTTGTAGATGAGATGGCGGAACGAGAAAGTATCGAACAATCTTCATTTGCCCGTGACCGATTCTTGGCAACTATGGCTCATGAGATGAGAACTCCAATGAATATTATTACTGGTTTGACTCACTTACTGTTGGAAGAGAAACCAAGACCTGAGCAAATTGAGCATTTGAGAACTTTACAATTTTCAGCAAATAACTTAGTAGTATTTATCAATGATGTTTTAGATTATTCTAAAATTGAAGCAGGAAGAATTACTTTAGAAAAACGAGACTTCTCTATTCGAGAAACTTTCGAAGAAGTGATGACACGATTTAGATTGCCAGCTGAGGATAAGAATGTTGCACTTAATTTTACAATGGATACCAAAATTCCAGAAATGGTTTCAGGTGATTCAGTTCGATTGAATCAAATCTTGACAAACTTGATTGGAAGTAGTATTTCATCTACCAGTAAAGGAGCGATTGAAATCAATGCAAAGCTTCATGAAATGTCTAAAAAAGATATGACGGTTTTGTTGTCAATTGCTGATACTGGAGAAGGTATGAACCAAGAGCAATTAGATGAAATGTTTACCAACTTTAAACGAAAATCATCTGACATGTTTGAAGGATATGGAAACTCAGGATTGGAGTTAGCGATAACTAAACGATTGGTTGATTTGCAAAATGGAAAAATTGAAGCGACTTCAAAAGTTGGAGTTGGAACAACCTTCCTACTTTATTTACCATTCAAGATTGCGGATGATACTCCAAAAACTGATAAGAATAAGAAGAAAGAGAAAAAGACATTTAATCACTTAGCAGGAAACCGAGTATTGTTAGTGGAAGATAATAAAATCAATCAGTTAGTGGTTGCGAAATTATTACGAAAATTGGATATTGATGTGGTGACTGCTGATGATGGAATAGAAGCATTGGAAGCTATTGACAAAATGTATTTTGATCTCTGTTTGATGGATATTCAAATGCCTAAAATGGATGGATATCGAGCAACTGCAGAAATTAGAAAGAACTCAGATCCTCGAAAACGAGACATGCCAATTATTGCTTTGACTGCTTCGGCATTTTTGACGGAGAAAGAAAAAGCAAAATTATTTGGAATGAATGATCATGTTGGGAAACCATTTGGTCAAGAAGATTTATTAGAAAAAATTAGCGATTGTTTAGCTATTCATGCGAAGCAAGCATAAGATAATTTTATCATAAAAATATATTAAGCCTGGATTTCCGAGATGGAAATTCAGGCTTTTCTTTTTTTGGTGATCCCCGGCATCCGTGTTCGATCTTACCTTGGGGAACCCCTCAATGCAACCAAACCAAAAATAGGTCCAATTGCCAAGAAGATATAAATAAACCTTGAGTCCATGGAGTTAGAAAGACTGTTCAATAATTGAATACTAAAAATGGTAATAAAAAATCCAATACAATTAACAATCGTCAATGCAGTTCCTTTCGACTCAGCAATCGCATTTTGAGCAACTAAAGTGGAGAACAATGGAGAATCTGCAATCACTACTAATCCCCATGTAATGAGATAAAAAATCAAAAACATTTTAGAGGATAAATAAAAAATCACAGGTGATAAGAGACACAAAATACAAGACATCAAAAGTGCTGAAAACGCAGTTTTCTTCGTTCCAAAATTTATAGAAATATATCCTCCTATTACACAAGCAACTCCTCCAAGAGCAATAATCAGAAATGAGAAGAGAGAAACATTCATTTCCTCATTTGGATTTAATTCTAAAAAAGTAGAAATCATAATCGGAACAAATGCCCAAAAAGCATACAATTCCCACATGTGCCCAAAATATCCAAATGCAGCTGAGCGAAATTTTTTATTTTTAAAAACTTTGAAAAAGGCGGAGAAATCCATTTTAATACTTTGCTTTCGGAAAGGACCATTGGGAACTAAAATCAACATTGACAATCCTCCGAAGAATGCTAAACTTGAAGTGATAACTAGAATTAATTTCCAGGGCAAGTCCGTTCCAAATCCTTTCAATAAGTGAGGGAATGCTGTTCCCAAAACTAAGGCTCCAACTAAATATCCTAAAGATTTATCTAATCCTTTTTGAAAATAATCTGCGGCTATTTTCATTCCTACAGGATAGATTCCAGCTAGGAAAAAACCAGTCATAAATCGGAAGAATAATAAACTTGTAAAAGTATTGTTATCAATTGTGGTTCCAAGGTTAAAAAGTGCTCCTAAAACCGCACTTACAAAAAAGACTTTAGAAGTGGCAAAGCGATCTGCAATTGTAAAAATGGCAAAAACTAAAGTTCCAAATATAAATCCGAATTGAACTGCCGAAGTTAAATGTCCTAATGCACTACTTTGTAAACTGAATGCTTCTACTAAATCACTCATCACCGCATTGCCCGCAAACCACAGCGAAGTGCAACAGAATTGAGCGAAAACTATGATGGGTAAAACTCGATTTTGATTTGACATTTAGTTTGATTTTTTTTTGAACCATAGTTAGGCATTTAAGAACATATAAGTTTAACAAAGGAGACTTAAATGTTCTTAAATGTCTTATTTGGTTCAAAAATATAAAAGCAAAATTATTATTTCTGTTGATAGAGAATAACACATACATTCCAACTTTTTAATTCTTTAACGACTTTCCAATTCTGCTCTAAGTCATCAATTTCCTCATCTGCAAAGTCATTAAAAACATTGGAGTAAAAAATATATTCTTGTCTTTCCAAATCCTTCTCTTCAAAATGCGTCTCGTCATTTTTCAAGTCGATATATTTTAAAGACAGGAGATTAGGAAAAGCAGAACCGATTTTTTCAAAAGGTATTTTTTCATTTTCAATATACTTGATCATGTCATTTCGTAACTGATAATAGGGTAGATGTGCCAAGGTGGAATCCCAACCTTGAGATATTTTTTTAGGATAAACCCATAAATTACCTAGTGATAAACCTAGAAAACAAAGAGTGAATAATGCGATTTTCCATTTTCGTTTTTCTACATAGTTATAAATGAAATACACAGCAATGAAATCGATTATCAAAAAAATCGGTAATAAGTAACGATGCCCCAAAAGCATTTTATGAATAATTAATGCTGGAGTCAAAAAGAAAATTAGAGTAGAAAAAAGCCCTAAAAGTTGTTGAGTTTTTATATCTATCTTTTCCTTTTTTCTAAAAATATTTAAACCAACAAATATTAAAACTAACCACAAAAATACTCGCCCAAAATCAAGCAATCTCCAACCTAAAACTGCGATGTTTTTTATCGCACCATGAAAATCTACTTTTTCAAAAGCAGGTGCCCAAGGAGAGTTCTCATGATATCCCATCCATCCAGTTTCTAAATAATGAAACAACAAAAAGGAAAGTCCCAAACCCACGCCAATATAATAGGGTAGCGTATTTACAAAAATAGATTTAAACTTGATTTCTTTTTTTAGAATAAAGAAGTAATTCAAAAAGTCGAGTGAGAAAATTGTTGCAGCAACCATGATTCCACGCATACTGATTAAGCACAATCCAATAATTCCAATGGCTAATAACTTTCTCTTGTGATTAAAGATTCCATGTAAACTCATCAAGAAAAAAAACGCGACAACAACATCCGGAGTGACTAAAACCGCTTGTCCTGCAAGACAAGGATCGAGAAGCAATAACAATACAAATGCAAAGGTGAAAATAGAATTTTGAAAAAAATATTTTCCTAATTTCTCTAAATAAAAAATGATCCCAAGCAAAAAGGGTAACACCGCAAAATGACTAGTCACCAAACTTTTTCCAAATATTTTCCAGATGAAAGCAATGTAAATTCCAAAGGTAGGAGGGTGTCCACTATCAATATTTTCAGGTAAAAAAAATGAACTAAAATTATTGTCAAAATAATATTGTCCATGAATCGAACCTAACTGAACGGTATCCCAAAAGAAAGCATTATTTCTAACTAAAAAAGTCAAAATTAATGCTGACAAATAAAAAACATAAATGCCAAAGCGTTTAATGAAATTTTCTAAACTTGATTTTTCTAATAGATTCAAACTTGGTTAATTTTTTTGATACATTTGAATTCTTCAAGATTGGCACAACTCACAAGTTGACTCCAAAGTCGAATGTCGTCAACTTTACGTCAGGGATCGAATCCCTAAGAACCTAATCATGAAGACACAAAGTAAAATGAAAAAATCAACAACATGACGCAATTCTTAAGTTTTTTCGCATTCACCGCTTTTGTTGCATTTTTTGCCACTTGGCAACTTCGTAAAGACAAGTTAAATACCGCTGATGGATATTTTTTAGGAGGAAGAAGTTTGACCGGAGTAGTGATTGCTGGTTCGCTTTTGTTGACCAATATTTCTACAGAGCATTTAATCGGAATGAATGGATCTGCCTACGAAAATGGCGCAATCATCATCGCATGGGAAGTTACTTCAGCTTTAGCCTTGGTAGCAGCTGCGATGTACTTTGTTCCTAGGTATTTACAAATGGGATTGACTACTATTCCTGAATTTTTGGAAAAAAGATTTGATGGATTGACTAGGACAATAATTGCTTTAATGTTAATTATTTCGTTTGTCACGACTCTTTTGCCAATTGTACTTTATTCCGGAGCATTGAGCATCGAAAGTGTTTTTGAAATATCAGACTCATTAGGAATTTCCCAAAATCAAGGACTATGGTTGACAGTTATTGTCGTAGGAGTAATTGGTTCTGTTTACGCTATTTTCGGTGGATTAAAAATGGTGGTTTATACCGATACAATAAATGGATTTGGGTTATTGATCGCAGGATTAGCCATTCCAATTTTGGCATTGATTGATATTGGTGATGGAAACATGATTACTGGATTAACAAAAGTATTTAACCATGCGCCTGAAAAATTTAATGTGGTTAGCGATGAAAACTCATTTGGAGAAGGAGCTCGTGATGCCACTTTACCTTTTAGTGTTTTATTTACTGGGCTGATAATCAATCAATTATATTTTTGGACGATGCATCAATCGATCATTCAGCGAGCTTTGGGAGCGGTCAGCATCAAGGAAGCTCAGAAAGGATTATTATACACAGGTGTTCTAAAAATTTTGATTCCATTAGTGATTGTTTTGCCTGGGATTATTGGATTCTATTATTTTGGAGATAGTCTTTATGGCGAGGCGAGAGATACAGTTTATCCTCAATTAGTCAAAAAGGTTTTACCTGTTTGGATGACTGGATTTTTTGTAGCGGTGATGGTAGGAGCCATCCTAAGTACATTTAATAGTGCATTAAATAGTGCTGCGACGATATGGAGTTTAGGAATTTACAAAAGATATATTTCACCTTCTGCAAGTGAAAATAGAACGGTTTGGATGGGGAAAATGGTTTCTGCAGCTTTAGCGATTTTTGCAATATTGATTGCCCCATTTGTGGCTAATGCTCCCGATGGTTTGTATCAACTTTTACAACAATTAAATGGTATCTTTTTTATTCCTATGGCAACCGTAATTTTAGCAGGTTTCTTTTTTCCAAAAGTATCAGCAGTAGGAGCCAAAGCAGGATTATTCTTTGGATTAACTTTTTATGTTTTGATGAATTTTATTTTGGAAGTTGATTTACACTTCGTTCATATTTGGGGAATTGAATTTGTGTTGAATGTGGCTGTGATGCACTTAGTTTCAAATATGTATCCTCGAACAAATACATTTAAAATTACCGATGTCGGAGCAGTTGGAATGGAACAATGGAAATATGCTAAATTATTGAGTTGGATTTTGGTAGGAGTGACGGTTTTGATTTATATCTTATTAGGGACTATATAAATTATAAAGTTAGTTTAGATAGAAATAGGAATCAGATACTGGCCTTTAAAACAAAAAAAGTGGTTTTGTAGTATGTCCAAAACCACTTTTTTTACAAATAATAATCAATGATTATCCTTGAGCTGGAATTCTCAATACTTGTCCTGGGTAAATTTTATCAGGATGTTCTAACATTGGTTTATTAGCTTCAAAGATATCATTGTACTTCATTGGATCACCGTAAACAGACTTTGAAATCTTAGACAATGAATCTCCAGATTGTACTGTGTAAAATGTCGCTTCTGGTTCTGGGTTAGCAACTTCGATATTATCTTCAACTACTGAAACACCTTCCACATTTCCTAAAGCAAGAATGATTTTTTCCCGATCTGCATTCGTATCAGTTTGACCTTTTACAGAAATTGATTCTCCTAATTCCAAGTTTAAACCTGTAACAGGAATTCCTAATCGAGTTACTTCAGCTGTTAAAGCTTGAATCTTTTTTTGTTCTTCAGTTAATTCTACTTTTGCTTCAGCAGTTGGTTGGGGAGCAGCTTTTTTTCCGAAAATTTTGTTCCCTGCGTTTTTGATAAATGACATTAAGCCCATAAAAAATTGTGTTTTAAAGTATTAAAAAGTTAATTGTAATATTAATTACTAATTATATGACCTTCATTTTTAAAAATGGTCACATAATTTTTTTATTAAATCTCTCGGTAATTGCTTAATCTTGCTTAAGCTTTTTTCTTTCTGTAAATATGATTTTCAATTAAGAAATAAATTATCATAAAAAAACATGGATCTTTCAATTGCAATTCAAGAATTATCTCAGGACACTTTATTGATTTTTGCATTTCCAATTTTCATAATTGCAGTTTTTGCTGAACTTTATTATGAAAAATATAAGGAATTAAATCTGTATAAAGGTAAAGATTTTATGGCATCTATTGGGATGATGTTCATCACCTTAGTAGTTGAGTTTTTACCTAAAGTTTTAGCATTTATTGCATTTTATTATCTCCATGAATGGTCTCCACTTCGGGATCTTATTGGTCGTCAATGGTGGGCATTTGGAATATTGTTTTTCCTAGATGATTTTGCCTATTATTGGTTCCATCGACTGAATCATGAAGTCCGATTATTTTGGGCGGGACATGTGGCGCATCATTCATCGGAATATATGAACTTTGGAACTGCCTTGCGACAAGGAGCAGGTGAACGATTACATAAATATTTCTTTTGGTTATGGATTCCTCTTTTGGGATTTGATCCATTGATGATATTTGTGGTTCATTCTGCCAATCTTTTATATCAGTTTTGGACGCATACAGAAGTGGTGAAAAAATTTCATCCAGCTATTGAATTTGTGATGAATACTCCTTCACATCATCGAGTGCATCATGCAAGTAATATTCGATATTTGGATCGAAATCATGGAGGTGTTTTAATTATTTGGGATCGATTGTTTGGGACATTTTCAAAAGAGAAAGATTTTGAAAAACCAGTTTATGGATTGACCGTAAATATTGAAACCTACAATCCGATCAAAGTAGCGACTCATGAATATGGAGCAATTTGGAAAGATGTTCGGAGAGCAAAAACTTGGGGGGATCGTTGGAATTATATATTTAATGCACCTGGTTGGTCGCATGATGGAGAGGATTTAAGGGCTTCTACTTTGAGGAAGAAGGTATATGGAAAAACTACTTGATCAAAACTTTTTTTTTATAATTAAAAATGTACTAATGTTTCAGGATTATTCTCAATCTTGTGCTAGAAAATAATCTCTGAACAATATGATTCATTAGCAGTATTGCATCAAAATATAGGTTATAGATTTTGAAAAATAGAAAAGTGAATTTAATCGAGCTCGAGAATAATTTAGCAGGAGAGTTACACCATGATCAACTGCTTCGTGTGCTCTACGCCACAGATGCTTCCGTTTACCGGGAACTTCCTCTAGCTGTTGCCCTTCCTAAAAATAATGAAGATCTAAAAAAACTCATCCAGTTCGCAACTGAAAATCAAACTTCCCTTATTCCACGAGCTGCAGGAACCTCCCTTGCCGGGCAATGTGTAGGCGATGGAATCGTAGTCGATATTTCCAAACACTTTACTAAAATCCTTGAATTTAATAAAGAAGAAAAATGGATTCGAGTTCAACCTGGCGTGGTACGAGATGAATTAAATTCGTTTTTAAAGCCTCATGGGCTATTCTTTTCACCAATTACATCAACAGCTAATCGAGCTATGATTGGTGGCATGGTAGGCAATAATTCCTGCGGAACAACTTCAATAGTTTATGGTTCGACACGTGAACACGTGTTGGAGATGAAAACAATTTTGTCAGATGGGACAGAAGTTGTTTTTGGAAAAATGACTCCAGAAGAGTTTCAAGAGAAACTAAAATTAGAAACGCTCGAAGGAAAATTATATCAACACATCTATGAAGTTTTTCAAAAAGAAGAAAATAAAAACAATATACACACGCACTTTCCGAAGTCAACAATTCATCGAAGAAATACAGGTTATGCCTTAGATTATTTATTGAATTCTGAAATGTTTTCAGAGTCTAATGAGCCTTTTGATTTTTGCAAATTGTTGTGTGGGTCAGAAGGGACTTTAGCTTTTACGACTGAGGTTAAAATACATTTGGATGATTTGCCATTGCCCTGTGATGTAGTGTTAGCTGCACATTTTGAATCTATTAATGATAGTTTGTTAGCAACCCAAGTTGCTATGCAACATCAACCTACCGCTTGTGAGTTAATGGATAAAATCATTTTAGATTGTACCAAAGAAAATATTGAGCAAAATAAAAATCGCTTTTTTGTTGAAGGTGATCCTGCTGGAGTTTTAATGGTGGAGTTTAGAGGAAATACAATTTTGGAAGCTGAAAATCAGGCGAATAAATTATTAGAAGATTTAAAAAGTAAAAACTTAGGATACGCCTACCCGATTATTCCTTCCGAAAAAACGAAGCAAGTTTGGAAATTGCGAAGTGCAGGTTTGGGACTTTTAGCAAATATTCCTGGGGATAAAAAAGCAGTTGCTTGCATTGAAGATACAGCTGTTGCAATTGATGATTTGCCACAATATATCGCTGATTTTAGTGAAATGATGGAAGGCTTTGGTCAACGGTCAGTTTATTATGCACATGCTGGAGCTGGAGAAATTCATTTACGACCAATTTTAAATTTAAAAAAGTCAGCAGACGTTGAGCAGTTTTTTCAAATAAGTAAAGCCTCTGCTGAACTTGTCAAAAAATATAATGGCTCGCTGAGTGGAGAGCATGGTGATGGGAGAGTGAGAGCAGAATTTATACCATTAATGGTGGGAGAGGAGAACTATCAACTGTTTTGTAACATTAAACACACGTGGGATCCTAATAATATTTTTAATCCAGGGAAAATTGTCGATGCTGCTCCCATGAATTCTTCCTTACGTTACGAACCTGAGCAAAAAGAAATTGAAATAGAGACAGTTTTTGATTTTTCAAATGTAGGCGGAATTCTTCGTGCTGCTGAAAAATGTAATGGTTCCGGTGATTGCAGAAAGTTACCAGTTTCAGGAGGAACAATGTGTCCCAGTTATCAAGCCACTAGAAATGAAAAAGATACGACCCGTGGTCGAGCGAATACTTTAAGAGAGTTTTTGACAAAAAATGAAAAAGAGAATCCTTTCGATCATCCTGAGATTAAGGAGGTGATGGATTTGTGTTTGTCATGCAAAGGCTGCACTTCAGAATGTCCTTCGAATGTAGATATGTCAAGTTTGAAAGCTGAATTTTTACATCAATATTATTCAACAAATGGAGTTCCACTTCGAGCAAAAGCATTTGCTTATATCAATGAATTAAATCGGTTGGGAAGTGTTTTTCCAAAATTGTATAATTTCTTTTTGACCAATTCCATGTTAAGTGGAATAGCTAAAAAAGTATTAGGAGTTGCTCCACAAAGGTCTTTACCTACGATTCACTCAACAAGTTTGAGAAAATGGTATAACCAAAAATTTAAAAACGAAAAAAATGAATCAGGAACTGTTTATCTTTTTTGTGATGAGTTTACGAATTGGAATGATACAGAAATAGGAATCAAAAGCTTAAAGTTATTAGCTGCACTCGGTTATGATATAAAAATAGTTGACCATCCAGAGAGTGGTCGAGCTGCCATTTCTAAAGGACTTTTAAAACGTGCCCAAAAATTGGCCAGAGAAAACCTTTCCATTTTTTCAAAAATCATCAACTCTGAAAATCCATTGATTGGAATTGAACCTTCAGCTATTTTGACCTTTCGAGACGAATATCCACGTTTGGTTGAAAAAACAGCAATTGGAAAGGCCAAAGAACTTGCAAAAAACTGTTTTCTAATCGACGAGTTTTTATCTAATGAGATAAAAAAAGGAAAAATCACCGCTGACTTATTTTCTAAAGAAAAGAAAGAAATCTTGCTGCATGGACATTGCCATCAGAAAGCTTTATCAAATGTGGAGGATTCAGTTTGGTTATTGTCCTTGCCAGAAAATTATTCCGTAGAAGTAATTCCCTCAGGATGTTGTGGAATGGCTGGTTCATTTGGCTATGAAAAAGAACATTTTGAAGTGAGTCAACAAGTGGGAAATTTAGTGCTTTTTCCAAAGGTGAAAAACGCTAGGCCTGATATCGAAATAGTTGCTCCTGGAACGAGTTGTCGTCATCAGATTTTTGATGGAACAGGCAGAAAGGTAAAGCATCCAGTAGAAATTTTGTATGATTCTTTGATAAAATAAAGTTGAATATCATTGTCTAATTTCCCCTAAAATTGACATTGAATGTTATTAATTGTAGGATATTCCAAAAAGAATAAAATTTGTTGTCTATAAAATTCTTCCATTCATCCCAAAAAAAGTCCCCTTCTTCGAACTTCTCATTTTTCCCTTAAACTTTTTCCAACCCTTGTAACCTTTGGCTGTCATTAAAGTATTAATCGCATAGTATAAACCAAAGAATTATGAAAAAATCAATCGCATTTAGAGCGGTCGCAATGATCGCCATCTTCCTTTTTTCCAATCAACTAATCAAAGCTAACAAGGCGACAGACATTCAGAATAGTATTTTTGATGAACTCCATTATCAAGAAATGGTGGAGGTGAATTTAGAATTAAATATGTCTGAAGCATTTGGAGATAGAAAAAATCAAAAAAAGCATGATGCGGTTTTTTCTTATAAAAACAGTTCAGGTGAATTACAAACTTGGGACATCAAAGTAGAGCAACGTGGTCGTTTTCGTAGAATGAAATGCGAGAAACTACCTCCTATCAAACTTAATTTCAAAAAACGCGATTTGGCTAAAGCTGGCTTGGCCAAGTTTGATGATATGAAATTGGTGACACATTGCGTCTCTGATGCTGATGAAGCTAAAGAGCTTTTGGTCAAAGAATATTTGGCCTATAAAATCTATAATCAAATTACCAATTTGAGTTTCCGAGTTCAATTTTTAAAAATTAATTACAAAGATGTTGCAACTGGGAAAACCGAAACTCAATATGGAATTTTGATTGAGGATAATGCCCAACTGCGTGATCGAATAAGTGCTGATAAAGATGAAAAAGCTTATAATTTAAAACCAGATAAATATAATACGAAGCAAATTAAAGTGGTTGCTTTATTTAATTATATGATTGGAAATTCTGACTGGTCTATGCAAGAAATGAGAAATGTAAAAGTTATGATCAAAGATGGAAAGCGAATATTAATTCCTTATGATTTTGATTTTGCAGGATTGGTTGACGCACCTTATGTAAAATTAAGACCTGAGCATAAATTAACTTCTTCCAAGGATCGAATATTTTTAGGATTTAGAGATGATGCCTCAGACTTGAAGTCAGCTAAAAGATATTTTAAGCATAAAAGAGAGCCTATTATTAAAACAATTGAAGATTGTACGTTTTTGTCAAAGAAAAATAAACGGGAAATGGTTCAATATATCAACTCCTTTTATGATGAAAATAGTTACATCAATCTGCCTCCAAGTATGTAAGTAATCAAAATTTAATTAGGAATATTTGAATCCTAAAGCCTTGTAAATAAAGGCTTTGGGATTTTTTTTTGAAAAAAAATGAAAAATTTAAAGTAAAATTACATTTGGATCGTCTTCCATAGCGTATGAATAAATTTTGATTCATACTCTAAAAAAAAACGAAGACTTTTATGTCTACATCAATGGCAGAGAAACGAGAAAGAAATATCACGGGCGTTGTACAAACTTACAGCAATAGATTGTTTCGATTTATACGAGGCAAGGTTTCTACTAATGTAGAAGCAGAAGATATTTTGCAGGAAGTTTGGTTTCAATTGAGCAAGGTAGTAGAATTGGATTCAATCGAACAATTAAGTGGATGGTTATTTAGAGTGGCGAGAAATCAAGTGACAGATAATTATCGGAAGAAAAGACCTGAGTTGCTGGAAGATTTTTCTTATGAAAATGATGAGGGTGATTTGTTTTTAAAAGACATTTTAATGTCGGATTCTCCAACTCCGGAGGAAGAAAATTTAAAAGAATTATTTTGGGAGGAATTATTTATAGCATTAGATGAACTTCCAGAAAAACAAAAGAACGTTTTTATTTGGAATGAATTAGAAGATCAAACTTTTCAAGAAATATCAGATCGAACAGGTGATAATATTAAAACCTTAATTTCGAGAAAAGGATATGCTGTTAAGCATTTACGAACTAGGATGGAAAATTTATATAAAGAATTTTTATCGTAGCCAGATTTTCTAAACTCAAAATTTAAATCGACAAATACAAAATTTACTGAGATGTACAATAATAATTTTAATAAAAGGAAATTTCGCCCCATTAAGATTCTTGCTATGGCAGGAATGGTGGTGTTATTTGTAGGGATCGCAGGTGGCGTAGTGATGTTTTTATGGAATGCCATAATTCCAGATGTGACTGGCTGGAAACCATTAAGTTTTTGGCAAGCAGTTGGGATTTTGATTTTATTTAAAATTCTTTTTGGTGGATTTAATCGAGGTTCAGGAAGACATCATAGACGTCGATCTCGATGGAGGGAAATGAGAAATAAATGGAAAAAAATGGATCCCGAAGAAAGAAAAGAAATGAAAGAGAAATGGATGAATATGAATTCAGAAGAAAAAAGAGCTTTCAAACAAAAATGGAAAAATTACTGTAAGGGTAAAGACGAACAATAAAAAAATCAATATAGGATTGAATGTTATAGAATCATCACTTTTTAATTAAGGTGGTGATTTTGTAATTATAAGCTTATTGTCATTTTCAATAAACTCGTATAATTGGATTATGCCACTTGATTTTTCTTTTCTATTTTTAGAAAAAAAATAAATTAACGATGAAAAAATCCATTTTACTATTACTTCTTTTTTCTCTTTTCCAATCATTCCTTTTTGCCCAAGACTCTAATTTTAATCCTCCTTCGATGCCAAAGGTTGAGAATGTTTCTGGCATTTCGATGGAAAAACTAAAACGATTAGATCAGCATATTGAATCATTCGTTAATCAAGGACATGTTCCTGGTGGAGTTTTTACTATTGCTCGAAAAGGAAAAATCGTTTACAATAAAAGCTTTGGATATCACACTTTAGACAAAAAGAAAAAATATCAGGAAGATGATATTTTTAGATTAGCTTCAATGACTAAGGCATATACTACGGTCAGTATTATGCAATTGTATGAGCAAGGAAAATTAGGATTGGATGATCCTATATTTTATTACATCCCTGCCTTTAGGCAATCGGCGGTTTTAGACCAATTTAACGAAGCCGATTCTTCTTTTACCACAAAGCCTGTTAATCGACCAATTACGATTCGACATTTGTTGACGCATACTTCAGGGATAACTTATGGTGTATTTAATCCAGGAAAAATTCAAGCAATTTATCAAAAAGTAGGAGCGAATGATTTTGGCTTGTCATCAAATATGACAACAGAGGAAATGGCCAATACCATTGCAAAAGTTCCGTTGATTTTTCAACCTGGAGAAAAATATATGTATGGATTAAATATGGAAGTACTTGGAAGAATCGTAGAAGTTGTTTCGGGGAAAAGACTGAATCAATATTTTAAAGAAAATATTATGAATCCATTGGGGATTGAGAATACTGGATTTTATTTACCAAAATCAAAGCATGATCGTTTGGTTCCAGTTTATACTTATGATGAAAATGGAAAAGTAGTGATGGCTGCTGATACCGAGTTTGGAAAATTATTAGGATATCCTAAAATGACTGACAACAATCATTATGCAGGTGGTGGCGGAATGTCGGGAACAGCCATGGATTATATGGTTTTTATCCAAGCACTTTTGAACAAAGGAGAGTATGGTGGTAAAAGAATTTTGTCTAGAAAAACAATTGACGTAATGACTTCCGATCAACTAATTTTATTGAATGAAAAAGGAACTGGTTTTTCTAAAATTCCAGGAATCACATTTGGTTTAGGTTTCGCTGTAAAGACTAAAGAAGGAACTGCTCATGATCATAAATCAGCAGGAACTTATGAATGGGGTGGATATTTTAATACCAAGTTTTTTATTGATCCTGAAGAAGAATTGGTGTTTGTGGGTATGACTCAAATTGTTCCATTTCAGAGAAATGATTTTTGGAATAAAATGTATGCGATCATTTATAGTTCAATAGAATAACCCCTGTCCCCTGAAGGGGAATGTGAATGGGGAGATTTTTTTTTATATAAGGAAAGCAGAGATAATTGTAATTATTATCTCTGCTTTTTTTGTTCGTAAATTACTGTAAATCAGTTGATTATGGTTTTATGAAATGTTTTTTTTAAAAAAACTTCAAAAATTTAAAGTAAAAAAAAGGTTTGTCCGTCTTCTTAAATGTAACGCATTTAGAAAATAACATTTCAAAAAAGCGAAACACTTAAACCCGATTTTTTTAACCTAAAAAATAAAGATCATGAGACGTAGTCCTTTTAGAACCTTCTTCGGAATTTCCGTTGGTTTAATTTTATTCTTCTTTTTAGCAAGAGTATTTGTAACAGCTTTTTTTATAGCTGGAGCAATGAGTGTAGTCTTTTTCGTTTTTCGAAAAATTAAAAACTTTTTCAAATATATGACTTGGGAGGAAAGAGAATATTACGAAAGAAATTCTTTCAACAAATTTGACAAATATGAAAGACTTGAAGACGAGCCATTATTTGATCGTCGAGAGCGAGTAATAGTAATCTAAGATTTGAGAATAATGAATTGAGTATGGAATCGTGGGTATTGAGAAGTGGGATTTCCCAAAACTCAATACTCATCATCCCAATTCAAATTTTCATCTCCAATCAATTTTTTAAAA
Source organism: uncultured Saprospiraceae bacterium (assembly GCA_964564545.1). Lineage (GTDB taxonomy): Bacteria > Bacteroidota > Bacteroidia > Chitinophagales > Saprospiraceae > CAJQQY01. The sequence continues at coordinate 60,400 of CAZMBP010000115.1, forward strand.
TTAAAATAATAAAATCATGTGTAGAAAATCATTTTATCATCAAAGAGAACATTATAGAAATAAATACCATCACCCAAAATACAGTCATTGGATGACTGGAAATATGGAAAAATGGGGAAAGAGAAAACGATTCAGATTTGACCAATCTCACCCTCCCGTAAATGTACAAGAATTGGATGATCGGTATGAAATATTTTTAGTAGCTCCTGGATTGGAAAGAGAGGATTTTAATATTTCTTTAGTAGAGAATGTTATGACAATCTCAGTTGAAAAAAAGAAAGCTTCTGAGATGGAGGAAAGCGGAAAATGGAAGCGGAAAGAATTTTCACTTGGAGGATTTCAACGAAAATTTGAGTTAAATGAAAGGATAGACTTAGACTCTATTAAAGCGAAATATGGAGATGGAATTCTTCAAGTTACCCTTTCCAAATTAGAAGGAGAGGAAACAGTTCGCAAAGACATTTTTGTAGCATAAGCAATTAATTATATTTTAAGTTTTCTTTAATTTGGAGCAGCCTTTAGGGGCTGCTTTTCTTTTTTGTACGAATCTCAAATGAGAATCACTATATTTTATTTTTTATTACTAAAAAAATAGTATAAAAAAAAATGTTAAAAATTGTTGTTATGTTTAATTTTTTTATGAATTTACATACTGAATTTTGATTATAGACTGTAGAAATAAAAAACACATTTTAATTTAAAACAACTATTTATTATGAAACGAAATTTCAACCAATTTCAATTATTGTTAATTATGGGATTTATGCTGGTATCGAGTGCCGTAATTTCCCAAACCACCATCCGTGGGAATGTAACTGACGATGCCGGAGAACCTTTAATTGGGGCGAATGTACTGGTAAAAGGCAGTACTTCTGACGGAGACATTACTGATTTTGAAGGTAATTATTCTATTACTACTAATCAAGCTCTTCCATTTACCTTAGTTTTTTCCTATACAGGTTTTACAGCTCAAGAAATTGAGGTGACTTCTGATGCACCTGTTAATGTAACTTTAGTAGAAGGAATTTTATCTGATGAAGTAGTCGTATCTGCTTCTAGACGAGCTGAGAAAGTTCAGGATGCACCAGCATCTATTTCTGTACTATCTGCACGAAAATTAGAGAGTACAGCTAATTCAACTGATGCAACTCGTAATTTAATTAATGTTACAGGAGTTCAGATTCAGCAACAATCTGCGAATAGAATTAATATTTCTATGAGAGGTAGTGCTGGTCTTTTTGGTACAGGAGTTTTTCCGATTATGGATTATAGAAGTTTAATCGGTCCAGGTATTGGAACTTTTCAATCAGATCAAGCTGGTATTAGTAATATTGATTTGCAAAGAATTGAGGTTGTAAGAGGCCCAGGTTCTGCACTTTACGGCCCAGGTGTAACACAAGGAGTTGTTCACTTTATTACGAAGAATCCAATTGATTTCCCTGGAACTACTGTGGAAGTAATGGCCGGAGAATTGAATACTTATGGTATTGGAGCACGACATGCTACAAAGGTGAGCGACAAATTTGGATTCAAAATAAATGCTCAATATCGTGAAGGGAATGAATTTACTTTAGATCCTAATGATCCTTCGGATTCTACTCAAATATCTTTGTTTAAAACTAGTATTGTAAATCCAGCCTTAACATCTGAAGGCTATGTAGATATCAATGGAATTCCTACCGAGATATTAAATATAGATGATTTGGATCCTGATGGTGATGGTAATCCAATGGCCGATGACTGGTATAATATGGCAATTAATGCTACTCTAGAGTTCAGACCTCAAGATAATCTAAGTATTACTACTTCAGGTGGATTCACAAAAGCTTCAACTGTATTTTATAATGAGCAAGGAGAAGGATTAGCTCAAGCTTCTGAATATTGGGGACAAGCAAGAATGCAATATGGAGGATTATTTGCACAATTTTTTGCAGTAAGTAATGATGGAGGAAGTGATGATGAGCCGACATTTTTATATCAAACAGGTAATAACACTTCCATTGCAAGAACTCAATTAGAAGGTCAGCTTCAATATAATTGGGACATGGACTTTTTGAAATCTAATTGGACAGCAGGTTTTGATTATAGATTTGCTGGTCAGGATACTAAAAACTTAGTATACGGAAGAAATGAAGATGATGATGATTATTCTGTAGCAGGTGCTTATCTACAAGGTAAGATGGCTTTGCATGATAAAGTAGATCTTGTTGTAGCTGGTCGTGTTGATAAATTTAACTTTATTGATGACGCTGCTTTTGCACCTAGACTTGCATTGGTTTATAAGGCTGCTCCAGCACATACTTTCAGAGGTTCTTTTAACAGAACTAACTCTACGGTATCTAATCTTCAATTGAATATTGATTTTCCTTTGAATAGTGCAGCATGGTTGTATGGAAACAAAGAAGAGCAAACTTTTGATAAGAATCTTCCTATTGGTTGGCTATTTGGAGGCGGTGCAATTCCAGAAGGTTTGAATCAATTGCCTTTGGGAGTAGCATATGGAGCGGTTGCAGGTCAAGTTGCACCACTTCTTTCTGCAGGATTCGCAGGTAATCCAGCAACTGCACCAATTGCACCTATTATTGATGGTGTTATGGCAACAGTTAATCCAGCTACATTAGGACTTTATTCTGTGCCTCTTGGTGATGGGTATAATGTTTTTGATGGAACTCCATTAGGAAAAATTAATGCACCACTTACTGCACTTAGTACAAGTGATTCTTATGAGATTGGTTACAAGGGGTTAATAAAAAATAAATTAGGAGTTTCTATAGATGTATATGCTGTAACAGAAAAGAATAATTCACAGTTTACAGCAATTTCACCATCTTACAGAATTGAAGATGTGAGTATGATTGGTTCCGAGTTAGGTGCGTCAATAATTGCTCAAGTTGAGGGACCAATGATTGCAGCTTTTATGGCACAAGCAGGTATGGACCAAGCTACAGCAGAGGCAACATTTGCGGCAATAGCACCTTCTATTGTTGGTGCTTATACAGCAGGTGGTGATGGTTTTGCTGGAGCAATAGATGCTGCATCTGCCCATGCTGCTTCTCCAACTGATCAGATTCCTGCTAATGGAAGTAATTATATAGCAGCTGGATACCGTACTTTTGACGAGCGAACTTACGTAGGATATGATGTAGGATTAGAGTATTACTTTAATAATGAAATCTCTGCATTCTTCAACTATTCAGGAGTAAACAAAAATGAGTTTAAGCAAAAAGTAGTTGGAAATGAAGGTGCTGGAGAATTGCCAACTTACTTAAATATTCCATTGAATAAATTTCGAGTAGGAGCTAACTATACTCCTGATATGGGATTCAGAGGAAGTATTTCTTTTCAGTATGATGAACCATTTGTAGCAGCAGCGGGTCAATTCTCGACGGATGATCTTTCAACTCCAGACGTTGTTGAAAAGAGTGATGCAAGAAGTCTAGTTGATGCATCTGTTGGTTATAAATTTGATTTTGGATTAACAATTGATGCATCTGCTTCAAATTTATTAAACAACGAATACAGATATTTACCAAACATGCCTAAAATTGGACGAAGAGCTTTGGTTAAATTGACATATGAGTTTGGTACTAAAAAGAAATAATATTTGATATTATAAATAATCATTTCTTAAAATAAAAAGAGGATTTTTCCATCACGGAAAAATCCTCTTCTTTTTTATTATTAATGAAGTTGTTTAAACCACTTCTATACTTTAATATAAATCTTCTTGCGATCTAACCATTTTCCTACTGACCAACAAATCAACATGAATAAAATGGCGAAGACAAATGATCCTGTCTTAGGTCCCATCCACAAAAATAAATTGTCATAAGACCAAGCGTAAACTGATTGATCACCTATTTTTAAGAACCCGATTACTTTTACTAAAAAAATAGAAAGTACATATATGAATAATGGGTTCTTTCCAAAAACTTCAAAGAAGTCAAAACTAAGTGGTTTAGGCTTAAAGTCAATTGCGTAGATCAAACCTGCCAACATTGCCAAGTTAATTCCAACTGTTAGCAATACGTATGAGCTAGTCCATAATTTTTTATTAATTGGAAAACCTAAATCCCAAACATAAGAGAGTGCCATCAAAATACAACCATACATAAATAGCTTAGCTACTTTTTCATAGGTAATTTCTTTTCCCATGATTATATATGCACCTGCTAGATATCCTCCAATGACATTTACGATAGCAGGAAAAGTACTCAAGATTCCCTCAGGATCAAAAGCAATTCCTTCTCCATGATACATATGACTATCACCTAATAGTAATAAATCTACTGTTCTTCCAAAATTATTTTCTAAGGTATAATCCCCAAATCCATACATCAATCCCCAATAACCAAAAAGCAATACACCTGAAGCTATAATGAGTTGTCTTTTATTCAAATAAAAAATCATCATAGCGGCGAAAAAATAACATAAAGCAATTCTTCCCAGTACACCTAGGATTCTAGTATTTTCAAAAGCCTTTCCAACTAATTCTCCATCTGCCCATTTCACAAATGGGAACCAAGAAAGTAAATATCCAATGATAAAAATAAGAAAGGTTCGCTTAGCAATTTTTCCAAATACATCATTAATCGTTTTATCTGCCCAGCGACTTTTGACAAATGCAAAAGCAGTTCCAACAGCGAATAAAAATGAAGGGAAAACTAAATCTGTAGGTGTAAAACCATGCCATGGAGCATGTAAAAATGGAGCAAAAATATGTCCTGCTTTCCAAGTTCCAGGAGTATTGACAACAATCATTAGGCAGACTGTCATGCCTCGAAAAACATCTAGTGCTTTGAATCTTTGCATAATTTGATTTTTGTTTTGTTTGAACCAAATTACAATTTTTTTGGGAAAAGACCGCTTCGCTGTAAGAGGTCTGATCGTTGCCTGTGGCAACTGTCAGAAGTCAGACTGACAATTATTGTTTATGTCTGAAAGCGAAGCGGTCTTTATCAACCTTCTAACCATTTTCTAAAACTTGGAGTCTTAGTGCTACTTGTGTAAATAGTATCTTTAGAATAAGACATTTTGATGGCCAATTTATTTTTAAAGTAGGGTTCTACTTTTTCCAAAAAATCAAGATTAATTATTTCACTTCGATTGATTCGAAAGAATTTTGCAGGATCAATTTTTTCTTCCACATCAGATAAAGTATAATTTAAAGCATGCCTTTTTCCTGAAGAATCTATAGCCATGCAAAAATCTCCATTGGCCTCAAAGCATCCAATATCTTTGGCATCAATTAATTTGATACCGTCTTTTTTCTTAATGGTAAATCTTTGTTTGTAGGATTTTTTATCTGAGTGGAGAATGTTTTGCAGATCTTTAAGTAGTTGATTGTCAATGGATTGTGTAGGTTGTTTGGCGAAAAGTGTTTTATATTTTTCATAGGCCTCACGAAAGTTTTCGATAGAGTAGGGCTTTAATAGATAAGCGATTCCATTAGTTTTAAAAGCTTGTAAAACATATTGATCAAATCCTGTACAAAAAATAATCGGGCATTCAACTTTTACTTTTTCGAAAAGCTCAAATGAAATTCCATCCAATAGTTCGATATCAGAAAAGATTAAATCAGGTTTTGAATCTTGATTTAAAAAAACGGTAGCCTCTTCAATAGATCGTGCCCAACCCATAATTTTTCCTTCTGAAATTTCAGCATGGATAAAACTAATTAGTTTTTGGTATGCAGGAATTTCATCCTCTAAAATCAAAATATTCATACTAAGCTACTTGTTTTAAACTAGGAAGTTTTACAATAAAGTTTTTGTTGGATTCAATTTCAATGGCAGTATCTGTCAATAAATTATATCTAGCTTTTAAATTGCTTAACCCGATTCCCGTTGATTCCACGAATTTGTTTTTTGTATTTATATTGTTAGAAACGATAATCGAATCCCCCGTGATATTAATGTTAGTTTTAATGGGAGATTGAGAGTTGCCATGATTATGCTTGACAATATTTTCTAAAAGCGTTTGCAATGCTCCTGGAGGAATTAAAAAATCATCACTATTTTCTAATTCATTTTTTATTTCAAAAAGATAAGCATCTCCAAATCTACTCTCGATGAGGTACATATAATTTTTTGCAAATTCTAATTCCTCTTCTAAGGGAACTACTTCAAAATCTTTATTGGAAATCAAATAGCGATAAAGTGTTGATAATTTATTGAGATAAATTTTGGCTGATTTTGGATTAGAATCAATCAGCGAATCAATCGTATTTAGATTGTTAAAAAGAAAATGTGGATCAATTTGAGATTTTAGTAAAAGTAGTTCTGACTCCTTTTTTTCCTTTTCAATTTTGGCAACATGCATTTGAGCATCGTATAGTTTTTTTCCTAAAAGGAAAGTTGCAAAAATTCCAATCCCCTCAATATGTGAAACAAATCCATAATAAATTCCAGAAAGACTTAGAAGATTTCCTTTGCAGTTTCTAAAAAAACAATACCATTGGATTTCCAATGCCCCCATAAAAAAGAGAAAAATAATTCCATAAAAAAACAATTGGAAGAACTGCCCTTTGGGAAAGAATTGTGCAAAAATGATGAAAACTAAAACGAAAACAGAGAAAGAAGTGAACAGTATGAAATTGATATGATCAATGAGTAGCAAGTATTTTTTTCCCTCATCATAATCTGCATAATCCATACTGCCGATAAAAATGGAAATAAAAAAGAAAATTCCTGCTAAGTAGAGATCTGTTCGAGTTAGTTTAAAATCCATTTTGGTTTTGTAATTGTATTGTTATTGAGTTACTCCTTCAGCAAATAAGTATTAAATATACAAATTCACTTTTGAAGAAATAACCCAATAATCAAAGAAAGAAACTAACTAGTTCTTTTGCGCTCGATTCAATACATCTGAAGCACTACTACTTCTTCGTTTTGAACCTTTCATGTGCTGGTTACCAAATTTGTAACTGAATTGCATATTTACAACTGGACCATCCCATCGACTATGAATAGCTATATCCATATTTGAATATTTAATGTCAGCAAACATATACCGAGCTAAAATATTTTCTACTCCCAAACTTAATTTAGCTTTGTTGTCCAAAAACTTTTTACTAATTCCAACATCTACACCATACAACCAACTCGCATTGATAATACCATCTTGTCCTCCACTATTATACCATCCTGAAAGCTCAGTATTGATTTCTCCAGGAAGCATAAATTCAGCAGAGATGAAAGTGGTGAAATCCCATTTTGATCGTTGGAAATTATCACCTAAATATTCAGAATCATATTTTCCATGATTAGCTATTACACCTCCATAACCTGAAACTCCAGGAATAAAATCCAAAGGGAAAAAGAGACTTGCATTAAAATTTTTAAAGGATTCTAAATTAACCGTAACTAAATTCGATGTTCCCAATGTATCGTTTTGTTCAGAGACCTCTACGATTGCATCGTTGGTGTGTTTGTATTCAATATTAAAAAACGGTTGATTTTGAAATGCTAAATTGAACTTAGCACTATGCGTCAAGGCAGGAGCTAGATTTACATTTCCTCGTTGGAAAGTATATTGATCCAAGAAGTACTTGAATGGATTCAAGTCATTATATCGAGGTCGGTCAATTCGATAACTATAAGCTATCGTTGCTCCTAAGTCTTTGGTGATTTCTCTACCCAAACTTGCACTAGGAAATAATTTTTCGATAGGACGTGGGATTCTTTGATCGAGAGTAATTGAGTAACCTTCCGAATCGCTTTTCTCATATCTTAATCCTGCCGTTCCATTCCACTTTCCTGATTTCCAAGTTGTTTTTGCATATCCTGCAAAAATGGTTTCGGTAAAAAGATAGTGATTACTTTGTCCTACATTATTTTCCCAAATACTTCCATTTTGAATTCGTGCATCTAAGTTATTATCCAAATCAGCGTCACTATATTTTAAACCAACTTGTAGTTTTAAATCATTAGAAAATGGATAAGTATAATCTAGCTTGGAAGTAAAGATATCAGTAGTTCCTATTTGGATATTTTTTTGACCATCAAAAATTTCTTCCCCATTAATTTCAGTTGTCGACAACTCATTAGTCATGTCTGTTTTTATTTGTGCAACGTTTATATCAAACTCTAATTTTTGACCAGCTGTATCAATTTCAAAAGTATAGTATGGATTAAATGTAATCATACTCCAATCATCATTTTGAGCATTTATAGTTTTTAAATCCCAGTCGTTGAGGTTAGGATCTCCGAAGTTTACATTCGTTGTATTATCCACTTCATAGTCAGATTTGCTATTGAAATATTTACTTGAAAATCCAATATTATGTTGATCGTTGATATCCCAACCAAGAGACAAATTGGATCTGAAACCATTGGAAATGCTAGGGTCTTCACTCACTTGGGTATAAACATCATCCAAAACATTTCTAGTAATTTCCATTCGTTCCCACCAAGAGTTTCTTCGAAAACCAATGCTCCCTTGAACATTCACCGCACCTTGATAATGACTCAAGGAAAGACCTGTTTTGTATCTCCAATATTCCCCTTTTCCAACACCCATGTTTACATTACCATTGGTACCATAGAGGCTATTCTTTTTCAAAATAATATTTAAAACTGGTCCTGTTCCTTCTGCATCAAACTCTGCACCTGGCTGATGAATAACTTCTACTTTTTTGATATTGTCACCAGGCATATCTTTGAGTAGTGATTGCACATCCATATACCTTGTCGTCTTTCCATTGATCAAAATAGTCATATTGCTTTGTCCAGCCATTCTTAATTTATCACCAATTACAATCATTCCTGGAACCTTTTTCATTACATCCAAAACACTACCATTTAGGCTCGTCAAATTATTCTCTACATTCACAATTAAACGATCTGCTCTTTGCTCCAAAAGCGGTTTTCGAGAAACGACTTCGACTTCTGTGAGGACTTCGGTATTCTCCGATAATTCTAAATTAAACATTTCTCCATTGTTTTTTGGAAGCACTATAACAATACTTTTACGTGCTGTAAATCCTAGCATGCTAGCTTCAATGAAAAACTTACCATCCTTGATGTTTTCAAATTTATAATTTCCATTTTCATCCGTAGACTCTGCTGCTACAATGGTACTATCTGCTTGATTATGAAGAGCTACTGTCGCAAAATAAATCCCACTTTTTCCATCTGTGATTTTCCCAGAAATTGAATTTTGTGAAAAAATGGTACTAGTTAAAAATAGGAGGAGAGCTATGCTTAGAATTGGCTTTTTCATGCGTATTTAATTTTAATAAGTTCTTGTTCATAAATATTCATAAGTTATTTATGAACAAGAATTTAAGGTTTATAATTTTAGATCAGTACTTGAGAAGTTCTATTAAAAAGTAGAATCAACATGGATGTACCGACTTCCATTTCCTTTGATGTTGAATGATTGATAAGTCCATTCATTATTTATTTTTCTAAACTTAATTTTGACTTTATAATCTTGATAGTTGAATTTTAATGTGGATACATCTCCTCGCACTTTAAATTTTTTCACATCAATAAATGCTTGATCATATATTAAGTCTATATCATTTTTATGCTTAAAAACATTTACCTTTTTTCCTTCAAAATCAATTTCTAAATTATTAGAAAACTTATCATTAGAGACGATAATCATTGGAAGCGTTTCTCCTGCTTCATCCTTAGCTAAATATTTTTTTAATTTTTTGACATTGATTGATTTTTCAATTACAGCTAGATCTTCAGATTGTCCATATGAAATATTCGAAATGGAAAATGAAAGGGCAATAGTAAAGAATGCGATGATTAAGTTTTTCATATTTTATTTTTTTTAGGAAGTTGAATAATAATGCTTCGAAATTATATTAAACCTGAATTTTATGATGTTCAAAAAAGGTAAAAGTGGTTTTTTTGCCGATGAATTGGGTTAGATTTTGGTTGGTAGAATCACCATTTTTTTATTGAAATAGACTCTTTAATTGAATGACGACAAAAAAACTATTTAACCCCTACATGAAGAGTTACAATTTTTTGAAAAGTGGAAATTGAATTTTGAGAAATGTGAAAAAAAAGAACGCCTCATAAAAAATTCACTTCTGCGACGAATATATTTCTATGGGCGTTCTTTTGGTACGAGACTTTAAAAAATTAAAATGTCATATTGACTTTGACATCCTTATTATGTTTGACTTTAAGTTTTTGGCGCTTCCATCCTTCACCGACTTTTCTTAGCTGCATTTGGACATGATAATCTTTGTAGGTAAATGTAAAATATGCTTTAGATCTTTTGATTTTAAATCTTTTGACATCAATGAATGGTTCGTTAGGATCAAAATCAGGTGCAAATTTTTCATTCAAAAGCCTAACCTTTTGACCTTTAAAACGGACAAAATAATTCTCATTAATGGAATAGTAAACTACCATGTTTAGTGGCTTGAAATAACCATTTTCCTCCTTTTCAAAGATCTGACCTAGATACTTAGTATCCATAAATTGTTTTAGAACTCGTTCTGTATCATTGAGAATAGGAACGTTAATTTGCTTTGTAATTTTCCATGGCATTACTGAAGGCTCACCGACTACCCAAGGCGAATAAGGTTCATCAACCGTTTCATATTTTGGTTGGTAACCAAGGAACGTTTTTTCTTTTTCAGTAACTTTTACTGTAGGAGAGAGAGCAATGGTTTGTGGTTTTTTCAACTGTAATTCAGGGTTGATAGATTGAATAATTGGACTTTCCGTAATTAAACTTTTTTCAAAATTTTGAAATGTAAGTTTATTGTTTTTTTGAGTTGTAGTTTTTGAATTTGAAAGAATTAAAGATTGTTTTATATTTTTTGCTGCTTCAGCCTCAGGTATTATTAAAGATGAAAGCTCAGTTAAATCTGCTTCTTTTTTGTCTTCAATGTTTTTTAAAGTTGACGACTTAAAAATTTGATTTGTTACAATGTGGTTTTCATTTGATTCATTTTGAGTAGAATTGTTTGAACTGGAAAAAAGAAAAACGGCTATAAAACCAAGAGTTGTAGCTGATAAAAAAAGTAAAGAATTTAAATTAATATTTTTCAAAAACCATCCTTTTGCCAATCCTAAAAGAGTAGGGGAAGTCGAAGCAGAAAATACTTCGGCCACTTCCTCAAACGAAAGTTGAGGTTCTTCTTCTCGAGCCGATTTGAATAAATAATCAAGGTATTTATCTTCCTGTTTCATCTTCTAAAAGTTTAAATTCTACTTGGTTTTTTATAATTTTTGCTAATTCTTTTCGTCCTCTTGCCAATCTTTGTTTGACTGCTGATTCACCACTATTTTGAATTTTCATAATTTCTTTAATACTAAAACCTGTAATCTCAAAAAGGATAATTGCTTCTTTTTGAGAGGCAGGAAGTTTAGCTAAAGATTGATATAAGAGTTCAATTTCAAATTGTTTTTCGATATAATTATTTGGATCAGGATGTTGATTGAAAATGGCAGGTTCTTCAACATTAATAGATTTTTTTTTGCGTTTGGAGTTGGCCAAAATTCGAGTACTTATTCCAATTAGATAACTTAAGAAGGCCTTTTCATTTTTGATCTCATCCATTTTTTTGAAAGCAATCAAAAGCGACTCATTGATTAAATCTTCGTAAGGCATATCACCAAAAGCACGTGCACGACAAAACCGTTCAAAGCGTGTATGGACGGGTTGATACAATTTTAAAAAATGCTTTTGCTTGTTGGTATTCATACTTTTTTGGCCTGTTCAAATGGTAAGTGTCAACAGTTGGCGAAAAGTTACATCAGCAAAATAAAAAATTAGGAGGGGAAGAATTTAGCAATAAATAGCAGGAGGTGATTTATATTTTGGTAGGTTAAGATAAGTTTGATAGGAACATAGATGGGGCGGATTTAAATGGATTAACGCGAATTTATAACCACCTCAAGAAATTTGTGTTACTCTGTTTAAATCCGCCCCATCCGTGTTCCTATCATAACTAAAAATTATTTCTCGACAGGATAATTTCCATCGCCCCATTCAGTCCATGAACCATCAAAAACAGCATTCGTATGATGACCAGCAACTTCAGCGCCTAAGGCAATCACACAAGCTGTCATTCCTGAACCACAGGAAAAAATAACTTCTTTATTTTCTAAATCAAATGCATCATAAATTTCTTTGAGTTCAGATTCAGGAAGTAATTTTCCATCTTTGATAATTTTACCGCTGGGCAAATTTTGGCTTCCTGGGATGTGTCCACTTTTCAAATGTGCTCGTGGTTCTGGAGCGGTTCCATTAAATCTTCCTTCTGAGCGCGCATCTAAAATCGCAATATCTTTTTTATTCAAATTTGCCAAAACTTCTTCAGCGCTTTTAATCAACTTTGATTGGTAATTCGATTTGAAATTTCCTTTCTCGTAATCAAATTTGTCTTGAATTGCGATAGGTAAATTTGCATCTTTCCAAGCTGGAAAACCACCATCCAAAACCGTAACATTTTCATGCCCCATAGCTTTGAAAATCCACCAAGCACGAGGTGAAGAATAAACACCATGATGATCATAGATGACAATCAAACTATCATTATTAATTCCAATTTGTTGAGCTTCTTGTTCAAAATATTCAGGTGAAGGCATTGTGTTGGGAAGGGTAGCTTTTTGATCTTTGAATGTGTTTTGCAAATCAAAAATACGAGCACGTGGGATGCGTTTTGTTTTGGCTTCTTCTGATAATTCTTTTTGTCCAACTTTGGTTTTGGTGGCATCAAGGATGACCAAATTAGGATGGTTTAAGTGAGTGACAAGCCATTCAATTGAAACGGTTGGAGTGGGTAAAGTTATATTGTTCATTGATTTTATGTTTTGTAAAATTTTGGTTATCAAGTTTTTAGGTTGTTTTGTTAAAGTTTTAAATTATGGTAAATCCAACGTTTTATTCTTGAGTTGATAAATCCTTTGACGTAAATTTCATTAATAAAAACCGCAGAAAACCTTTCAGTTTGAAAACCTAAATAATAAAAAAGTAAAGCAGTTCCGCAAGCAGGAATCATACTTTTTTCTTCCTCCGAAATTACTAAAATGGATTCATAACCATCATGAAAATGCTTTAGTTTTTCCTCAAATACTTTCTGATCAGGTTCGAAAAGGAAAAGCATTACAATATGAAAAGCGATATCTAAAACTAAAAAACCATTGCCACAAAAATCAAAGTCAAATAATGTAATTTTATTGTTATGATCGATATTTAAGTTGTCCGCCCAAAGGTCTAAATGAACTGCTCCTTTCCGAATTTTAGGGTGATTTAATGCTTTGAAAAAATCAGAAATTTGGGTTTGCGTTTTTTCCAAAAAATCAAATTCAGGAGATTCAGAATTCAGGATTTTTTTTATTTGATTAAAGGAATCAAAAAGTAAAATACGAGAAGAATAAGTAACTCTTTCTAAGTGAATTCCTTCAGCGTTTTGGTGAATTTGACCCATCATTTTTCCAATCTTAAAATGAAAATCAGAGGAAAGGTTTAATTGCTTTTTCCCATCGGCATAAGAAAAAAGAACGCCAAATCTTTTGCCTTCCGGAGCATTAACTGATTGAATGTAATTTTGATTTTTATCAAAAATTGGAAATGAAACGGAGATGTTTTTTTCTTTTAATAAATTGATAAATCGTAATTCTTCTGCTATTTCATTTTCTGATCGCCAATTCAATCTATAGATTCTGAAGATGAATTTTTTAGAATTATCGTTCAATAAATAAGTGTCATTAACCCAAGTTTTGATGAGTCGACAAGAAGTGTTTTTTCCAAAATTATAAGTATCAATTAAAAATTCGCTAAGGTGAATTTCTGAAATAATTGATTGTGAGACTGGGAAATGGTTCATGCCGCAAAAGTAACTTTTTAGAAATTCAAATATGGAAAATAATTTACATTTTGATTTTAAACAAATTAAAACATTTTTCTATCTTTAAATTACATTACTAATTGAGAAGACTCTTCTAAATAAAGATTTTATATTATATAATTTTTCTGTTCATGTTGAGTTTTACAATCAATCTATCATAGAAAATAAAACTCGTATGAGACCCTCCAAAATTATTACACTTTTTTGTTTTTTACTTGCTTCTTGTTTGGTGAATGCTCAGCAAAATCAGTTGAATGCTCGAATCTCGATTCATAATAGTCGAGTTAATAATGGACCAATCAAATATATCAATAATATTAAAGTTAGCAATGAATTATCTCCCACCAGAATCTCCGATCACAAAGGGCGGGTTGAGTTAAATTTTAGTGATGTGGATTCTAATTCTTTAATTGATTTGAGGGTGGAAAAAAAAGGTTATGTAGTTGTCAATAAAGATGTATTAGAAAATATACAAATTTCAAAAAATCCCTTTATTCATATTTATTTGGCAGAAGAAGGTAAGCTTGAAAAAATGGAAAAAGGCTTGTTAAAATTTAGTCTAAGAAATATGGGTGCGCGTAAAGATTCCATTTTTCATTTGCTAAATATGAAAGAAACTCCTCAGGGAGATATTGTAGAGAAATTAGAATATAATTTGGGACAAAAAATTTCAGATGAAATGGAAGCCAAATTAATATTGAATCAATGGATTGAGGATTTGGAATATGAATTACCTAGTTTGGTTCATCAAATGACTATCGTCAATTTAGATTTTGCTTCTGATAGATATAAAAAAGCGTATGAGTTTTTTATGGAAGATCAATTGGATCAAGCTATTGAAACTTTAGATGAAAAAGAATTAGATAATTCAATTGAAAATATTTTAGCTAATATTGAAAAGGCAAAATTAAATCCTGATTCCTATCAAAAAATATTTAATATTCGAAGAATCCAAATGGACAATGTTATTGAAAGTTTTGAGCTGAAACAGACGTTTTTAAAACTTGCTTTCCGATTTATGGAAGCTGAAGATTTAAATGATAAAATAGCCCGAATGAAAAGCCTTTTTAACGATGATGAGGAATCTGGAATGTTGGCAGAACAAAATGAACCAGAAGATGTAGAAGAGGTTGAACAAGTTGTAAATATATTGTTAGATGATACCTTACATTTAGCTTTGATCGATACAAATTGGGTTGAATTGGAATTGGATAATTTGGTTGGAAAGGGTGAAGTAGAGGAAGAAACTACAGGCCATCCTAAAGCAAAAACTATCTTGGAAACCCTTCCATATAATCCTAACTCAAAAATGTCGGGATTAGATTTTGAGAATACTTTGTTTGTGAAAAAAGATAGAATTCCAACAGCAATTCCAATTTATGAGCAACCGACACCCGTTTTAGTTTCTGCAGAAAAGTTAATAAATACAAGTCCTAATGATTTGGTTGAAATAAAAAATGAAGACGAATGGCTAGAGTTTTCGGAAGTAGTACCACCTGAAATTTCAACTGTTTCTTCCCCAGATCCTGAAGTTAAAGAATCCTCATCATCAGAAAGTATCGTTTTTCCAGAAATAATTGAACCTAATTATCAGTCCTATAGAATTACTAAGAAAACGAGTTTTAGACAAAAAGCAACTGCTAAATCTAAAGTGCTGAAAAGATTGAAAGTAGGGACAGAAGTAAAAGTAATTGATCAAGTAGATCGATATTGGTGTAAAGCAACTCTGAATGGAAAAGTTGGATATGTAAAAGTATTGTTACTAGAAAAGGTAGAATAGAGTTTGGCTTCTGGAGTTTTTATATTGGGTCATGTTTTTAAAGTTATTTGGAGTTAGATAGGAACGCGGATTGGGCGGATTTAGACGGATTAACAAGGATTTTATCAGATCGTTGTATTATATATAATAATCCGTGTTAATCCACCCAATCCGCGTTCCTATCTAAATTTATTCAATTACCATCCATCCGCATAATTATCCAATGCTTCTTCCCAAGAGTAAGGTTTAAACACTAGAGAATACCCTTTTGATTCTATTTTTAAATGTTCTTTTAAAACCTTCCTAATCCCACTTTTTCCTCCAAAGTCAGCCAAGAACCATTTGAATAATTGAGTGATATGAATCTCTTTTTTCTCTTCCAAAATATCAGTTTCCCCTTCCAAAAAAGAAAGCGTTGCTATTTGTAATTGGGGTTCAATTTTTTCTAAAGAGTAAAATGCTATGGGGGGACAACTCACCGCACCACAATTTAGAGCGAAGTGAATTCGATAATCAATTTTGTTGACAGCTAATTTTTTGATTAAACTTTTGGTGAAAATATTGGGCAGAAAACCTAGTGAATATTTGTATCGATATTTTCTTAATACACCATGTTCGACATCATCTAAGCTGAAATTTTCGCCTGCAATTTTAATCAGTTTTTCTCTATAAATTTCTGGTTTGTTGATTTGATTTACTTTTCTAAAAATCTGAAAAAAAGCATTGTAAATATTTATCCAAAATGCTTTTTTGGCTGCATCATTATCTAATTCATTTTGCAATTGGGCAAGTGAATAGTTTTCTAATTGAGAAAGGAAACTATCATGAGACTGATTAGTTTTTACGGACAAAATTAATTGTTCAGATATTTTATTTATTTCCATATTCAATTAAAATTTTGTTTGTTCAACAAATGTTTCGATCATAATCAACTACCAAAAAGACGCTATTATTGTTCATTAATTGTACTACTTAGGACAAGTAAATGTAATATTTCAAAGTGAAATTTTTAAATATCGAGGAGGCTTGGTAATCCTTTTGTAAAAAAATGAATTAGGGGAAATTCTTACCTAACAATTACCTCGAAATTTATGTAAATCCTTTAAACCAATGTAAATTCGCGGCATGAATACATTTCAAGAAATATGGTTCCTTTTTCGCAAAGAATTGACACTCGAGTTTAGACAAAAGTATGCGATAAGTGGAATTTTATTATATGTTTTTTCAACCATATTTGTAGTTTACACGTCTACCTTTGATGCAGGACCAAAGCAATGGAATATTCTATTTTGGATCATTGTATTATTCGCTAGTGTAAATACTGCAGCAAAAAGTTTTGTGCAAGAAAGTGGTACTCGGCAATTGTATTATTATTCATTGGTTAACCCAGTTGCTATTATCATTTCAAAAATGCTTTATAATACTTTGCTTTTATTAGCATTGAATTTTTTAGCGTATGGTGTTTTTAGTTTGGTTTTGGGAAGTCCTATTCGAGATCTGGAATTGTTTTTTATCGCAATATTTTTGGCTAGTTTAGGCTTTTCGATTACGTTTACATTTATCTCAGCTATTTCTTCAAAGGCAGATAATAGTGCGAGTCTGATGGCAATTTTAGGTTTTCCCATTATTATTCCGATTTTGATGGAATTAGTGAAGGTGTCTCAAAATGCATTACCAGGAAGTTTTGATTCAGCGATCAATGAAGATATAATGATATTGTTAGCGATTGATTTGATGTTGGGTGGAGCAGCTTTGATGTTGTTTCCATTTTTATGGAGAGACTAAAACGAAGGGGAGGGCTAACAGATAATTTATTTGCTATTAGAAACAGTAATTTTTTCATGTGATTAAAAAATGGAAAATTTAAATAAAAAATAAGTCGTCTTTTCTCATCCAAAGAAGAGGAAAAGATTTTCTCTAAAGCTAGAAAACTAAATAATTACAAACTCAAAGAAATTATGGAGAAAAAATTATGGTGGAAATTATTATGCGTACCGATTTTGATGTACGTAATTATCATGGGACTTTCCATGCCGTTGAGTCCGGGAATCACTTCCATGTCTCAATACACCACAAAGACGGGGGAAACTTTTACTGCAAAAGTTACGACCTATAATACCTTCCACACCAAGGCGACTGAAGTCAAAGCTAGACTAAGAAAAGATAGTACGCTTTTTATTGCCGCGCAAAATGTCAAAGTAATTGATGACAATCATATTGAAGTTACTTTTTCGATTCCGGCATTTATGCCTTCCTCCAAAGAGCAAGAAAGATTTTCGTTGGATGTAGATAATGACATTGATGGCTATGGAACCTTGCCTGGTAAATTTATTATCAAGCAAACTACAATTGATAGTTTGCAAGGAACACAAGTATGGAAAAATACCAACTTTGGAGACCTGAGTGAACGAAGTATGAATTTTCCGTTTAGAGGACTTTTATATGAAACGATTCGGAACACATTTTTCCATGTACCGCTATGGTTTGGGATGTTGTTTTTATTCATAGCAGCAACTTGGAATAGCTTTATGTATCTCCGTACTCAAAATCCAGATCGAGATCGTAGAGCCGAAGTCTTCACTTTAGTTGGGTTGCTCTTTGGAGTATTAGGAATTATAACTGGGATGATTTGGGCAAAGTCTACTTGGGGAACTTATTGGACATGGAAGGAAATCAAACTAAATATGACCGCTATCGCTTTATTGATTTACTTTGCCTATTTCGTGTTGCGTAATGCATTTGACGATTTGGAAAAACGAGCAAGAATAGCAGCTGTTTATAATGTATTTGCTTTTGTAGCGGCTTTGGTTTTGATCAATGTAATTCCTCGAATGACCGATAGTAGTTTGCATCCAGGTAATGGTGGAAACCCTGCATTTGGAAGTGAAGACATGGATAATACTTTACGGATGGTTTTCTATCCCGCCATCATTGGGTGGACCCTTTTAGGGTTTTGGATCGCATCTATTTATTATAGAATCTTGAATATCCAAGAGAAGTATTTGGAACAAGAGTAGGGGAAATTCGTTTTACGTTGGAGGAAGGACGATTTACGTTCTCTGTTTAGTTTAGCCATAAAACTTCTAACGTCCAACGTAAAATATTTGCCTAAAAATAAACATTTGTTTTTTTGTAAAATAAAAAAAATTCACTCACATTTGCCAATCATTTAAAAGTATGAAAAAGTTCTTATTCGCATTATTTTCTGTTTTGCTGACAGTTGATTTGTCAGCTCAAACTGAAAGCCCAGATTTCATGCATAGCACAGGAAAGATTTATGTTGTGATTGCCGTACTTGTTGCTATTTTATTAGGAATCATTGGATTTTTGGTTTATCTCGAACGTAAGCTAACCAAATTAGAATCACTTATAGAAGATTAAAAATCAATGACAAGAGAACCTAACTTTTTAGAAAGTGTCAGCCGGAACTTCGACAAGGCCGCTGGACTTACCGATTTGCCATCAGGATTGTTGGCTCAAATCAAAGCTTGTAACTCTGTTTATCAAATGCGCTTCCCCGTGAGAGTGGGTAAAGACTACAAAGTCATCGAAGCCTACAGAGTTCAACACAGTCACCACAGATTACCAACTAAAGGTGGAATTCGTTTTAGCCAAAAAGTAAATCAAGAAGAAGTCATGGCATTGGCTTCATTGATGACTTACAAATGTGCTATTGTGGATGTTCCTTTTGGAGGTGCTAAAGGTGGTGTGAAAGTTTCTCCAAGAGAGCACACTCCAGCTCAATTACAAAAAATCACTCGGCGATATACAGCAGAGTTGGTTCGTAAAAATTTCATCGGTCCTGGGATTGATGTTCCTGCTCCTGATTACGGAACAGGCCCTAGAGAAATGGCGTGGATTCTGGATACTTACATGACTTTCAAAGGTGGTGAAATTGATGCTGCTGGATGTGTTACTGGAAAACCAGTTACCCAACATGGGATCAATGGAAGAACGGAAGCGACTGGTCGTGGAGTTTTTTATTCCATCAGAGAAGCAATGAGTCATGCTGATGATATGAAAGAACTTGGATTGACTCCAGGAATGGAAGGTAAAACAATGGCCATTCAAGGAATGGGTAATGTTGGACATTACACAGCAACTATTTCTCAAAAAGAGGGTGGTGTGAAAATCATTTGTGTTGCTGAATATGAAGGAGCTATTTATAATGAGGATGGAATTGACTTTGATAAGTTAGTGAAGCATAGAAAGAAAACTGGATCTATCCTAGATTTTCCAGGTGCTAAAAACATGAAAAGTCGTAAAGATGTGTTGACAGTAAAATGCGACATCTTAGTTCCTGCAGCATTGGAAGGTCAAATACACAAGGGGAACGCTAGACAAGTAAAAGCAAAAATTATTGCTGAAGCTGCCAATGGTCCAGTAACTGCTGATGCAGAAGAAATCTTGTTGAAGAAAAATGTGATGATTATTCCTGACATGTATTGTAATGCAGGTGGTGTGACGGTTTCTTATTTCGAGTGGTTGAAAAACTTAACTCACATGAGATTCGGTCGTATGGAAAAAAGATTTGATCAAGCTCGATATATGAAACTAGTTGGAAAGATTGAAGAATCAACTGGTAAAACTATCGGAGCTAAAGAGAAAAGCTTTTTGACTCGTGGAGCTGACGAGATTGATTTAGTTCGATCTGGTTTGGAAGAAACAATGGTGATGGCTTATGATCAAATTAGACTCATCAAAAAACGAAAACGAAAAGTAGAAGATTTACGTTCAGCTGCATTTATTAATGCATTGAATAAAATCAGTAGCGATTATTTGACTTTGGGTATTTTCCCTTAGTAGTAATTTTCGTTTTAGAAAAATATGGAAAGCCAACTTCAAAAGGAGTTGGCTTTTTTTTGACACCCATCACATCTATCCAATCTAACCCTTCAATTGATTGATGATCGAAGTAAGATCCAACTCCTGCCAAGAGACCGCAATTTTTCCATCCACCATTTCATAGAGAACAATTCCTGTAGAAGTAAATCGTTTTCCAGTAGCAGGAATACCAAATAGCATCCCAGAATGCACCGCTTCGACTTCATAACGAATCGCCACCTGATTTGCATTTGCAAATAAATGAGTAATAGTAAAATGAGTTTCCGTAGCACCTTCTTTATAATCCTTAATCAAAAGACGCATTCCCTCATGCCCTGACAGTTGTTCAGCCCGAAGTGGATTCCCATCCGCCCAATTAGGTGAAATACATCTTTCGAGCAGTTCCTCATTTTTTTCATTATTCCAACCTTCCTCAAACCATATTCGAACAGTTTCCTTATTTTGTTTAGCGAGTTTGTTATTTTTTATAGTGGCACATTGAGAGAATAAGATCATGCAAAATAAAAGTGTCAAGGTAAGTGAAGTTGGGTTTTTCATATTGGGTTGGTTTTTATATTATTGAGATGAATATTTAAAGCTAAAAAAGAAAATGATAAATATTATAATTTATCGAATTTATTGTTGTTTTATTTTTTAAATATGATAAATTGCCAATTATAAATTGGATAATTGAATTAATTTTAATAATAACTTTTTTCTGTCGTACTTCTTTTTTCGGAAAGTCTTAAATGATTTGCAGAATTTTCTCCATCACTAACGGGGGAGAAAGTTCACCTTATAAAATCAAGATCAACGAAAAAATCAAAAATGTATGGGAGAGAAATCAAATTGAAAGAAGTAGAAATGAACGATGATATCTGGCAACAATGGCTAACCAATTTCGAATGGATCATGCATGTCTCCAAAAAGCGAGGATGGAATCAATTCAAATGGAACCCATTAAAAGAAATGGCCAAACAGAAAGGTTGGAACATCGATGAGCTAGAAATTAATCCTCCTATTTCAATTAAAAAAATTGAACAAATAGAAAAACACACCAATCAAATCTTTCCAGATGATTTTAAATTGGTACTATCAAAATATGCATCCGCCGTTCATTTAAATTGGCATATGAATGAAGATCAAGTAGAGGGATTCAAGGACATTTTTTGTGGAGGAGGTTATGGATACATTTGGGAGGTGGAGTTGTTAGAAGAAATCCATAACGATTATTTAGGTTGGTTAAGAGATTGTTGGACAGATCCCAATGATAGCTATGGAGGAGTTTATTATGATAAAGTTCCATTTATTTCTGTTCCCAATGGAGACTTGATTGCTTTCGATAAAAAAATAATTAATGGTCAATCAGAAGTGATTTACTTAAGTCACGATGATGGAGAATTACATGGTCATCGATTAGCTAAAAATTTTGTGGAGTTTATATCCAAGTGGTCGAACCTTGGGTGTGTCGGAACTGAGGAATGGCAAATGTCACCATTCTATGATTTTGAAAATAAAGAGATTTATTCTGCAGGCGAAGCGATTGATAAATGGAAAGCCATTCTTAATTTATAACAATGTAATTACAAAATATATTTTACTCATATCTATAGTAATAATTTTCATTTGCCTTTTTCTCTTTTGTTGCTTTAATTCCAATAGAAAAATATCGTTTATAATCGAATCGAAAGATTTCTACTTTTTCTCCTGCTTTATCTTCAAAAAAATAAATCACACCATCTGCACCAATCATATCACCAGTACTTTTATCTTCGAAATAAAAAGCAGTTTCCAATACATCTTGGTAGGTGTATGTCTTATTGTCAAATTTTAAAAACAATTTATCGGCAGTTTGTTTGAGGGAAAATCCTTTTCCTTTGATTTCCTTTTTATTCAAAAAATCAATTTCAATTGGCGTGTCATCTAGTTTATATTTTCCTTTTAACATCCATTGGAATTTATTGATTAGATCATCCTCTATTTGATTGATAGAATAATCCATTGATCCATGCGCTAATTGGGAGTCAAATGGCAAAGTGGAAATATTAAAAAAAGAACAGAAAAGGGTAGTCATTAAAAAAGAAGAAAAGGATATTATTTTCATACAAGGATGTTTGTTTAAATGTAAATTATGGAAAGGCTAAAGGTAGTTAATTAAATGGCATCGGTTGAATTCAGGGGATCAAAATCATCGTATACTTATAGAAAAGGTATGATGATTTTTTTATAAGATTGTTTCTCTATAGGTGTGACCATTCTGAGGTCATACTCAGGATATTGAGTTTTTTTATTACATTTGATAGTTATATCTCTGATCTTATTTACCCAATTTTAAAACTGTACAAGCTCTACTTTATAATTAGTATTCCATTCAAGTATATTCCTGAGTTTGTAATTTTTTTTTTTTTTAATGATCTGTTTTAACAGTTTGAAATTGGTGGTTTAGGTAGTGGATAGATAGATATGTATAATAGTTACTGATATTGAATAGTTCGCTTCAAGCAGAAAAAAGAAAAAAGAAAAAAAGATTTAGTCTAAAAAAGAAGCTTCTTAGTAAATTAAAAAATGGAAAAATCTGTCTTTATTTTAAAAAAATCAAAGAGAATATCTAAAATGATAAAATCAAAGAAAAAGTGGTTTTTCCTTTTGATTAGATTAATCGGAAGTATTCTCTTAATCCATTTTGGGTTAAAAGAGATTTTCGCCATTCTTGTGGGAGACGAAATGATTGTAGGAAAATTACTTATTTCTGGATTTATAGGGATTATGGGGATTTTAAATTTAATTCTGGTACTAATAAGTTATGAAATTGAAGTTACAGAAAGAGAACTAATAAAGAAATTCTTTTTTGGATGTTATAAAAAGAAGACACAACGAGAACGAATTGAAAGATTTGCAGAGTTCAACTTTGAGACAGAATATCTTTATTCAAAATCATTATTTTTATTGGGAGATAATATTAACATAGAAATATCTTCAATCGAAATATCAATTTACGATGAGGTGTAAAGTGAAGTAATTAAAGGACTTAATGAGGATAAAGAATACAAACAAAGTATTGAGAAATATTCTAATTGGATAGGAGTAATCATTCTGATTTTTATGCTAATTATCGTTTTAGGATATAAAATAGTCGGAAGTTAAAATCAATAAAAAAAGTCAGCAGCGAACAATGGCTACAACGGTAATAGCTCCCATTCGGTCGCTACTGCGTGTAGCCGGGGACGTTATCGGTAATGATAGAATTGGAACTACTCAGGTCAAATTGAAAAGTGTAAAACAGCAAAATATAATCTCAAATTCAATAAATAAATTTTTCGATTTCAGAATCATATTCTTGTTTTAGAATAAATCAAATATGTAAATGACTGGAGGATTTTAAAAAAGAGGCTATTTTAGGCCAAAATTTAAATTGACCTGAGTCGTTACCTAGAATTAGAATAAAATGAAATTAAAGACAAAGAAAATAATAGCTCAGGAATTCTTAATAGCTTTGTGCTAATTTTTATTGGAGTAAGCACTTTTCTTGTCCCAAACCTTTACAACTTATCCCAAAATTCTGAAGTGAGTTCATTATCGAATCAAATTCGACAAAAATATACAGTATGAAAACCTTTACTCTCTTATCATTAATTCTCCTACTGGGGAATATTACTTATTCCCAATTTGCAACACCAGTTATCATTACCGAAGAAGGTGCACCAAGCTATATCGAATCTGGTGATTTTAATCAAGATGGATTTTTAGATTTAGTCTATACCTCGAATAATTTTAATATAGATACGCCCGCCGTTTATATCATTTTGAATGATGGCGAGGGCAACTATTTGCCACCGTCCACTACTATTCAAGGTATCGAACAGGGATTTTCCGTTGGGGTAGGTGATTTGAATGGAGATGGAATTCCAGACCTTGCTACCCCAGGAGGTAGTGAGACGGAGTTTAATTGGTATATAGGCAATGGCGATGGTACTTTTTCTGCGCCCAACGTGATTCAGTCTTCGTTAGGCGGGGCGTATATTTCCAAGACCGCCATTTTTGATTTGGATGCCAATGGGCATAATGACATTGTAGTTGTAAACTGGAATGCCTCTGATTATGGGTTTGTAGGTTGGTATAAAAATCATGGAGGAGGCAACATTGATACTTTAGTTACTATTTTTGATCAGTTACTCAACCCTTTTGATTTAGACTTTGGAGATTTGGATGGTGATATTTATCCCGATGTGGTCGTTGGGCAAAAAGCACCCGAAGCCGTATTCATTTTTGAATATGATGGTTCGGGGGATTTCACTTTTGAAGTATTGGAAAATAATATGGATTGGGCGCAAGAAGTGTTAATTGCAGACCTTGACTTAGATGGGGAAAATGAAATTCTGGCTACGGAAAAAAGTATGATAGAAATTTATGGTTGGAAAAGACTAGATTATCCTTTTCCTTTTAATACTTGGGGTAGTCAAAATACTTTTTTCAATACAACTGGTTTCAATACAACCGGGATAATAAATGAAATGGTGTATACAGATATAGATGAAGATTCGAGACCTGATTTGGTTTACGTTCTGGGCACAGGTGAAGTAGGATATTTTCCTAATGCTTTAATGAATGGTAATATAAATTTTGAGGACCACGTAGAAATTTGGAATGGTGGGGGCGTTAGTAGTGAATTTTTGGTAATAGATAGTGATAACGATAATGACCAAGATATTGTATCCATTTCTTACGAGATTACTAATCCCGCAACTTCCAATCAGGTGACCCACCTACGAAATCTTGCCAATGATGAAAGTATCAATGGTCAGGTATTTTGGGATGAAAATGAAAATGGATTGTTGGATAATAATGAAAACTTATTGCCTAATTTCCCCATCCAGATGTCGCCTGGTGCGTTGGCAGTATTTACCAATGCGGAGGGAGCTTTTCAGATTTTTGCCGATGCAGGAAACTATGAATTGATTCCTGAATTTGGAGATTGTTGGGAATCGACTACCGGAGGAAATGTTATGGTCAACTTTGATGGAGTGAATACGATTGAAGATATTTTGATTGGTGTAAAAAAAGTATCTAATGCTGAAAATGTTCAGGTAAGTCTGACGAGTGCGTCTACCCGATGTGGATTTACGGTTCCTTTTTGGATGAATTATACCAATACGGGATGCCAGATAGTTTCTGGAAAAGTCAAAATGTTGCCAAGTAATTTGACGACACTTATTTCCGCTCAAACTCCTCCTGACCAAACGATCAATGATACCTTAATTTGGGATTTTGAAAATCTGATCCCAGGAGAAAATCGTCAGGTAAATGTAACTTTTGAAATTGCAGGGGTACAAAACTTAGGTGATACTATTGCGATTCCTTTACATTTTGTAAAAGAAAATATAGATGGAATTTTTACTACCATTGATTCTTCTCTTTTTACTTCCATTATCAATTGTGCTTACGATCCCAATGATAAACAAACTTACCCTCGTCGAAGTGAGGTCATGCCCTATGATCAAAATTACACATTGATGGAGGAGCGTATCGATTATACGATTCGCTTTCAAAATACAGGAACAGATACGGCATTTACGGTGGTCATTAGAGATACTTTGTCATCAGATTTGGATTGGAGCACTTTTCAACCATTGAGTGCCAGTCATCCTTTTGAAACTGTTTTTCATGACGACGGAGCGGTAGAATTCTTTTTTAGAGATATTCTTCTGGTTGACAGTTTTACGAACGAACCGATGAGTCATGGCTATGTACAGTTTAATATTTTTACCAATGATAATTTACCCAACGAAACTTCTATTTTGAATTCGGCAAGTATTTATTTCGATTTCAATCCTCCAATTTTGACCAATACCGTTGATAACTTGATGGTGGATATGTTACCAGTTTTCACCTCAACCGATGACCTCTCACCCCGCAAAGCCTTACAAATTTTTCCAAATCCAATGGCGGTAGGAGAAAATTTATTTTTAAAAGACTTACCTGCTGAGGAAAAGCAAATTACTGTATTTGATAATTTAGGACAACTGATATTTTTTGAAAAAACTCGTGCCAGGGAATTTGCGATTCAAAGTATAGGTTGGCATGCCGGTATTTATTTTGTTTTGATTGAAAATACAAATGAAAGGATGTTTGCTAAAGTCGTTATAAATTGAGGGTTGTGGTTGAGTTGTTATTTTTTGTTTCAACTTTGATCTACCCGGATTAAACAAGTAAAAAACACTAACTGACAGAAATGTATATATCGATCAGTCAGGCTAAACGCCCGACCGCTGTATGCACCCACATAAGTTACAACTAAAAAAAGGAGCTACCCTGGTCAAATCGAAAGATGTAAATTATTGGAAATCAGCGATTTATCAAAAATAAGATATACACAAAGAGTTTTTTTAAAATTGAAAATAAATTATTATAGTAAAAAACAGGTGAATTTTGGCTGAAGTCGGCTAACAACAATAATTAAGTAGGGACGAGAATTGTCTAAATTGACCTGAGTAGTTATTAAAAAAAGAAATAAAAAAAAATTAAAATGAAAGCAAATTTACTCCTAATGTTTCTGACATTATCAAATGTTCTTTTTAGTCAAATTTACACAGAGGTCAACACTCCATT
This sequence comes from uncultured Saprospiraceae bacterium, assembly GCA_964564545.1. Taxonomy (GTDB): domain Bacteria; phylum Bacteroidota; class Bacteroidia; order Chitinophagales; family Saprospiraceae; genus CAJQQY01. The sequence goes on from CAZMBP010000115.1 coordinate 87,417, forward strand.
CGAAGGAGTTGCAGTAAGCTCCATTGCGTTTTCAGATATAAATAACGACGGTTTCGAAGATGTAATGATTACAGGTCAAAATGATTCTTTAGTACGAATTGCGAAACTGTACACCAATGACGGGACAGGAAATTTCATCGAAAAAGTTAACACTCCTTTTGACGGAGTATGGTCAAGTTCCATTGCATTCTCTGATGTTAATAGCGACGGAAACCAGGATGTTCTTATTACAGGAGAAAATAATTCAGGATTGCGAATTGCAAAATTGTACACAAACGATGGAGCTGGAAATTTTACCCAAATTTTCAATACTCCTTTTGAAGGGGTAAGAAGAACTTCTATTGCGTTTTCAGATATTAACGGCGATGGTCACAATGATGTGCTCATTACGGGGTTGAACAATTCTGAACAACGAATTACAAAACTTTACACCAACGACGGATTAGGAAAATTTACAGAAATTATAAATACACCTTTTGTAGGGGTGAGCAGAAGTTCTATTGCCTTTTCAGACATTAATGGTTATGGTTATGAAGACATCCTCATTACTGGGTGGGACAATTCCTCGACCCACATTGCTAAATTGTATACTAATGATGGAGCAGGAAATTTCACCGAAATTTTAGATACTCCTTTTGATGGTGTAACTATAGGTTCCGTCGCATTTTCGGATTCTAACGGTGATGATTATAATGATGTACTCATTACTGGACTCAATACTTCTGGAGAGAAGATTGCAAAACTTTATACTAATGATGGAGTGGGAAATTTCACCGAAATTTTAGACACTCCTTTTGATGGTGTAATTATTGGCTCTATTGCCTTTTCAGATGTCAATGATGATGGTCATAAAGATGTTCTTATAACAGGGGAATCTAATTCTGGTCCAATTACAAAACTGTACAATAACGATGGACTCGGAAATTTTATCTAAATCATTAACACTCCTTTCGAAGCCGTATTGTCAAGTTCCATTGCCTTTTCAGACGTCAACGGAGATGATCAACCTGATGTGCTAATTACTGGGGGAGATATTAATGTTAATCGAATTGCAAAACTTTATATCCAAGACGAGAACCCTAATTCAACTGATAACATAATATTTGGAAATGGTCTTGATATAATTCCTTACCCAAATCCGTCAAAAACCTCTACGCTCTTTTTGAGTTATTATGGCACTACAGTAGACGAAGTATCTATAAAAGTGTATGATACAAAAGGAGAGTTAATGCACCAACAAATTGAATTGTCAGTAATTGGACAACAGACTTTTTCAATAAATATTGACTCTTTAATTGCGGGAACTTATTTCATTGAATTAGTTAATAGCAAAAGAAAAGGAGTTGCCAAGTTTATCGTTCTTTAAAAAAAGGCAGCCACCAACAAAGTGCAGTCGTCAATTGCCAGCAAAAGCTAGCAACTGTGGCTATGCGCGACCTTTCTTATCAATTATAAAAGAGAAAAACATTCCGAAGGAAAAGACAAATCAAATTACATTTTATAGAAAAATCAACTAAAATAGAATAAGCAAGGGTAACCTTTTAAGGGATTTAGATATATGGTTTTGAAAATATTAATTCATTAATAAAATCAACTCAATATGAAAAAAATCATATTCTATATTCTAATTTTAGTTGCTTCAAATCGATTATATTGTCAAGATAATTATTTTGGAGCATGGCAATCAGGATCAGGAGAGGAACAAGTAAGGATAACCCAAACATTAGATGAATGGGGAGACTACGCGAATGATTTCGTCAATAACCAAGGTCTATACTTGAAAGATTTTGAATACTATGAAATCGCTGGACAAAGTTATTATTTTGGAGTATGGCAGTCAGGATCAGGAGAAGAACAAATAAGAATACCTGGAACATTAAATGAATGGGTAGATTATGCCAATGATTTCGTTAACAATCAAGGTCTATACTTGAAAGATTTTGAATACTATGAAGGATTAATTACGAATGTATTAAGTCAGAAACAAGAATTTGATCTTTCGATTTTTCCAAATCCCACAAATGATTATTTGAGGATTGATTCAAGTGTACAAGAAGCTTCCCATATAAAAATATTCAATTTATTAGGACAGCTAATTTTCGATATAAAGGAGGTTAATTTACCTCAAATAATAGACGTTCGAAATTTTGAAAAAGGTATCTATGTAATGGAAACAGAGATTTCTAATTCGGTTATATCAAAAAAAATAATAGTGAATTAAAAAGAAAACTGATTAGAATAAAAGCTAAAACACAATAGGCTCGCATAGAGCCTATTGTGTTTAGCAAGACTGTTAGCTGTCAAGAGTAATAATTTTTTATTTTAAGGGACTACCATCTTCAAACAGCAGAAAGCATTAAAATCAAAATTAAATGAACACCACCATTTTCAATTTTCCTAAAATCAAATCCATCTTAGTAACCCTATTACTTTTTATTTTTTTCCAACTAGGAATAAGTCAAGTCCCGATATTTAAAAAGATAGAAAAAGGAATTCAAGAAGAAGTAGGTTTGAAATTAGCCTATAAAGATGCCTCGGAATATAATGGTAATAAAACCATGGTATTTGTTTTTGGTAAAATCGAAAAAGTAAAAGCAATTATTTCTGTCGTCCATTGCAAGGATATCGAAGCAGCTAAAACACGATTAGCATTAACTGAAGGAGTCAGGCCTAAAAAATATGATCGGCTAGATGAATATTTTGATAACTCATTTACCTATTTTGAAGACGATGGAACTTATACATTATTAGGAAGGAAAGGAAAAATTTATTTTGATATATCGACACAAACAGAAGCCAAAGGAATTAAGGTTGTCAAGGTTTTTGAAAAAATACTCAACTAATCCACTCAATAAAAATTCACTCTTCTCGCACTATCTCACCCTTTGGTTCAAATTCTTTTAAACCAAAATATCCTCACGACTGCTGATCATCTGAATTCATGTATACTGCAGGAACGATCTCTCCGTCACCATCCAAAGTATTCCTTCTGCCTCAGCCAACTCCAATAAATAATTTTATGACTCTCATCACTTGATAATTATGACTCTCATCACTTGATAATTATGACTTTCATCACTTGATAATTATCATTTTCAAAATTGATAAATATCAATGGTTTTTAATGTAAACTACTACACCTTGAAGATGTAAAACAGAAAAATTATTTATCAATTAAAACAATAGATATTATGAAAAATTTAAAAAATGTATTTTCAATTTTATTGGTTCTAATTCTTTCTATATCGGTAATTTTTTTCATGACATGTGAAAAAGAAGACATCGAACCAGCTCCATTAAATGAAGTTGAAAATGCCAACTTAAATTCTCATCCAGATAGACAAGTTACTTTAACAAATCCAGATTTGGAACCGCAAAGTGAATTCGCTATCCCAATAAGAGTAAGCATAGAGAAGTCCAAATGTGGTTATACCGTAACTGCATCTTCTTCAGAAGCAAATCTTACAGATGGAGGTTATACCGTAAAATGGTATAAAAAACCGGATAGAGGAGAACCGTTCTTTATAGGAGAAAGTTTAAAGTGTGTTTGTGGATTCCCTGCACGAGTTGATGTGACTGATGACTCTGGAACTTTAGCAGCTAGTAAATTAGTTGATATTCCAGGTTGTTAAATTTGGATAACTTACCGAAAGAAAACCTAAGTCATCTCAATATTTGAGATGACTTAGGTTTTTCTCTTTTAGGTGATTATTTTTTGAAAATGATATAACGAGGAATAGAGAGAATTAAAAATCACCTAAAAATTGTTCCCTTCAATTTTCCTAAAATCAATTCCACCAAATCTATTTTCGTAATTCTATTACTTTTGATTTTTTCCAAAGCTGGAATAAGTTAAGCCCGCTCGAATTAACTCCCCAAAAAAAAAGACCACAATGGTATTGTTCTCTTTTCCACCTACCTAAGCTTATGATTTTGGAAAATTTAAATAGAAGAATTTTTCAAAATTTCATTTTTTCAAAAACTAAATTTTTAATTTTAATCCTTTGATTAGTGAAAAGGTATTTTCTGGACAATACAATACAATAAAATATAAAAATGAATAAAATTAATTTAATCCTCTTTGTTTCCTTTCTACTAACAACCATCTGTAAAGGACAGAATTTTGAAAGAATTTTAATTAGTGAAACTGATACTGCAAATTTGTATATCAATGATGGTCAGAGTAATGAATTATATTATTTGCAACTCGTTCCAACAACTAAAATTAAAGGGGCAATTGTTATTCTTCCTTCAGGTGGTGAATCCACAGCAGATTTAATTAAACAAATCGACCTTCCAGAATTGGCGTTCAAAAATGGGGTGGTTACCATTATTCCTTCCATAAATTGGGGGACAGAAAATAAAGCAATCGAAATCCGAATCCTTGATAAGATTTTTAAAGAAGCCATAAAAAAATATCATATTCCAAAGGAAAATATTGTCCTTGGTGGATTATCAAATGGAGGAATGATCTCATTGGCTTATGCCCAGCAAGCAGTAAAAGAAAAAGGAAGTACATTTCTGATACCAAAAGGAATCTTTGGTTTAGATGTCCCATTAGACAAAACCCATTTTTATGAATATTGTCAAAGAGAAATCAAACGAAATTTTTCAGAAGCCGGAATGAATGAAGCCCGTTGGTTAATGAATAGATTTAATCAAATTTATGGTGGATCACCTGAAGAATATCCTAATAGGTATGTCGAAGCATCACTTTACTCAAACGGAGCTGAAAACGGTGGCAATGCAAAATATTTAAAAGAAATTCCAATAAGAATGTACACGGATTTGGATGTAGAATGGTTGATGAATCAGCGGAGACGAGATTTATATGATTGGAACGGGACTGATATTGTTGCTATGATTAATGACCTGAAATTAATGGGCAATAAAGATGCTAATGTAATAATAACCATGGGGAAAGGTGTGAGACTTGATGGGAAAAAACATCCTCACTCTTGGTCTATAATGGACAACCAAGACTGTATGGATTGGATTTTGAAATTATTTGAAAAATAATAGGTAAAGGAAAGATCTTTGAGTGAATTCATATTATTAAAAGTGATTTTTAAGAATAATAAACATTATGATTATCTTGTTTTGTGTTAAATAATTTTTTTAAATCTTTTAAAAACCAGATCAATATGAAAAACAATTTAAAAACCAATTCAGGATGGATCGTTGCCACTTTCTCATTATTGACGCTTTTCTTAATGAGTCTTAACTATCCTTCTGCAATAGAATCTAATAACAATGCTGTTAATCAAGAGATTAACTCAGAGGCAGTTTCAAGTGACCCTTTTATTGGTCAAGTGATTATGTTTGCAGGTAATTTTGCACCGAGAGGTTGGGCTTTCTGTGATGGCCAGTTACTTCCCATCAATCAAAACCAAGCTCTTTTTTCTATTCTTGGAACGACATACGGAGGAGATGGAAGAACAACTTTTGGACTTCCTGACTTAAGAGGTAGAGTACCGCTTCATGAAGGGAGTGGACCTGGATTATCATCTTATAGATTAGGACAAAAAGGTGGTACTGAGACAATTTCTTTTAAAAAGGCACCTACACTTTCTGGAAAAGATAAAAAGGTTTTAAATGGGAAAAAACAAGTCTCTAATATGCAACCATATACAACTGTCAACTTTATTATAGCTCTCCAAGGAACCTTTCCTTCACGAAGTTAAGGATTGATTCGTTCTGAAAACATAAGGCAGTATCATTGGATAAAAAGAAAGCCAACTTCTCACGAAGTTGGCTTTTTGGTTTTTGAGAGGATACTTTTCCCTTTAAGTTTTGGTAAAAATATCCTTTAACTGATCGACCACTTTTGACCCACCAGAAATAGTAATCTCACCAATTTTCTCTGCAATTTTTTCCACGTATTCCATCTCCGTTAATTTGAACAACATCTCGTTGCTCTCCATCAATTTTGCAGTATTCAAAAGACTTCGAGTCGAAGCAGTTTCCTCACGTCGAGTGATGATATTTGCTTGCGCTCTTTTTTCTGCAACTAGTACTTGGTTCATGATTGTTTTAATTTCGCCAGGCAAAATAATATCACGAATTCCGCAAGTTACAATCTCAGCACCTAAGGAATCGACTTTTTCTGCCACCGCTTCCCTGATAAATGGACGAACACTTTCTTTGCGAGCCAACAGTTCATCTAAAGTCAAGGTTCCCACATATTCTCGAATGGCCAATTGCATAATCAAGTAAAGTTGTTTCGCAAAATCTTTGTTTTCTAACAATGCTTTTACAATGTCAACTACTTTGTGTTGTACGAAAAAATTGATACGCAAGGCAGCTTTGTCTTTAGTCAAAATTTCTTGACCAGAGATTTCCATTTGCTGAGTTCTGGTATCCATTTTCAAAACAACAATCACGTTTTGGTTTTTCCAAGAATAGTAAATTCCAGGTTCCAACTGTTCATCAAATTTGCCATCCACAAATCGTAAACCTTTTTCATAAGATTCTACTGTATGAGCTCGAATGAAAGGTAAAACCTCTGGACGCATCAGAATTTTTCGATCAATGTCTTCAGGAATTTTATATGAATCCAAGTTGAAAATTCTGCTTTGGTATCTTACAATTGATTTCCAAAAAGCATGACGACCAGCTTCTAGTACTTTTCTGAAAATACCATCTTCGTAAAGAAAAGCGATTTCACTATCCTTTACTTCTATGATTTCAAGAAGATCTTCTAAGTCTTTATTTTGAAATATAATACTTAAATCTACTGGTGGATTAAATGGTTGTGTCATATCGAACACGGTAACGTCTTCACCAAACCATAGCCAATGTGTTCCTTCTTTTAAAACTTTAACAAAGTTTCTGTCTCGAAAAACTAAACCAATTTTGTAAGGATAAATTCGTACTCTTTTCATTTTCTATAGCTTTAAAATGGTGAATAATATTTTTTGTAATTGTTTTGTTATTTTTTTATAAAAAGAATCGCAAAAGTAGTCCCATCAAATTTTTACGGAAAAAATGTTGAGATAAAAAAATAAAAAATGGGTTTTAATCCTCGCACTTTTTATCAAAAAAGTTTGGTGAATTAAAATGCACTTTTTCTTTTTTTATCGGTATCCCATTTTTTCAGGTAAAGCTTTGATTGCAATTTGATTCATTCTAAAATGAAAATATTTGCTAGTCCTACTTTTACAAGACTTTGGTAGTCAACGATTTTTTTTTGAGAAGAATCGTTGGAAACTTCTTGGGAATTGATTAAAAGTCAATTCTGGTACTCTAACCAACTGAGTTACTCAAGCAACCTTGAGATAGGATTCGAACCTATGACATCCAGATTATGGTGATAATGCAAATTTAATCCGTCAGCATTTTAAACTTAAAAAAAGCTAAAACTATGGAGCTATTCAGAAACCCTCATCAGGTACTTTTTAAATTCACAACATCTTCTTTCGTGCCGAAGCACAATTTCTTTGGGTGTTTCGTTTGGACAGATTCTATAATTCATTTTTGGAAAAAATAATTCCATCAAGTTGAAATATTTATAAAATATTTTGTGTCAGAAATGTAAATATATTGTTATGAGGTTGTTGAAAAGGTAGGATACCCTTGGTTTTTTCAAAGGGTTCTATAGCCTTATGTTTTGGCAATAGGGAATTAAATACAAAATTAGTCTTTAGCCAAAACAAAAGATCATAGGCTTAAGTCCATTCTCGTTATTGTAATACCACGATAAAAGGAAGTGCTAGGCAATTTTTTAAAATTAATAAAAATAGAGTTTTGAATCTAAGGCTGATTAAATTTCATTAATCCGTCAGCTTATTGCGTAGTAGTTCAATCTTGAATTTCCTTCAAAAAACAAAATGCTAATTTTTTCAAAGATTTTTGTCCCTGTAGATCTACAGAAAATTTTATCATTCTATTAGCTTGATTATCTTTGATATATATATTTGTAATTGGGTTGGAAACTAACCAAGCCAGATCCTCTTGTCCTATCTCTAGCCATTGCTCATTCATGACTTTATTGGTTGGGCTAGAAACCGATGCAGATAAACAAAATGTTAAATGCATTCTTGACTTATCTGTCGTCATAAATATTAAATCATCTCCTTTTTTAAGTTCCACACCATTTTCAGAAGTAAGAAAAGCAAGATTGATTCCGTCCTGAGTAGCGAACCTGATGGAATAACTATAATTGCCTCGACGAACTAGAGTTAAGCGATCTGATCGAACGGAAGTCTTTGATTTAGTAATAATAGTATGACAATCTGAATTGGAAAGAGAAGCGTCAATAGTAGAAATTATTTCTGTATAAGAATTAGCTTCAGGTATCAATTGCGCTTGAGATGATACAATAAAGAGAAATGTAAATAAGGCTAAATAGAAAAAATGGAGGAGGAATTTATTTTTCATATCATTTGGTTGAAAGGGTGAATAATCCGGAATTGGTCAAGTCCTGTATTCGTAAAATACATTAAAAATATTGGATATATACTAACTTGGGTGAAATTATACAGCTAAAAGCAAAACAATTATCGAATAGCCAATTGGATCACCCTCCAATAATTTTTTGCTAAAACTGCTTTTTTATAAAAACCTTTAGACTTGAGCAAGCGATGCATTTTGGGTAAATGATAAGGAGGAACGCCCATCAGCATGTGATGTTCCGCATGATAATTTACGTGGTAAGGTGCAAATAATATCCTCTCAAAAAAATTAGCATATGTCGTTCGAGTATTCAGGTAAGGATCAGTTGTATCTTCCACCATTGAGTGTTCAGCCATAGAACGCACTCTTAATGAAAATTGAAAAGTCGTAAAATAAGCAACCACCCAAAGTAAGTATAACCAGGCAGAAGCTAAACTCCACAGCATAAAAAAAATAATGAGGTTAGCTAAAATCGGTTTTCCCAATTGCTTAAAAAAAGTGATGAAGAAATCTTTCCAGCTTCGATTTTTTTGAGAAACCCGAGTTATGTTTTTCCCTAAATTATATTCTAAGTACCCAAGGTTCATCATAATTTGACCGACAAAAGATTTCAATCCAGTTTGTCCAGTCAAGTCACGGAAGAATTTTCTAAACATACTTTTCTTCGAAGTTGGATAACCTCTCGTCAGCAATAAATCTGGATCTTCTTCCAATCCATTATGAAAATGATGTGTCTGATGATAAGGGCGATATTTCAACATATCCTGAAAAATGGGAAAGGCTCCAAACCATTGTCCCACAAAGTCATTAAGCCGATTATTTTTAAAAACTGCACGATGAGAAGTGTCATGCATTAAAATTGCACAGGCCAATTGTTTTCCTCCAAGGATAAAAAGTGAAACTAAAATGGTGAAAATATTTGTCCAAAAGTAGGGTAGGGCAAAGGCAAAAATGATCCAAGCCCAATGAACTGTGATTTCAAAAGTGGCTATCCAATCGTTTTTTTGAAGCAACATTCTTCGTTCTTCACGTGTGAGATAATGAGAAGCTGAAACTTTTTGCATTTGATGAAATTTTGATTTTCAAAATACGATCTAATTCTGAAAATTTCAAAAAATTAATTTTAAGAAGGGGTAAACCATAACGGCGCTTCCTCCTTCCCTCCATCTGTGTAATCAATGAAAATCTCGTCGCCAGGTTCTATTTTTTTGCAGGCTTGAATTTCAATTTCTTCTTTCTCATAATCAAAAATTACAATAGCATTTGGGTCTGAATGATGATTATAAATAGAACCATAGCCTAAGGCAATACAGGCTGCACCTTCAGGTTTTTCTAATAAAAAATAATAGTCATGAATGACAGTCTGATGAACTTTAGCCACATCTTTTTTTGGAATAATTAAAAGTGGACAAATTTCAATTAAATCACCTTTTTCCAATTCTTGAGCGGTAAAGACACCTCGCCCTCGATCATCTGAATTCGCAATAAATAAACCTGGAATGTGAAGCATCTTAATTTGTAATTATATTGTTATATATTTTTTCAGAAGTTAAAATGGCAGACTGAATGGCTCCTTCCATATAACCGCCATAGTTCGGAGAAGTTTCCGTTCCAGTGATAAAAAGTGAATTATCCCAAAATGAATTTTGATAAATGGGATGACCGTTATTATAGTGAGATGGAATGAAATTGGCTGTTGGCGAAAAAGTATATTTTTCCTTTTCCCAAATTCTATCAAAGTAGCCCACATAGTTTTCAGCATCTTCTCCAAAGAATTTTTTCAAATTTTGAATCACCATTTTTTCACGATCCTCTTTTGAGTATTGAACAACTGATCCATTTAAAAAACCTTTGAGAGCAAATTTATTTTCTTCAAAATTAGTGTGATCGTACATTTCAGGAATCAAACTAGATTGACTAAAAACAGCACCCGAAAGTCCTTTTTCTTTCCAAAAAGGAGAATCGTATTCCACCGCAAATTTCACCGAACTTTCCATCCAAATTTGAGTGTTTGCAAAAATGCTAGTAGCTTCACTTGGAAGGGCAGGAGAACATTCGATGGATTGAATGAAGAGTTTTGCAGGAATAGTTGAGATGATCAGATTTGCTTCGAAAGTTTTTTCGTTTGAAGAGATTGAAATTTGATTCTCTGTTTTTTTAATTTTTGTAACAGGTTGATTGAGCGAAATATTTTCCATTCCTACCTCATCCGCTAATGTTGAAATCAACTTGGAAGTGCCACCTTGAATTCGAAAAAACGGATCATCTGAAGCAGGAACTTCAAATTTTTGAGGAGGAGTAAACGACATAGTTTCAAAAAAAGTCGTTCCGTGAATGTATTGTTGGAAAATTCCAATTCCAAGTTCTTCTAAAAAAGCATTTAGATATGTATGCTTTTTTCCTAACCAAGTAGCCCCCATCTCCATAAGTGAATCTTGTTTGCCTTTAATAGTATGGATGCGTCCACCAATCCGATCTCTCGCCTCAATAATATGAGTATTGATTCCTTTTTTTTTCAATAAATACGCAAGACTTAATCCAGTCAAACCAGCTCCTAGAATAATTATTTTTTTTGCCATAAACTTTTAAGGATAGAATTATAAAAGGCACAAATTAGTCAATCTCTTTTTAGAAATTGTTATAATGATGTTTGAATCAATCTACATATCTTGAAAAATTATGTTAATAAACAAATAGAGGTAAGTGGCGATAATTTTGTAATTTAGTAAAATGATAGTATTTTATACCCAGAACAAAACATTTATTAACTAAAAATTTTACATTATGGATTATTTACCATTAATTATTCAATTGGTTACAGGAGCAGTCGGAGGAAATCTAGCTGGTTCTCTTATGAAAAATCTTTCTCTAGGAACTTTGTGGAATTCTGTTGCTGGAATTCTAGGAGGTGGACTAGGTGGGCAAGTATTAGGAATGCTAGGTATGGGAGCTGCCGCAGCTGGGGCAGGAGATGGTAGCTTGGATGCTATGAGCATTATCTCTAGTATCCTAGCTGGTGGAATTGGAGGTGGAGCAGGGCTTGGTATTGTAGGATTGATTAAAAATATGATGGGAGGAGGAAAAGCTAGCTAGAATATTTTTAGGAATTATTTTAAAACAACTTCAAAAACAAAAATCGGCATCAAGTTTTCTTGGTGCCGATTTTTGTTTTTGAGGAGTTATAATTTTATCTCTATCTTAAGACCCTAAGTGTAACTAAAATTTTAATCCGTTCTTAGTTCCGCAAATTCTCTTTTTAATTGTTTTTTATTGACAGGAACCACACCTACTTTTTCACAAACTTGCCCACCTGCTAGATTCGCTAAAAATGCAATATCTTTTAATTCTAATTTTAAAGCTAAACCCAAAGCAGTTAAACTAATGACCGAATCACCTGCACCACATACATCTGCAATGTTACGAATTTGTGTGGGGATGATTAGTTGTTGTTGTCCATTGTCAATAAACATCCCTTTTTCAGAAAGTGTGATGATGGTATTTTTTGCTCCAGATTCATGACGCAAGAATTCACTAGCTTTTTTGAGAGAAGCTAAATTAGGTTGAACTTCAAAGGGAGTACTTTCTTGAATTTCTTTTAAATTAGGTTTGAAAATTTCCACGTTTTTAAAAGATAGAAAATTAGCTTTTTTGGGATCAACCACAATTGGAATTTCTTTATTCTCCGCTATGGAAATAATTTTATTAATTACTGAAAGCGAAAGAACCCCTTTATTGTAATCTTGTAAAATGATTACATCTATGTTTTGGACAGATAAAAAAGTCTCTATTTTTTTTATAAAACGATTCTCTTCTGTCTCTGAAAGATGGTGTGTGTCTTCTCGATCAACTCTTAGCAGTTGTTGATTATTCGACATCACTCGAGTTTTGACGGTGGTACATCTTTCCTTAGACCTCAAAATTCCATCTTTCCATAAATCATTTTTAGGCATTAATTCTTCGAAAATTATTGCATTCTCATCTTCTCCAATTAAACTGAAAAGATAAGGTGTCGCTCCCATAGCTTTTATATTTAAAGCCACGTTTCCTGCTCCTCCAAGTCGATTGTCTGACTTTTTTAAATGAACAATTGGTACAGGTGCTTCTGGAGAAATACGATCTACTTTTCCATCCAAATACCGGTCGATGATGACATCTCCGATGACTGCAATATTGATATTATTAAATGCTTCGAAAAGCTGATTAGCGTCCATTATTGATTCTTTCTATTAACTCATATTGAGGTTGCAAATTTTAAAAAAAGGAAGGGATATTCCTAGTTTATTGGTTAATTTTAAACTGAACCGAGTGTCACGGTTGGAACCGTAACACGGAGGTGTATATCTTTTCAGTTGCTCCTTGGTTATTTAAAATATATTTTTTTGCTTTTGTAGAAGCATTGTTATAAAATTCATCTTTTTCCAATTTCTCCATCACTTCCTGAAATTCTTCATAATCAGAAATAGAAAATCCTCCACCAGTTTTTACTAACTGAATTGCTTCTTCAAACTTTTGATATTTTTTTCCAAAAATAACTGGTAGTCCAAAAGCGATAGGTTCTAAAGTATTGTGAATCCCACTTCCAAATCCGCCGCCGATCATTGCTACTTTTCCATATTGGTAAAGACTTGAAAGCATTCCTATATTATCGATAATCATTACCTTGGCAGCAACTGAATTTATAGCATTGGCTTTAGAAAAACGAATAGAATTGACTTTTAATTTTTTTTCAATTTCCTGAATATGACTCTCGCTAATGTCATGCGGAGCAATAATAAATTTCCAACGAAAATCTTTTTGAGTATGAATCCATTCTATTAAAATATCTTCTTCGGGAGGCCAAGTACTTCCTCCAATCAATACTTCAGCTGTTCCTTTGAAAGAACTTATTTTGCCAAAAGACTTTTTATTTTTTTGAATTTCCAAAACTCGATCTACTCTTGTATCTCCTGTAACTGAAATATGGGAAATACCATTTTCCAAGAGAATAGTTTTTGATTTTTCGTTTTGTACAAAAATATGATCAAAAAAGAAAAGCATTTTTTTGAAAAAAGAACCATAGGGTTTGAAGAAGATTTGATCTTTTCGGAATATGGAAGAGATTAAATAAGTTGGAACATTTTGTTGATTTAATTGATTCAGGTAATTATACCAAAACTCATACTTGACAAAAAAGGCCATCTTAGGTTGGACGATTTCTATAAACCTTTTTGCATTATTTTTAGTGTCAATAGGTAAGTAAAAAATGTAATCCGCCTGCTTATAATTTTTACGAATTTCAAAACCTGATGGAGAGAAAAAAGTTAGTAAAATTTTATGATCTGGAAGTTCCTGTTTTATTTTTTCAATCAAAGGTCTACCTTGTTCAAACTCTCCAAGTGATGCACAATGAAACCATATAATTGGTTGGTTATCAGTAATTTGTAGTTTTATGCGGGTAAAAATGTCTTTTCTACCTTCAATCCATAATTTAGCTTTTTTATTAAAAAAAGAAGCTATCCAAATCCCAAAATAATAAATCCAAATCCCAAAATTATACAACATCGTTTTTTAACGGTTAATGGTTAGCGGTTAACTGTTAATCATTAACCGTTGAACATTATTAAAATGTTATTTTTTCAGCGATTGCTTCTGCTAATTTTTTTGCACCTAGTGATGTATAATGTACATCATCCACGAAGTGTTCCAAGTCTTTTGGAAGAGCAGGTTCTCCATGAACGAATGTAGTTTTATATTTAGCAGAAACTGCAGCAGTTTTCATATTATATGCATCCATAGCGAGAGCCATGGTTTCTCCATTGGGAAATTTACCATCCAAAATACACATGCCTCGATCCATCCAAAGTTCCTTTTCTTCTGCTTCAGACATTTCAGATTTGTATAAATAAGGTTGGGAAACTAGGATAACTTCGGCTTCGTCGTTTTTCAAAAGTTCAACTAACGTTCCCATATATTTTGAAAAATCATTTAATGATTTGAAAGCAGAAATATCAAAACTTGCAGCATCAAAAGTAGGCGTAAACCAAAATTTTCGAATTAAAGCTCGAATCAAAGATTCAAAAGATGGCGGTTTTGCGCCTGCAATACTTGGACCATAAAAATGAGAATAGTCATTTTGATAATCTCCCACAGCCAAACTCTTGGGAGAAAAGGATCGATACAAATCATTGATTCCATGCATGACAACCACAACATCTGGTTGGAAATCTCTAGCGTATAAAGTATAGTTGATTGTAGTATGTTTGCTGGTGTACCAATCCATTCCTGCATTAACGACTTCGACTTTTTTATTAGGGAATTTTTTATCCAATATTTGATGAAGCTGAGAAGGATATCGATCCATTGTATCTAATCTTACATTTCGAGTAGTAGATCCACCGAGACAAAGAACTCGAAAAGTAGTACTATCTTTTTCAGCACTAAATTCATATTCGTTAGGTGGCATTTGTAAAAATGGATCAAACAAATGTTCCTGTGTCGCATAGTAATAATAATGTCCACCTATATAAACTACAAACAAAGTAATCAAGGAAGGAACTAAAGCCATGAAAAAATTACGAGTTCCATTCTTTTTTATAAAACTATTAATCCACCATGGAATGGCTAAAAAAAGCGCCAATGCCATGACTACCAAAACTGCTAAATACGTTTTAGAATAAATATAGATTTCTGGATTTTCAGATCCATGTGTAGCAAAGCCAGCAAAGATTATCGCAGCAAAAATGTAGTAGATTAAAAGTCCCTTTTTCATGTTGTTCTGATGTAAAATAGTGTAGTAAAGGTTTTCATTTGAAATTAAAATCGTAGCATTTTCTTAGGAAAAGGCAAAGATAATAAAGTCTTATGGATTAATAATATGGGAAATCAATTGGCGGAGGGAAACAAAAAATTCAGACTGCAAAGTACAACTTTTACTATCTAAATGAAATATGTGTTGGTAAGAAAATTTGTATAGAGATAAAAATACTACCAAGGTGATTTCTAGTCACCTTGGTAGTAAGGTATACTTTCAAGAAAAAGAAAAATTATTGAGTTGAAGCAGTTGATTTTTCCTCTTTTTCTGGAAGAATGACTTCTAATTCTATAAGTGGTTGATTGCTTGAATTTAGTCCTAGGAATTTCTGCTCTGGTGTATTTCCCAATGCATATTCGCAATTTTCATTTGATCGACTACACTCCAAAAGTGCATCAAATATTTTCCAATAACCATAATAATCTACATTATTAGTATTGGCTCTACGAAGGGCACGGCGGGTGGTAGAGTTTCTTTTACCATTATCAAAATCCATATCGATGGAGTAACTTTCATTATGTCCAGCCTTGTGAGCAGGACGTGTAGAGTTATCACGAAATTGGATGATATAATTTCGCTCGATGACATTGGTAGCCGTTTCAAACACCTTTTTCCCAAATTTATCACCCACAATTTTATCATCTTCTGAGACCATCACCACCATTTTGAGATCAGCTGGCATGGCTTCATAAGAATCAAGAAGTCCTCCTTTGAATGGACCACTTCCTGGAGAGCAAAGTAAAATGGCTACTGGTTTTGGAATATTATGATTTTCGAAATTAACCGCCAAATCTGCCGTTATTACACCTCCATAGGAATGTCCTACCATGGCAAAGTTTCGAATAATTGGTTTGATAAAATTTCCATTTTCCATTTTAACCAAAGCATCTCTAATTGCTTGACTAACATTAGTGGAAAATTTTTTTGGTTTTGGCGAGTAAACATTTTTTTGGTATCGAGGATAAATGACGATATTTCCTTTGCGTACCAAATGTTTTATCCATTTTCCATAAATCACAGGATTAAAGCCTCCATAACCATGAGTAAAAACAATTACATTTGCTGAGTCTGGACGTGGACTTGCAGGCTCATACAACCAAAAACCATCTGGACTTTGGGCGAAGTCGTATTGTACCACTTCACTATGTAGATAAGAAGCACCTCCAGGGCCTTCCTCAGGTTGGGTTGGTTGAAATTTATCTTGAGAAAATAAAATGGAAAAGTTTGAAAATAATAAGAGTATTAAAATGATTTTTTTCATGAAACGTCGTTTATATAATCTACACTTTAGACTTCATTCAAACTGTACAAAATTCCTTGAAATAAAGTCTAATATTCAAACGAAATAAATTTAAAATGGTTGTTTAAATCTTGTAAGTTTGTAACATATTTTTGACCTTAAATATTGTCAAATATGAAAATAATAAATAGTCTTTTGATACTTCTTTTACTTATTGGTTGTTCCAAAAAACAACAGGAATTATTGGTAGAAGATTCGCCTATTATTAAGACTGGAGTTGTAGAATATAGCATAGTTGTAGAACCCAAAGATACAGATTATTTTAAACCTTCGGAATTCGGCACATTGGCAAGAGGAACCTTTAATGATAAAAAATTACATTTTAAAAAGCTAGATGGAAGAGATCAGGAATCGTTTCAATTAGTTGATTTAAAAACAAATGTAGAAACGAATTATCTAACATTTAGAGGGGATAAATATGCCTTGGAAAACAAAGGAGAAATGCTTCCTGAGATGGGGGAATTAGTTTTCCAAAATGAAAAGAAGTTAATTGCAGGCTATGAATGTCAAAAAGCTATTGCTAAAATGGGGGATGATTTTTTGATTGCTTGGTTGACAAAAGAAATAGGAGTTAATTTTTGTCCTTATGTTACCTCAGACGGATTTGCTTTAGAGTATTCGTTGAATATGCCTTTTGGGAAAGTTAATTATATAGCTACCAAAGTGGAATTGAAACCTGTGGATGAGCAGTTATTTTTACCATCAGAAGAATATCAACCTGTAACGATAGAAGAGTTACAAGCCAAATTAATGGGACCAACTGTAAGTACTGCTTTTGAAAAAGGAGTTAATTTAGCTAATTTTGATTTGCAAGATATGGACGGTCAAAAAGTGACTTTGGAAAGTTTAAAAGGAAAAGTAGTGCTGATTAATTTTTGGTTTATTAATTGTCCTCCTTGCCGCATGGAGATTCCTGATTTGAATGAATTGAAGGCAGAATATGGAGGGAAGAATGTGGAATTTATAGCCATTACATTTGATCCCAAAGGGCAAGTAAATGAATTTTTGCAAAAGGTTTCATTTGATTTTCAAATCCTTCCTGATGCTCGAGAAATCATTGAAATGTATGGTGTGCAAGGGTTTCCGACGAGTGTAGTGATTAATAAAGCAGGGAATGTGGTGAATAGCAAGATGGGAGGCTCTATGAATATAAAGGAAGAATTGAAGGTGTTTATTGAGGAGGCGTTAGCACAAAATTAATTGTTATTATTTAAGATAAATGCAAGGAATGCTTTATCTCTACAGTAAAAAAAAATATTTTGGAAACATTACAACAGGTAGGCGTAATTGGTGCAGGTAGTTTCGGAACTGCTATTGCACAACTGATTTCTGAGAATGTAAATGTATTGTTATATGCAAGGAGTAATGATTTAGTTGAAAAAATTAATTCTACGCATGAGCATCTTGGAATTCAACTTAATGAGAACATTGAAGCTACTTCTGATCCAAAGTTTTTGGCAGAAAGTTGCACGCTTATTTTTCCAATTGTTCCATCGGTTAATTTTCGAGCAATGATGAAAAGCTTTTCTCCTTACCTGCATCCTTATCATATTTTGATTCATGGGACTAAAGGGTTTGATGTTCGAGAAGAGGATATGGAAAAATTGGAAATGGGAAAAATTACTCGCCATGAAGTTCATACGATGAGTAATGTAATTGAGCAAGAAAGTTGTGTAGTGAGGATCGGTTGTCTGAGTGGACCAAATTTATCTTCTGAAATTATGGCTGGTCAGCCAACTGCAACTTTGATTGCAAGTCTTTTTGATGAAGTTTTTGTTTTGGGAAAAAAAGTATTGAAAGGATCGCGATTTCAAGTCTTTGGATCAAGGTCAATGTTAGGAGCTGAAATGGCAGGAGCTTTAAAAAATGTTTATGCGATTGGGTCTGGAGTTCTTGGAGGTTTAGGTATGGGAAAAAATATTCAAGCTATGTTGATTACTAGGGGATTGGTAGAAATGATTTACTTCGCCAAAGCATTTAATATTGATAAGAGCGCATTTTTAGGAACAGCTGGAATTGGTGATTTGATAGCAACAGCGACAAGTGAAGACAGTCGTAATTTTACTTTTGGAAAAAGACTAGGGCAAGGTGAATCATTAGAAAAAATAATGGAAACAATGCCAGAGTTAGCGGAAGGGGTGCGAACGTTGAAAATTTTTAATCATCTTTCAAGACATCATAAAATTAGAGTTCCTATTACTCAAATGTTATACAAGGCAGTATTCGAAGGTTTTGAAGTGGAGAAAGCTTTGAAATATTTGATTACTTATCCTTATGATGTGGATGTAGATTTTTTATAGATGAATTAGGATTTCATTTTACTTATTAAAAATCCAATAAAAAAAAGACCATAAGAATAAGCTCATGGTAGAAATGATGCCAATGTGGTAAGTGATTTTTAAAAACTTATTGTTCTTTTCAGAAAAAGAAAACCATTTACTTATCAAAGCAGAAATTCCCATTACTGCAAAATAAGTCCAAAGGAAGACTTCATTTTTTGATTCAATAATTTTCATTAATACGATTGAAATTGGAATAGAAATCAAAAAGTAGGCTAGCCATCTATTCATAATATTTACAATTTAAGTAGTATTAAAAAAGAGGCATTTCAAATGAATGAAATGCCTCTTTTTTTATTTATAGTTTCAAGGATGTAAATTATTCAAAATCAATCAAGTAAGGCATTCTTGCCTGTACACCTTTCGTTTGCATCATTTCTCTTAAAGCTTTAACATGAGGATACATTTCTCCTAATTCACTTTGTAACAATGTATTTACAGATTTATTAGCCATTGGTTCTTTTTTATCATTTCCTGTCAAATCATCAATGAATTGTTGTATTGGCTCTTTAACTTCTGGATATTCTTTTAATCTGTAATCAGAAATTCCAGCTTTTTCAGCAGCAATTGCAATAGCATCATTCAAGTCACCTAATTCATCAACTAAACCATTATCTAAAGCAGCTTTTCCAGTCCAAACTCGACCTTGAGCAATTTCATGAACTTGCTCTTTTGATTTTCCACGCCCTTCAGAAACTCTCAATAAGAAGTGATCATAAAATTCATCAATATATTTTTGAACTCGATCACCTTCTTCCTCGCTCATGTCAAAAAATGGAGTGATGCTCGTAGCGAATTTAGTAGTCTTAACTGTATCTACCTCAATTCCTAAATGATCACGCATTCCATCTTGGAAACTAGGAATCATTGCAAAAACTCCAATTGATCCTGTAATCGTATTTGATTGCGCTAAAATCGCATCTGAATTACAGGCAATGTAATATCCACCAGAAGCAGCAACATCACCCATGGAAGTTACTACAGTTTTTCCATCCGCTTTAGCCAGTTCAATTTCTCTCCAAATGTTTTCTGAAGCCATTCCGCTTCCACCTCCAGAATTAACTCTAATCACGATAGCTTTCACTTTGTCATCTTGTCTAACTTTTCGAATAATTCTGGCATATTTATCACCTCCTACACTTCCTAAATTACCTTCTCCATCAACGATAGAACCTTCGGCATAGACTACTGCAATTTTATTACTTGAACTAAAATCTTTTTTAGCTCCAACAAATTCTGCGTAATCATACAATCCAATTGAAGGTATTTTATCGTCTTCGTCTAAACCTAATCTAGTTCGTAACTCATTCAAAACTTCATCCTTATATTTCATTCCATCAACCAATCCAGATTCTACCGCTTCTTTGGAGTTTAACAAGATACCTTGATTAGCAACTGCTCTTAATTGACTTGGAGTCATATTTCGCGAAGCTGCAATATCTTTAAGATATACTTCATACATACCTTCCAAATAAGCTCTTACTTGCACTTTATTTTGTTCACTCATTTCAAAAAGACGGAATGGTTCTGTTGCACTTTTAAATTGACCAGCATATTTAACCTGCATTTTTACACCTAACTTATCCAACATTCCTTTGAAAAATGGAATGCTTGCAGCAAATCCATCAAACTCCATTATAGAAAATGGATTGATATAAACCTCATCCGCCGCTGAAGCTAAATAGTAAGTTCCTTTTGAGTAAGCAGGAGCGTAGGCCAAAACAAATTTTCCGCTTTCTTTAAAATCTTGAATGGTTTCTCGAAGATAAGCTGCATTCGCTTGCCCCAAACTGGCACTTGTCAAGTCAATCATAATTCCTTGAATATTATCATCCGTCTTAGCATAGTTAATACTACGAGCCATATCATGAACACCTATGATATTATCCATTTCCAGTTCAAATTGATTAACCTGAACATTATTGGTTTTTTCTGGGATTTGAGGTTGGAGAGAAATATTTAAAACTGAATTTGGTTTAGCGGATGGTGAAGCACCTTCTCCGCTTACTCCTGAGATTAATCCAGCAACAGCAGTAGTTCCTATAAAGAATAAGGCGACTCCTGCAATGGCAACTCCTAAACAAGAAGCGAAAACAAACTTGACAAAATCTTTCATATTTAGTATTTAAATTTTTGAGTTTTACTTTTTCACAAAACTAGGATAATACACGTTATTATGTAATAAAATGTTTTGTAAAAGTAAGTCTTATCCGATATTTGAAGGTTATTTTTAGATAAAACATACTTTATAAAGGATTGATAAGACTTTTTGTTTAATGTCATCATTTTAAAAAAAATAGTTTCAAAACTCCCCATCCATTTGATCTTTTATTGCGTCTTTTAAATTGAAGCATTTGAATCATAAACTTGAACAATGAATATTTTTAAATTTTCCTTTTATATCCTAATTAATATCCTTCTTTTCGTCTCTTCTTGCAAAAAAGATGACTCTTCTCAACTAGCTGTTAAAGCTAGATTTACCACTCCAATCATTGAATTTGGACAGGTTACTTTTAGAAACTATTCTGAAAATGCGACTGATTATTTATGGGAATTTGATGATGGAAATATTTCTACTGAAAAAGAACCCATCCATGATTATCTTGAGTTAGGAGTATTTAATGTAAAATTAACAGCAAGCAATGGAGAAGAATCTGATGTTTATTTATTAAAGGTTGTTATTGGTCAAATATTTCCTGAAAATTTAACTCACCTGGATGATTTACCTTTTGGTGGAAAAACTCAGGTGATTTATTTTACCAAAAATGGAAAAGGATATATCGCTGGTGGGATAGATTATTCAGACTTTCAATATGATCAAGATCTTTGGGAATTTGATCCTTCCAACAAATCGTGGACTATGCTTTCGAATGAAGTACCAATTTATCTAAACAATGCTACTAGTTTTGTTATAGACGAAAAAGCATATTTTGGTTTTGGAAACTCTAACTTCGGCATTGGGGATTTATCTTTTTATTCTTATAATTTTCAAAATGATAATTTTGAGTATGAAGGAAATTTTCCAGGGAGTCCATCGAATACCGGCCCAATTATGGATGCTATTGGATTTTCCTATGGAGGCTTTGGATATATGATAGGGAGAGGTCAAAATGATAATTCACAAAAGAGAATGTGGAAATTTGATCCTGTGGCTCAAAACTTTATAGAGTTTGGAAATTATCCTTGTGGAGGAAATTCTGGGATGTTTCATTTTATTATTGATGACAAATTGTATGTTGGTTTAGGAAATGAGTTTCCCTATTCTTATTATGATAATCAAATAGATATTTGGGAATATGATTTTACCAATAGCACTTGGACTCAAAAAGGTGATTTCCCTGGTGGTGCTAGAAGAGACGGTATTAGTTTTACATACAATGGTAAAGGATATTTTGGATTTGGGATTGAATTTAATTCCGCATCAGTAGCAGTCAAAACATTTTCAGATTTATGGGAGTATGATGTTGCCTCAGATACATGGAATAAAATTCTTGATATGCCCGTACCTAATAAACAAGAGTTGTTTGCTTTTGTGTTGGACAACTCACTTTATTTCGGAGGGGGAAATAATGGACAGTCTTCTTCGACAAGTGAGTTTTATGAATTGAAGTTGGATTAAATTGTTATTGCGCTTTTAAGTAAAAAAGAGCCACAAAACGTCCAACAAATGACATCAATTAAATCCGATATAATTTTTGATATCCTTCAAAATAATATGTGGTTCGACCTGCAATTTTTTCAACCTGACAAATACCTTTTCCTTTTGGGGCTTTTTTTCCTTCTACTCTCCATTGGAAAAAATCGTCCTCTGTTTTTTCATCTTTATAATATCTTGCACGATCAATTGCAACGGTAAGAATATTATTCATTGCTTTGTAAATGGATTTTTTATGTCTAGGTTTTAATGCATTCACCGGAGAGGCAGGATGAATTCTGGTTTGAAAACAAATTTCATCAGCGTACAAATTTCCCACACCAGCTAACAATTTTTGATTCAATAAGAAACCTTTAATGGAAGTTTTTCTTTTCTCCATTTTTTTCAAAAAATCACTTTCGGAAATCACTAATGCGTCTTCACCCAATCCTACTTCATTAATATATTTTTCCAAATCCTCCAAGTATAAAATGCGAGCAAATTTCCTTGGGCAATCAAATCCTAATCGATATCCATTTTCAAAATGAAAAGCAAATCGTTCGTGTCGAGGTTGATCCATTTCGTCTTCATAGTATTTAAAATCTCCAGTCATTCCAAAATGGAAAAGGACATCATTACCATCATCTAATTTTCCAAATAGATATTTTCCACGTCGGAAGGATTTGATAAAAGTTCTTCCAGTCAATTTTTCAATAAAACTATCGCCATCGATATTACGCATGATTTTATCATCTTGGACATTTACTTCCCTAATTTTTTGATGTAGGGAAGTTTCATCAAAATAGAGTTTGAAAGTATTGACTTCAGGTAGTTCTGGCATTTTAATTTTTGATTTAATTAATCACAGGAAAGGTTTGAACCCTCAAATTTTCTGAACTATAAATATATTTGACGTTGTTTTTTTTAAGAAACTTTGTGACTTATAATGTTTATTTCCATTTCTCAATTTTGTTTTCCTATCAAAAAGACCATATAATAGGTTATTATTTATTCCTCAATAAAATACTCATATCCCCAAAATCCTTTTTTTGTAACAATATACACACGATCACCTTGTTTTGAATTGGGAAAAAGAATTTCTTTGGTTTTGACTCTTTCAATTTTTTGATCTTTTACGAAAAAGAGGAAAATTCCATCTTTCTTTTTTTTCGTTTTGACTCTTCCAAATCGACTTTGCAGATAAGCTTCTTGGCTTTGAAGCTGTACTTCGATTTTTTGTTTTGGAGAAAAAGATAATAATCGATTTGACAAACTCCCCAAGAGTGGAAATAATAACAATGCAATTACAATCGAAAAGATATAGAGTTTTAATTTTTCTAATCCATCATTAAATGGTTTGGAAAAAAAGTAACCAGCTATTATTCCTGCCAATAAACCAACGGCTAATGATCTCCAAATCAAACTTTCTGCTTCAAATGTATTGCTAAAGTATTTTACTTCAAATGCATAAAGAAAGGCAACGAGGAATATTACTAGAGTTCCTAAAATGCCAAGTGCATATTCTGATTTCTTTAGTTTTTCTCGATTTTGTCCTCCAAATGGTAATGGAATCATATCTTATATTGATTTACTATTGAAAGTGAAAATTAAACCTTCCCAATTGGGGTGATTTGATTTTTTGGAAAAGACTGAGGTGTATTCAGAAATGGTGTTTTCCCAAAATAATTCTGATTTTTCATTTCCTTTTATTGTCCTTACTTCC
This sequence comes from uncultured Saprospiraceae bacterium, assembly GCA_964564545.1. Classification (GTDB taxonomy): domain Bacteria; phylum Bacteroidota; class Bacteroidia; order Chitinophagales; family Saprospiraceae; genus CAJQQY01. The sequence goes on from CAZMBP010000115.1 coordinate 111,597, forward strand.
CAATTTTTTCCAAAGTGATCGAATATTTGAAAGGCTATTTTTTTCCCAAAGTGATTTCGACGTTCGTTTTCAAAGATATAAAATTCTGCAATTGATCGAGCAGGTTCCGTTTGCTGAATTAAGCAGTAATCATTGATGAGTGCAAAACCAATTTTTCTTTTTCCAAAATAAAAATAAAGTGGAGTGCGATTTTTGTCAGACCAATATGAATCTAGGTAGGTGTATTCGTTGTCGGTTATTCCTAATTCCTTGAGGTAGGTGGAGAGATGGGGTTTGAAGTTTTCTTTTTCTTCGAGGGGAATTTTTTTGAAGTGTAGGTTTTGCATGGGAGTTTTTTTTGCCGCAGATTGGGCTGGTTTTATAGGTTTAAATGATTTTTCTTTCTGTATGCAAATAGATTCTAAATAAAGTGAATGTTTTCCTAATTCAAAGGGTATCCACTCTAATCGTCAAACAAAAAAAATCATAAAAATCAGCCCAATCTGCGGCAAAAAATTAAACATTCTCAAACTGTAACTTCGCCAATCCTGAGTAAGCCCCATTTTCAATAGCAGAAAGTTCTTCGTGAGTACCTTGTTCAATAATTTTTCCATTGTCAATCACAAAAATGCAATCCACTTCTCTAACCGTAGCAAGACGATGAGCAATGATGATAGAAGTTCTGCCTTCCATTAAATTATTTAAAGCATCTTGAACTACTTTTTCGGATTCAGCATCTAGAGCTGAAGTTGCTTCATCTAAAAGTAAAATGGAAGGATCTTTTAGGATTGCTCTTGCTATCGCAATTCGTTGTCGCTGACCTCCTGAGAGTTTGATTCCACGCTCACCGACAACTGTATCTAGAGCTTCTGGGAAAGTTTGGATAAACTCCCAAGAGTTAGATTTTCTTGCAGCTTCGATAATTTGTTCGTCCGAAGCTTCTGGATTTCCATAAGCTATATTTTCTCGAATTGTTCCACCAAACAAAATGACTTCTTGAGGCACAATAGCAAAGTTTTTCCTGTAAGCAGAAATATTATAATCGAAAATACTTTCTCCATCCACTTTGATATCTCCACTTTGGATATTATAAAATCGTAAAAGCAATTGAACAATAGTAGATTTTCCAGAACCACTTGGTCCCACAAGTGCTACCTTTTGACCCGCTTTTATTTTAAAATTGATGCCCTTCATCACTTCAATATCTTGTCGAGTAGGGTAATGGAAGTTGACATCTGAGTATTCGATATTCCCTTCGAATCTTTTAAATTCCTTATCAACAGCAGGATCGCGAGGATCAACTTCACTATCCATGGAAAGGATTTCTCGAATTCTTTCCGTTGCTCCAACTGCTCCTAAAAGTTCAGTATAAAAATTTCCTAGCCCAGCAATTGAACCTCCGATGATTGCAGTAACGAAAGTAAACATTACCAATCCGCCCGAAGTCATCGTTCCTTCCTGAATTAAAACTGCTCCTTCATAAATCACAAAAATCAAAGCTCCAAATAAAATGGAAACAATAAAGGTGGCAAAAATTGCTCGACCATTAGCAAACTTCAAAGCAATTTTGACCATGTTGTCATTTGATTTTCCATAGCGAATTGCTTCGAATAATTCGTTGGAAAATGCTTTCACAACACTTATAGATTGCATCGTCTCGCTCAATATAATATTAGTATCAGCTAACGATTGTTGTCTTTCTTTAGATAATTTTCGAATCCATCGACCAAAGAACATTCCTAGGATAACTGCAACAGGAAATGTCAATAACATAATAAATGCAAGTTGTGGAGTTTGGACTCCAAGAAAAATTAAGCCAGCAACGAGTAGTAATATTTGTCTTAAAAATTCAGCTATCGTAATTGAAAATGCATTGTACAATCTTTCGACATCCGCAGTCAATCGACTCATCAATTCACCAACTCGGTTTTCTTCATAAAAAACAATAGGTAAGGAAACTAGTTTTTCATAAAGGGCAATTCTTAAATCTGCAATACCTTTTTCACTTAATCTTGCAAAAAGCAAAACTCGAAAATAGGACACGACACCTTGAGCAATTAAAACTACAAACATCAGCCAAAAAATATCATTCAAGTCCATTCCAAGAAAATCAATACCAGAAGCGATATCCATCATTTTTCCAATCAAATATGGAAAAAGCATAAACACCATGCTACTTACAAATAGTAAAATCATTCCTACTACCAATGACCATCGGTATGGTTTGACAAATTCAAAGATCTTCATCGCCTCGCGAAAAGTCTCTCTGTTTATCTTTCGATTTTTATCTTCTTCTAGTACTTCAGGTCGATTCCTAGCCATATTCTTACTTATATTTTTTTCTCCCAAATGCTCCATTTAATAGGAAGATTTTTAGGAGGCTTTTTAAATTGGGAGCCGCAAAGTTAAACAAAGTGGATTTTAATTCCATTTTAACTTAAATTGCAAATGTATTTGTTTTGTAAAATTTTTATGCTGAATTTCCTCCCTCAAATTACATTTCGGCATAATATTTGCAATATTTTAATATAACAAATTACTATGGGTAAACTTCGAAAATACTTATCCTTTCCAAGTTAACCTTTCTAAAAAAGTACTTTTCAAGTACCAAACAATCTTCACCGATAGAATCCACTAAACTCTTAAAACCTTATGGTTTGCTATTGCGAACCCATTGAACTGGTATTTATTTACCTTTTTATTCTAATTCAATAAATATTGATTTGGAAAAAATGGCTAAGACAACATACAATTTAAATTTAAACAAACACCATAATTATGAAAAACTCCCACCCAAAATTTGTCGTGCTAATTTTAGCACTACTTTTTTCTCATCATGCATTTAGTCAACATTTTGAATGCCCAAAAGTTCTAGATGAATCAATTCATTTGTACCAACCAGCCTTTGCAGCTATGGCTTGCGAATATGATGAATTTGGAAAATTCTATAATTCATTTGCAAAAGTACCTTTGTTAAGCGAGCAATTGTATTTTTTTGATACTCGATTTAGAGCAAATGGAGTAGAATTGATTTGGCAATCAAAAATGGCTTTTGGCAATGAAATTTTTAAAGTTTTAAGAAGCCGTGATGGCGAACAATTTTATGAAATAGCTGAAGTCCATTCCTCTGATTATCCTGATGGCCAAATTATGTTTTTAGATAATTTACCGATGCTAGGAAATAATCATTACATGTTGAAAAAAGTGGAAGATGGTAAAACATTAATCTCTAATCAGCAATCTGTTTATGTGTCAATTGGAATGTGTAATTTAGAAACGATGGATGTGAAAAATAAAAAAGATGAAGTGAACATGAAATATTTTGTTGACAATTCAGGACTTTTTCAATTATTAGTTACAGATACAGAGGGGCATGAACAAGCTAGAAAAAATATTACTTTGAAAACTGGTAAAAATGATGTTCAATTTTCGTTGCCAATGAATGGAATTTACTTTGTGACTTTGACCAATGGTTTTAGTTCAGTAACTGATTTAGTGATTCAATCTCAAGGATCTGAAAGTTCAAAATCTAATGTGGCAAAAAAAGAAAAAGAGGATAATTGAAACCAATAAAATTTTACTTTAATGACTTTAAAAAACTCGAATGAGTTTTAACTAGACGGGTTTTCTTATCCTTTTTTAACCCGTCTCTTTTTTAGAAATAATCCTCATGTTAACATATGAAAGTCTAGTTTTTATCCAATGAAATGACTTTCTAAACATTTGAGAACCTGACTTTGGTTGGGTTCTCATTTTTTATGTAGAGACAAGGCACAGCTTGTCTCTACATAATTCCCTTAAAAAACTAAGGATTCTTTTTTCGATTTAGTCTCTCACAAATTATTTGAACACCTAATGATTTTCCTTTTTCGTTAATCACTTTTAGTTTTTCTAAAAGTAGATTGTCCAAAAGCAAAAGTTGTTCATCTAATTCATCAGTTAACTGAACTCTAACCTCTTCTGCTTGATCCGTTGGGGGAAAATCTCCTCGTTGTTGATCCGCTAATAAAAATGCTAATCGATTATTTACACGAATACCATAGTTCAAAGGATCTTGACGACTTTGGTTACTGGTCATGTGAATTTTATTTTCAATAATAGACATTTCTTTTTCCAAGTTTGATAAAAGGCCGAGAACTTGATCGTATGCTTTTTTTCCATCTAATTTATTTTGGAAATACTCAACATCATCTCGTACACTTTGGATGTCAGTCATAGCTTGGTGAGCCTCGCTAACCTTATTTCTTACCTGAAGTAAAAAACTTAATTGGTTCTGATAATCTTCATCTGTATTTTTTAATCGAGGATCTTTTGCAATAGTAAAAGCTTGCGTTTCAGATTTTCCATCAACAGTAAGTGTTGCAGAGTAATCACCAGGAATAGCTTTTGGACCACGATTAGGAGAGGAGTACAAAACCATACCATCAAACTCCTGAAAGCCAGGATATCTCATGTCCCAAATAAATCGATTATTATCTTTCTTTACTTTGAGTCGCTGTTTTTTATCCTTAGCATTCGACTTAAAAGTTTGAATAACTTTTCCATTTGCGTCTTTTATTTCAAGCTTTACTTTTTTGTTACCTTTTTTTCCATCAGCAGTTTTATCATAATCTTTAACGAAAAAATTAAACAAAACCCCGTTAGGGTGATTCTGACCAACCTTGTTAAAATTTGGACTTCCCCAACCCCGAGACTGAGCCATTCGATATGCAGGCTTTGGTTCAAAGAGGTGATGAGATTTTGAGGTTATTTTTTTACTTAATTGTTGAATCGGTCCTAGGTCATCTATCATCCAAAAACTTCGTCCATGTGTTGCAGCAATCAAGGTGTTATCTCGAATATGTAAATCTCGAATAGAAACGATTGGTAGATTCAATTGGAAAGCTTGCCAATTAGCTCCATCATCAAATGAAATATACATTCCCCATTCAGTTCCCGCATAGAGTAATCCTTTTCTAACAGGATCTACACGTATAGCTCGAGTATAGTGATTTTCTGGAATTCCATTGGTGATTTTTGTCCAAGTTTTTCCATAGTCAGAAGTCTTATATAAGTAGGGAGTGTAATCTCCAAACTTGTATGATGTCGCGGCTAAATATGCACCACCTTTATTATGTGGATCGACATCGATACAATTCATCATGTTCAACTTTGGAGAACCTGGAGGCGTAACGTTTTTCCAATTTTTACCTCCGTCTCTAGTCACATGAACTAATCCATCGTCACTTCCAGTCCAAATAACTCCTTCTTCTTGTGGAGATTCAGCCATAGCAAAAATGTTTGCATAATGTTCCGCACCTGTATTGTCTTGTGTAATTGGACCTCCAGAAGATTTAATAGTTTCAGGATCATTTCGAGTCAAATCAGGACTAATGACTTTCCAAGATTGACCTTCGTTAGTTGTGACGTGAAGATAGTTAGACCCTGCATATAATTTTTTTGGATTGTGAGGTGAAAACATAATTGGATAGTTCCAATTGAATCTATATTTCATCACCTCAGCCCCTGAACCAGCAGGATTAAATGGCCAAACATTCGTTGAACGAGTTTGCCCATTGGAGTGATCTTTCCGCATCATATAACCTTTAAAAGTTCCTCCATAAACAATGTCAGGATTAGTTGGGTCAGGAGCCAAATGAGCACTTTCACCCCCTGCTGTGGATTCCCAATCTTGTTCGGAAATTGAGCTGCTCGCTGATCTATGAGAAATTCTAATGGCCGAATTATCTTGTTGAGCACCATAGATTCTGAAAGGAAAATGGTTATCAGTTGTTACTCTATAAAATTGAGAAGTAGGTTGATTATGGTAAGTTGTCCAATTGTCGCCAGCATCAAAACTTACTTGTCCACCACCATCATCAGCTATTGCCATTCGCTGATTGTCATTTGGAGAAATCCACAAATCATGATGATCGCCATGTGGTGTTCCTATTCTTTCAAAAGACTTTCCTCCATCATTTGATCGCCAAAAACCAACATTCAAAACATATACACGATCAACATTTTTAGTATCAGCATAAATTCGAGAATAGTACCAAGCTCTTTGTCGAAGAGATCGATTGCTACTTGTTTTTTTCCAAGTCATCCCTGCATCATCTGATCGAAAAACACCACCATCTTTTGCTTCTATAATAGTCCAAAGTCGGTCAGAATTCAAAGGAGAAACTGTTACTCCAATAATTCCAATCACACCTTTTGGAAGGCCAGGTTTATTAGTCAATTTTTCCCAGTTATCTCCTCCATCCGTACTTTTCCAAAGGTGACTACCAGGTCCACCGCTATCCATTCGGTAACCATTTCGTTTTATTTGCCAAGTAGAAGCATAAATTATTCTAGGATTATTGGGATCTAAAACAACATCAACTGCTCCAGCTTTATCACTTACATAAAGAATCTTTTCCCAAGTTGCCCCTCCATCTTTTGATCGATAAAGTCCACGTTCTTCATTTGGAATCCAAAGATTTCCCATCGCTGCAACATACAATAAATCAGGATTGGTAGGATGAACTCGAATTCGTCCGATGTGTTCAGATTTATTTAAACCAATTGATTCCCAAGTATCACCAGCATCTGTAGACCGCCAAAGTCCTTTCCCAGAAGAAACATTTCCCCGAACTGTTTGCTCTCCTTCACCTACATAAATGACATTTTGATCACTTTCAGAAACAGCTACCGCGCCAATTGATCCTCCAAAATATCCATCAGAAATACTGTTCCAAGTATTTCCACCATCTTTGGTTTTCCAAACACCGCCTCCAGCAGTTCCGATATAATACAAATTTGGATTGTCTGCTACACCCGCAACTGTTCCAGCTCGACCACCCCGAAATGGGCCAACCAACCGCCATTGCATGGTATTAAAATAAAATTCATCAAAGGAGTTCGAGGCAGGTTTTTTATTTTTTTGAGCAATGCTTTGGAAAGGAAGTAGTAGAACAAAAAACAAAGTTATTGAAATAAAAAATTGATTTTGGTTTTTCATGATGTTCGATTAGTTTTTACAGAAGTTGATTTTTCAAAAAAGTGAAATTTAAAACTTGCACTAAGATAATTAATAATGATTTTTTCAAAAGCAAAAAGGAATTTCATTTTATTTATTATTTATGAGATAACAATTCTACTTCAACATATTGAAAGATATCCAAAAAAATGAGTTTCATCGAAGATCAAATCTGATGAAGCTCATTTTTTTTTTATTAGACAACTTCATTATATTTAAGAAAATAATTAATTCCAAACCAAAAAAATAAAATAATGAAAAACAATTTACTTCTATTTTTATGTCTAACCATTTTTATTTTTCAGTCTAATGCTCAAGGCATATTTTATGCTTCTATTCATACTGCAGTTGGATTTGGTAGTGTCAATTCTCCAGGTCTTGAAGGTCCACAAGAAATTATTGACCAAGATCCAATGACTAAATTTTTAGATTTCTTTGCTACTGACGGGATGGGATTTGAGGTGGACATGCTTGGTGTTTCATCTGTGGTGAATACTATTCAAATTGTAACGGCCAATGATGCACCTGAAAGAGATCCTACGACATTTGAAATTTCTGGTTCAACAGATGGTATAAACTACACCACTATAACTACAGCAGAAATACCATGTGTAGCAGAAAGGTTCTTATCAAGGTATTTTGGTTTTCCTAATACAGAGGCTTATACTTTTTATCGAGTAAACTTTACTGGAGTTTGTGGAACATCTGATATCATTCAAGTGGCGGATGTACAGTTATATCCAATTATTGGAAATGCTCCAACAATCGATTGCGCAGCAAATATTGATGCAGGAAGTTCAATAGGAGAATGTGGAGGAGTAGTTATGTATGATGTTACAGCAACAGATGTGGAGGATGGAATGTTGACACCGACTATAACTTCAGGGTTACCATCAGGAAGTACTTTTCCAATTGGAACCTCTTCTGTAGTATTCTCGGTAACAGATGCTGATAATAATACTGTTAGCTGTGATTTTACCATAACGATCACAGATACAGAAAGTCCAACTTCTGATTGTCCTGATGACATAACAGTTGGATTAGCAAATCCTAATGACATGAGTGCGGTGGTTGATTTTGATTTGGGAATCATGGATAATTGTTCGCCCATAAATCCTTTAGTAGATTACACCGCTTTGGGAAGTATAGATGGAAAATCATACTATTTATCTGATTCTACATTTACCCCTCAAGAAGCTTTTGATGATGCAGCACTTCAAGGTGGCTATGTTGGAATTATTCGAAATGCTGATGACAATCAATTTTTATTGAATGCGATTTTAAGAAATAATAATGGAGTTGCTGATGTATTGATCGGTTTAACTGATGTGGAATATGAAGGCCTTTTTTCATGGCCTGATGAGAGTTTCCCATTTTATGATAATTGGAATATGGGGGAGCCAAATAATTCTGGCCTTGGAGGTATTTCAGAAAATTATACCATCATTCTAACAAGTGGATTTTGGAATGATGTTGATTCTATAGGAGAGCGTAGATATTTATTGGAAATGGATTATGTACCATTACAAACACAAGGATTAACTTCAGGGAGTGAGTTTCCGATAGGAACAACGACCAATACTTTTGAGATTTGGGATGCAGCAGGGAATATGACGATTTGCGAATTTAATGTAACGGTAGATGATGAAGTTGGAACTGAAGATCAAGAATTATTTAGAAGTATTTCTATTGCTCCTAATCCTACTCAGAATATCGCAACCATTTACAATGAGTCAGATCTGAAATTAGAAAATGCAGTCTGCTATGATTTGCATGGGAAAATGATTCATGTGGTTAATTTCATTCAGTCTGAGAAGTTCCATTCTATTGATATGACTAATTGGAATTCCGGGGTTTATTTTATTAAAATAAAAGGGGAGAAGGGAGTCGTCACGAAGCGATTGATTAAATTGTAACAAAAAATCTTAAAACTATACTATTCAATTCTGAATAGTATAGTTTTAATTTAACCCAAATTAATAAAGACATATATTTTTAATGGATACTAAGAAAAAAAATTAATTTTTCGTTTTTAAAGTTATTTTATTAATTTTAGTTTAGAGAAAACACAAAAATCATATCAAAGGGGAGCGGCTTATTCTTAGGCTTTTTATTTCAATATCTTTTTTATCATCCGTCATCGGTTAGATAACCCAATTTTAAATAATTCCATTGTTGAACTGAGTAAAAGAAAAATCATACTTGCATGAGCAAGTACGATTGTATATATATTATTAATATACTTTATTAAACAAAACCAATTTTTGTAACCCCTAATTAAATTAATTTAAAATGAAAAGTTTAACAACTTCAACTATTCTGATGTTAATTGCATCTTCTCTCATTTTTTTCTTTATTGGTCGGTATAGTGTATCTATGAACAATTCTAGCTCAGCTGCTTCAAATGCAGATAATGAAGAATTGACTTCAAAAGGACCTGTTACCACCAATGATAATGATAAGACCGCTACTCTTGATGATGATGCTGTCAAAAAAGCCGCTGAAGAAGAAAAAGCAGCAGCTGATGCCGAAGCAGCAAAAAAAGCCGAAGAAGCAAGAAATGTTGAAACCATTGCTAAGCCAAATAATCCAGTTGCAATTGGTGAGTTACCACGTGTAAGAATGGGAATAAGTGATAATAAAATAGGATCAGTTTTAACTTCAATTTCTGAAAATCTTGAAGCAAAGCGACTTGCTTACATCAGTTCCCAAATGCAAGACTGTTCAGGGATATTTCATCAATTAAAAGATAGCATACAGCAAAGATTACCATCGTTAGCTGAAAGTGGTGGATCTTTCCAATATCCTTCTCCAGCAGAAGCTCGAAGTTCTCGACAAATAGCTGACTGGTATCATGAAAAAAATAATTTATTAATTGTAGAAGATGCTATGGCGTCTCGAAATTCTATTCGCCCAGGGTCAGTATTATTTTATGGAAAGTCAGGGAAGAGATTTTCAGATATTAATATTGATATGTTGACGGATCGAAATAATAATTACACTCAAAATGGTGCTATTCAACATATTGCAGTCGTTACAAATGTAAAAACTGATGAGAATGAAAATGTGATTGAGTATACAATTATGCATGGAAGAAATAAACGTATTCATGCGTCAAGAAGTGGAAGTAAAGCTGTTCAAAGTCTTAGAACAAAAGGTTTACCTCCTTTTGGGAATTGGAAGCAACAATTAGTAGCTATTGCCAATATTACTACTCCTAAATAATATTTAGGTAAAAAAATAAAACAACTTTTTATAATTCGAGACCAATTAAGAGGCACCTTAATTGGTCTTTTTTTGTCTTGTAAGTGTATTGTTATATTGGGTAGTTTTTTTACAAAACCGAAAATTTCCTTTCCTTAATTTTCATTCTTATATGATTTCTATTTTAAAATCTTGGGTTTACATAATTATTATATTTAGAACCAAAACGATAATTCATTCCGAAATAAGTGAAGTAAGTAAAATCGGTATCAAGTTGTTTTATTTGGAGGAGAATGTCTTCATCCGAAATATCTGATTTGGCAATGTTGATTCGATCACTAACAAAAGAAATATATCCACCTATATCAATGCTCAATCCTTTGAAAATTTGCCATTCTATATTTGGATTAAAATAGACATTGTATAATTCAAGATCATGGAAGTATTGTTCTAGACCAATATCAAAAGATACGTTTCCCCATTTTTGAGTTTGGTCGAATTCAATCTCCAGACCATGGCGCATTCTGGTTTCTGACAATCTGTTAAAAATAGTTGTGTCAGTATAATTATAGTATTCTGGCCCTATCGAGTAATTGAAACTAAATCGTTGAGTACTTGCCTCTGAGTATGGAAAAATATTGTATTCAATAGCAGGCTTAAGTGTGGTTGAAATATCAGTATTTCCAAAAGTAGAAGAGCCAGTTCCAGTTCTAAATCCAACAGACCAATAAGGACTCAAACTCTTGACATATAGAAGGCGTAAGTTATAACTTCTTCTTATAAACGATTCATCCCCACTAGTTAAATTGAAGGTAGATTTATCAAAATTATAAAAAGATGAAAATCTAAACTTATGTTTATCAGTAACATTAGATGCTGAAACTCTTCCTGTCAATTCTACATTGGAGTAAGTTGATTCTCCATTCATCCAACCTCTACCACCAATATTAAAAACCCAATTATGCCATTTGTCAAACACCTCTGTATTTTGAGTTCCATCTTCGTCTTTAACCTCATAAGTTATTTGGTTTATCATTGGTGTTTGAACCAAAAACTGGAGTAAACCTTTTTTTATTTCATTGACAAATTGCTCCCGCTCGATTGCATCAGTAGCATTGGGATCTGTGAAATATTTAATTGTATCTCTTATCGTAGAGAATTCCTTATTCCCAATAAATGCTAATTGAATTTCTCTTCCACCAGCTCCAGTTCTTTGTCGGGTAGCCAAGATATAAATATCTGCTTCTTGTCGATTCTGCATATAATTGACAAAGGTTATTTCTTGTTTGATGTAAACCCAGTCGCAATTCATTTGACAATCAATAAAAATGTCGGGGCGTTGTTTTAAGTTTTGTGCTAAAAAAGTAGTACTGATCAAGATGCTAAATATGATAGTTAATCTAATTTTCATATTTTTTAGTTTGAAAGTGATAGGTTTCTAGTTGGGTGGAGATAAGAAACTATGATATTTAAGTTTTAAGGCGTTGAATTTTAATGTAACAATACTTTGACAAGCAGGTGAAATTACTAGATTTTATTAAATGATTTGATTCTATATTCAGTATCTTCTAAATTTTGTACCAAGTTAGCCTTAAAAAAAGTAGAGTAGAATTTTTACAAGGTCTTTAACAGCTCAATAACATGAGTTCAGTTTTGAATGAATCAAATATTTTTTGTGGAATGATTTTGAGTTTCTTAACTTAGTCGAAACAAATCTTACTAAAAATGGACAAACGTACCTTCCTTAAAAATATAACATTAGCAAGTATTGCTGCATCTCCTTTTTACAAAAATCTAGATAAGATTGTAAACCAAGTTTCTCATCTTTCCGCGGAAGAAGTAGCAAAGGACGAAAACTTTTGGGCACAAGTAAGAAGTGAATATCGACTCAAACCAGATTACATCAATCTTGAAAATGGCTATTATTGTTTTACCCCTCAAGAGACTTTGGAAAAATACATTCAACACATTCGTCATGTCAATTATCAAGGTTCATATTATATGCGAACCGTTCAATGGGAAAATAAAAAAAGGATGGCGAGCCAGTTGGCAGAAATTGCTGGTTGTTCGAAAGAGGAATTAATTATCACGCGAAATACTACTGAATCCTTAGATACAATCATTGGAGGAATGCATTGGAAAGAAGGAGATGAAGCTGTGATGGCTGAACAAGATTATGGTGCGATGAAAAATATGTTCAAGCTTCAAGCTCGACGACATGGAATTATTAATAAGGTCATTTCAGTTCCTAATCATCCAAAGTCTGATGAAGAAATTGTTAATCTTTATGCTAGCGCGATTACTCCAAAAACTAGACTGTTGATGATTTGTCATATGATAAATATTACTGGACATATTTTACCTGTTCGAAAAATATGCAATATGGCTCATAGCAAGGGAGTAGAAGTAATGGTAGATGGAGCACATGCTTTTGGGCATTTTGAATATTCGATTAAAGACCTTGATTGTGATTATTACGGAACTAGTTTACATAAGTGGATGAGTGTTCCATTGGGTGCTGGTTTTCTTTTTGTAAAAAAAGATAAAGTGAAAAATGTCTGGGAAACTTTTGCTGAATGGGGAAAAGATCAAGATGATATTTATCGCCTCAATCATACCGGAACACATCCTGTTGCCACAGATTTGGCGATTGGAAATGCCATTGAATATTATAATCGAATAGGAGGAGAACGCAAAGAGAAACGACTTCGATATCTCCAAAATTATTGGACAAGTAAAGTTCGTAATATTGGAAATATCATTGTGAATACTCCAGAAGAAACTCATCGTTCGTGTGCAATTGCCAATGTTGGAATCAAAAATATGAAGCCTCATGATCTTGCCAAAACATTAATGAAAAAGTATAAAATATGGACAGTAGCCATTGATGGGGCAGGAGTGCATGGTTGTCGGATTACTCCAAATATTTATACGACTCCAAAGGAGTTGGATGTTTTTGTGAAGGCACTTAAGGAATTGGGAAGTTAATTTTTTTCATGCAAAGTATACAAAGTATTTATGATTAAAACCTTAAGTAACCTTTGCCTTCATCGCACCCTTTGAGTGAAATAGAGTTTGAAAACCATTGCCACTTAATCTGCAAATTTGGATAAATACTCTTCACTTTTATCAATATTAATTTCTACCCAAAGCGGAAGATGATCACTAACTTGGAAAGTACTCCAATCTGAATCTAAATAAAAAGTCTGTAAGGCATCCTCCTCTAAATTTATCAGATTTTGGTTAAATGAAATGTTGGCCAAGGTTTTAGTCTTACGTTCTTCCAATTTTTTTCTTTTGGAGTTTGAAATATTTTGGTCTAAAAGATCCTGATTTATTTCTGTAAGTTTTTGCTCCATTTTTTCAATTTCATTTGAAAAGTTATTTCGTTGTTTAGTAACATAGTCTATGATATCTTTTTTGAATAAAGGAAATTGAGCCTTTGTATAAATGACTTTAAAAAAATCAAAAACTCTATCAATATTATTATGATCCCTAGAAGTTTCTTCATGTGAGTCACTCCATTCAAAATCTAAGCTAGCAGTTTTATAATAGGAAATTTGATCATAAAATTTGGTTCTAGACCTGTTAGATCCTTTTCTGTTTTTTATTGTTTTAAAACCATATTTCGCTAGGGCGTCATAAGTTTCATTATTCTCGTCAACAATATTAAAATCACCTACAATAAAGTAATTGTATGGGTTATTCCAATTGTGTTTTTGATTGCCAATTTCACCTTCTTTTTTAGCATTGTTACTAATTAGTTTAGCTACTTTATCAATTTCATCCACACGCCTTACAAATTTGTTAGAGGTTTCACTCTCTGCTCCATAATAAATATGGACGGTGGTCACCTTAAATTTAAACCAACCTGATTGGAAAGAACATTTAAAAGGTGTTCTTGAAAATTGTCGTTCAATGACACCTTGATTATTTCTAATTAGCATATTTTGAGGGAGAACTAATTCACCTGCAATTCCTTTAAAATGTACCGTTCTTTTATCATAAATAAACCCTAGCCGTTCATTATTTCCTCCTGCTTTCCAGGCTGCAACGTCAGTAACTATATATTTATAATTATCGCCAAGAATATTAAGCACCTTTTTCAAAGGAGCTAAGTCTTCATTTATTTCTTGTATAGCAATTATATCAAACCTAGAAATTATCTCTGCGATGTAAATAAATGCATCATCCTTTCGAGGGCCAAATTTTTTACTATTTCCATCGAATTCTCTAATATTCCAGGAACCAAATATTAACGTTTTATTGAGGGTACGTTTGGGAATTTTTCTATCTAAAGCTCTTCTTAAAGGTTTGATTAATTTAAGACATCGATTTGTATAATCAGGATTTTTGAAGTAACGGATTCGAAAGTATTCCATGATTTGGTTTAAATTTTTGATTTTGAAAAGCGACAGTATGCATGTTTTAAGTGTAATAAAACAATAAACCCTAAAATTACATATAAAGAAACAGATGGTTTCCTGTTTCAAAAATATTATGGAATTAATAGTTTGAAGTTCAAATTTTCATAAGAATCATAAAGTGATAAAAATCAACTTAGTTTATGATTCTTATCATTATAAATCTATGCTTGTGTTAGTAAATTGAAGCATTAAATAAATAAAACATACTCAATTATGATTCGACCTGACATAAAAACCTATCATAATGATTGGCGACAAAAATGGTTAAACCCAGATATTCATCGGCGCCACTTTTTAGGAAAAGGTGCTTTAGATTTGTATCGAAATCAAAAGGAAGGAATGGCTGCCAACTTAAAAAAATTAGATCAACATTTTGAGTTGGAAATTGCAATGCCCGGTTTTTCAAAAGAAGATATTGAAGTGATTTTAAAAGATGATATTCTTACTGTGAGAGGGGTTAGAAAAAAAGAAGATAACCCGTCTCCAGAATATATTATCAAAGAGTTTGATTTAGATCTTGTTGAGCGAAAGTTTCAATTAGTGAAAGGAATTGAACTCGATAAAGTAGAAGCACGCTATTCTAACGGAATTTTAAATGTTGTTTTCTATACAAATACTGAAGAACAAGAGCCGCAAAGGATAATTGAAGTGGAGTAAGTTGTTTGCAATAAATTTATTTCTATAATTTTCAAACTGCCACTACCTCCTAATAAGAGGTAATGGCAGTTTGTATTTACTTCTCCATTTTAGCATAAATCTTTCGCCACTCGCTAGCATCATAAATTAAATGAGATTCTTTAATTTTTCCATTTTCAATCCTAAACCATTCTGTGGCTAAATTAGATTCTACCCCTGGAATTGAAGATTTAAATTCATAATATGCAGCCACCCAATTTCCATTTTCAGCTGTACTAATTATGTTTATTCCAGTAATTACAGATCCAATCTCTTTCGCCAATGCAATAAACTCGGTTTTAGAATTTAGCTCTACCATCGGATTTTTAAATTTGTAATTATCAGCAAGTAAATCTAATGAAGCAGTAATTTTTGAAGGATCATTAAAACCATTCAAAAATGTTTTTACGACTTTTTGATTACTCATATTGCTTCCTTGATTTTGTTGAGAAAAAGTATCATTGGAAAACATTCCAATTGTGATAAGGAAAAAAAATTTGATCCATTTCATCATTTTAGTATTTTGATTTTAAATTAATAATAGGACAAATTTATAGACCGTTCGCAATATAAATCTTGGTCTATACCAAGATTTATATTTGGTATTTTTGAAGAATATATTTTGGATAAGTTTTTACTTTATTCGTAGAAACTGGAAAGGAGTATTAGGTCACAAGTGACTTTAAAAAGGGTAAGTCTTTTCGTTTTAATTATAGGAATTTTTGAAGATGTTCTTTAAAATATTTAGCACTAGCAGAAGCACTCTCTAATGAATTTATTGCATAATTTCCACCTTGTTCAATATAGTAATAGTCAAGTCCTGATTTAATTGGATCAGGAAGAAGTTTCAAATAATCAATGGAACCATTTCCAAGTTCAGTATAATCTCTCGAAACTTTATCCATATCTTTTATATGCCACATCACATAACGACCTGGTTGAGCATCGATCAATTCTTGTGGCGTATACTTAGATGAATGCATCACCCAATACATATCTATTTCAAGTTTAACTATGGCTGGATCTGTTTCATTGATAATTATATCAAAACCATTTTCACCGTCATGATCTTCGAATTCAAACCCATGATTGTGATAAGCAAAACCAAGACCGGCTTTTGAAACTTGCTCACCAATCATGTTTAATCTTTGAGGCATCATCTTGAAATTTTCTATGGTTCTCTGTTCCGGTGAAATCCAAGGCCAAGTAATATATTTACTATTCAATTCTTTTGCACCGACGATACATCTATCAACAAAGCCTTTCATCTCATCATCGCTTTTTTCTAAATATGGAGAAAAACCATAATGACCACTCGTTACAGTTAATTCTAAATCATCTAAAATCTTTTTGAACTCAGCGGTTTTAAATCCATAAATTGTTCCTTTTTGATCATCCAATCCATAGATTTCAAAATCTTGATAACCCATTGCTTTTAAAGCTTTGAGAGTCTCAATTGGTTTTATGGCCATTTGATCACGAATGGAGTATAGCTGATATCCCAGTTTGTATTTTGGTGTGGTAGGTGATGGGAAGCATGATAAAGGTGAAATTGCGATGCTTCCAATTAATCCTGATTTCTTGATAAATTTTCTTCTATCCATCTGATAAAATTAAGTAAAAATTTTCAACATAATTCAAAACAGTCTTTTAAATGCTGGACAACCTAATTCTCCTTTCGTTGATGAATTTAAACTTACCGACTTTACCAATTTTACCAGAGGCAATTTTCTGAAACCTATCTTTTAAGTTTTCTGGAACTTCGATTTCAACTTGATTAAAATATAAATAGGTGCTGTTATTTAGTGATTTCAAGGAGTGATTTATTTCTTCATCTTCAGTTGCAGAATCATGATAGTAAATCTTAGGATCAATAAATAATTTGAATTCGGTGGAGTCTGATATTTTCGTTTTTGAGATTAATTGATCTAATGAGAATTCGTATTTGGTTCCATCGGATAGTTCAGGAATAAGTTCAGTTACTTTAACCTTGAGCTTATATTTAAATCCCCATTCGAAGTCAAAGTTCTCAATATGCTCAACTTGTGAATTATTTGATTTAAGTACTAGCCTTTTGAAGTGTTCGTAATTTTGTAAAGATAAATAAGGCTCGATGGTAATAGTTTGAACTGTTACATTTTGTCCAATTGAAAATAGAGGAAAGAGCATTAACGTAAATATGATTTTTTTCATTGGATGAATTTTATTGTTATTTAGTGGAATGATTTCATATGTTTTTAATAATAACGGTTAATGTTTTCTTCTATTTTTTTTATTCCCCTTGATACCTTAATATATCTAATAATTTATTCCTATCAAGTCAAACTAATACTCTTAGTTCAAGTGTCTTTACAGCCGAAAATATAGGATTTGAAAATATTTTGTTTAGAAAATGTTTGACCCAAAAATACAAAACCCTCATAATCAATTGATTATGAGGGTTTAAAGTGACCCCGGCAGGGTTCGAACCTGCAACCTTCGGAGCCGAAATCCGAAATTCTATCCAGTTGAACTACGGAGCCTGTTCAAAGAAAAAATTATTATCATAACTTTCCCGATAGTGGCGCAAATTTATACATTGCAAATTAACTAACCAAAGAAAAAACTATAAAGTTTCACATCTTTTATATTTATTTTTTATTAATATCATCTAATAAGTCTTACCCAAATAAGAATTTTCTTTTCCTTTGATTCCCCCTGCAAATTATATATTTTAGTGGCGACTATTTTTACAAAATATTTTAACCCTAACCATTTATAAGACCTATTATGTCAAAAAATTTAAGTGAATTATCAGGCCGTAAGGGATTGGACGACAATTTGTTTAACCGAATTGGTGAATTAGCGAAACCTGAAGGTACTCCAAGCATTGAGGAATTAGATAAATTGGCCAAAGAGTTCTTGATCGGAACAGCTAATACTTATGGTACCGCTACCTTTTATGATTTTTTAAAACCTGAAAATAAAGGAAAGAAAGCCTACGTCTGCAATGGAACTGCTTGCCTTTGTGCAGGAACTCAAGAAAAAGTTTCAGCCGAATTGAGTAATCATTTTCAAGCGAACGAAATTGGTCATATGACTTGCCTTGGTCGTTGTCATGAAAATAGTGCTTTTCATCTTAATGGAAAAAACTACTCAGGAAATGCTGTTGAGGATTTACCTAACATTATAGATACGGAAACGGAAAAGAACAAAGATACTTACCATGTCAAAGCCTCTGGGAAACAAATTTTAACCAAGCCTTTTTCAAATATTACTGAATATTATGCTCCATTTCGAGCTGCCATAAAAAAGGACTCCCAAGATATTTTAAATGAAATAAAAACCTCAAATGTTCGAGGTCGGGGAGGAGCCGGTTTTCCCATGGGACTCAAGTTAGAGTTTTGTAGCAAAGAAGAAGGCGATACTAAATTTATTATCTGTAATGCCGACGAGGGAGATCCAGGTGCTTATTCTGATCGATATTTATTGGAGCATCAACCTCACGCTGTATTGTTTGGGATGATGATTTCTGGATATGTTACCGGAGCCGAATATGGGATTTTATACATTCGAGCTGAGTATCCTGAGTCTGCAATTATTTGTCAAAATGCTATTGATGAATTACGTGCAGAAGGGTTGATTGGAAAAAATATAGAAAATAGTGGCTTCAACTTTGATTTAAAAATTATCCAAGCTCAAGGTTCTTATATCTGTGGAGAGGAAACAGCCTTGATAAATTCAATTGAAGGACAACGACCGGAAGTACGTATTCGACCTCCTTACCCAGCTCAACGTGGATTATTTAATAAACCAACTGTGGTTAACAATGTCGAAACTTTGGCAACGGTTCATCATATTTTAGAAAATGGAGGAGCTGCTTGGAAGGCAATAGGAACAGAGCGATCATCGGGAACTAAATTGGTTTCCTTGGATAGTTTGTTTAACCAGCCAGGAATGTACGAAGTAGAAATGGGTACACCACTTTCTGATATTGTTTACAATTTAGGAGGTGGATTTAAAAAACCAGTTAAAGCTTTACAAATTGGTGGACCATTGGGAGGTCTTGTTCCAGTTTCTAAAATTGGTGATTTGACCCTCGACTTTGAATCATTTTCTCAAAATGGTTTTTTGTTGGGGCACGCATCGGTGGTTTCTGTTCCTGAGGATTTTCCAATTATGAAATTTATTGAACACTTATTTGACTTTGCTGCGTATGAAAGTTGTGGAAAATGTTTCCCTTGTCGATTAGGAACAAAACGAGGTCATGAATTATCTACCAAGGCATTGAATTCTGATTATAAAATCGATCGAAAATTATTCGATGATTTATTAACCACTTTGGAAAAAGGATCACTCTGTGCACATGGTGGTGGAATTCCATTGCCAGTAAGAAACGCCTTGCAATATTTTGAAAGTGAGTTGAAGGAATATTTTAATTAGAAAAAAAAGTTTAGGTATCGGATCCCCTTCTAGGAATCTGATACCTAATAAAAAAATCAATGATATGAAATCTGCAAATCTTAAAGTAACATCGAAAGATATAAAAGGTGAAAATCCGATTTTCCCTGAAAATGCAAAGTTTGCCTACATTAATAATCAACCATTTGCGATCAAAGAAGGAGAGACTATTCTTTCTTTTGTCAAAAGATATAAAGGAGAGAATTTAGTTCCAACATTATGTGATGCTCCAAACCTTGATCCATTTGGATCATGTCGAGTTTGTAGTGTTGATGTAGCATTGGAAGCTGATGGAAATGTAAAAACAATGGCTTCATGTCATACTCCAGTTGCTGAAGGCCAATTTATTTATCCTAACTCTGAATCTATTTTGGAGTTGCGAAAAAATATTATAGAACTAGTTTTGACAGACCATCCATTGGATTGCTTGACTTGTGAAGTGAATGGAAATTGCGAGCTGCAAACTGTAGCTGCCCAAGTTGGAATTAGAAATGTTCGCTATCCTGAAGGTGAAACACATTTGGATAGAGAAAAAGATTTAAGTCATCCATACATGACTTCTGATTTGTCAAAATGTATCAATTGTTATCGTTGTGTTCGAGCATGTGATGAAGTTCAAGGACAATTTGTTTTGAGTATGGCAGGAAGAGGTTTTGATACGCAAATCATCAAAGGATTCAATCAATCATTCATGGAGTCGGATTGTGTAAGTTGTGGTGCTTGTTCGCAAGCATGTCCAACTTCTGCGATTTCTGATGTTTTCCAATCTAAAGCAATCACAGCAACTGAAACAACTAGAACAATTTGTACTTACTGTGGAGTAGGTTGTAATCTTGATGTTTCGACAACTAATGGGGAAGTGGTGAGTATTCATGCACCTTACGATGCAGAAGTTAACCAAGGGCATACTTGTCTCAAAGGACGTTACGCATTTAAATTTTATAACCATCCTGAGCGATTAAATTCTCCAATGATAAAACGAAATGGAGAATTTGAAAATGTAAGTTGGGATGAAGCGTACGATTATATTGCTGAGAAATTGAATGGTTATAAAAATGAATTTGGTGCAGATTCTATTGCTGGAATTTCTTCATCTAGATGTACGAATGAAGAAAATTACTTGATGCAAAAATTTATTCGAGCAGTTGTTGGAACCAATAACATTGATGGGTGTGCAAGAGTTTGTCACTCTCCAACTGCGCTTGGAATGCAACGAACTTTTGGAACAGGAGCAGCGACTAACTCAATTGATGATTTAAAAGATACTAATTGTATTATGGTCATTGGAGCAAACCCTACTGACGCTCACCCCGTGACTGGAGCGAAGTTGAAACAGTTTGCGATGAAGTCTGATAATGTTTCAATTGTCATTGATCCTCGTCGAACTGAAATGGCAAAATATGCAACGTATCATTTACCACTTCGCCCAGGAACCAATGTCGCAGTTTTAAATATGATGATGTACTATATCATTTCTGAAGGATTAGCTGATGAAGAATTTATTTCAGCACGAACGGAAGGATTTGAAACTTATAAAAATGAGATTCTAAATATTGATTTAGATAAAATGGAAGCTGTCTCAGGAGTAGATCGAAACTTAGTTCGAGAAGCTGCTATTGCTTATGCTTCTGCTCCAAATGCTATGTCATTTCACGGATTAGGAGTAACGGAACATTCGCAAGGAACATTTACAGTTATGCAAATTGCGGACTTAGCCTTGTTGACTGGAAACATTGGAAGACGAGGAGTAGGAGTGAATCCGCTTCGAGGTCAAAACAATGTTCAAGGTAGTGCAGATATGGGAGTTCAACCACATCAAGGAGCTGGTTATTTGGATGTAACCAATGATGATGTCAATAGAAAATACAATGAGTTTTATGGAGTAGATGTTCCAAAAGAAATTGGATATAAAATTCCAGAAATGTTTGATGCAGCTCTTGATGGAAAACTAAAAGCGATTTGGATCATCGGTGAAGATGTAGTTCAAACAGATCCTAATACTCAAAAAGTTATTCGATCACTCGAAGCAACAGACCTTGTTATCGTTCAAGAATTATTTATGACGGAGACAGCTAAATATGCGGATGTTATTTTACCGGGTGCTTCTTTCTTAGAAAAAAGTGGAACCTTCACGAATGGTGAAAGAAGAGTTCAAGCAGTTCGACAAGTCGTTGATCCTATTCCTGGAACGAAACCTGACGGACAAATTATTGTAGACATTATGAATCGGATGGGGTATGCTCAACCTGATTATACCCCTGATGGAATGCTTAAAGAAATTTCTCAAATCGTTCCTTTCTTTGCAGGTATCACTTGGGAAAACCTTGGTCAGAATGGTAAGCAATGGCCAGTTGCCAAAGATGGAACGGACACTCAAATTTTGCATCAAACTGAATTCAAACGAGGAAAAGGATATTTTGAATTTAATGCTTTTGAGGAGTCACAAGAGTTAACTGAGCATTCAAAAGATTATCCATATATCTTAACGACTAATCGGGAATTGGAACATTATAACTGTGGTGCCATGACCCGTAGAACTAGTAACGAATTGATTTTGACGGATGATTACTTGATGATAAATCCAGAAGATGCAAAAACGAATTTGATTTCCGAAGGAGATTATGTTTGCTTAGAATCACCTAGAGGAAAGGTTGATGTCAAAGCAAGAATTACAGATGAAGTAAAGCCAGGGGTTTTAAGTACCACTTTCCACTTCCCGGAAATAATGGTAAATAATATTACTTCTGATGTTCATGATTCGGAAGCGATGTGCCCTGAATATAAAGTAGTGGCAGTTCGTATCAGAAAAAGCAAAGGAAAATTTAAGTCCATGGCTGAAGCAAAATAAGTTTTGCAAATATATTGTTATAAAAAAGGTCTTTGATTTATTTCAAAGACCTTTTTTATTTTAAGAAATTTATTTTTTAATAAAATCATAAGTTATTGGCGGTTCTGCTAAAATACCTGCAATTGATTTTTTTAAAGCCAGATGAATTTGATGTGACTGATAAATGGAATATTCTTTTTCATCAATAAATTCCATTGACATTTTCATTTCATAATTAGATAAAGCTCGAGGATCATTTAGGTTTTTAAATTCTCCAACAATCAAATTATGAACCTCAGGAATTTCTTTTAATTGTAAAATAGCTTGATGAACTTGACCTATTTGAGGAGGAGTTAAATCATCATTTAAATTAAAATAAACTTCATGGACTAGGGAAGTTTCAGTTGTCGAATTCTTTTTTTCTAAAGCAGATTTTGCAGCTTCTAACCTTGCTTTAGTTTCAGATAATTCTTTTTCCAATTGAGGATTAGGATTTTGGCAACTTGCGAAAATTGAACTAAGTAATAGTATTGTTATAAAATTTTTCATATTGTGTTTTAAAATATTAGAGTATTTTTGCCATTGTAAGTAATTTAAAAAAAAAGAGAATACAGAGCAAAAGAATCAGTCTATGTTGTACTTCAATTATTGAATAATGCTCTGGGTTCTGCTAACAAAATAAAATGATAAAAAAAGTCCGACAATCTATAATTGCAAATCCTCTATTTTCCATTTTGCTACCCACTTGGAATAATCTCCCTTATCTCAAATTATGCGTTAAAAGTATTCAAAAAAATGCACATTTTGACCATCAAATTATTGTGATAATTAATGAGGGGATAGATGGTACATTAGATTGGGTTAAGTCACAAAAGAATCTGGACTATGTTTATGCCAGAGAAAATATAGGTATTTGCTTCGGGCTTAACGCTGCTCGTTCATTAGCTAAGGCAAATTATATTTGTTATTTTAATGATGATATGTATGCTTGTCCCAACTGGGATCTTCCTTTAAAACAAGAAATTGATAATATAGGACATCATGATTTTTTTATTTCTGCGACAATGATTGAACCTACCGATACAGGTAATCCATGCGTAATTGTTAAGGATTATGGAGATAACTTAGAAAATTTTCAAGAACAAAAATTATTAGAGGAATATAATACTTTGTCCAAAAAAGATTGGCTAGGTGCCACTTGGCCACCAAATGTAGTGCATATAGATTTATGGGATTTAGTTGGAGGATATAGCGTAGAATTTTCACCTGGAATGTATTCTGACCCTGATTTTTCTAGAAAATTATGGGAGGCAGGTGTTCGATATTTTAAAGGAATCGCGGCAAGTCGAGTCTATCATTTTGGTTCAAAGTCTACAGGGAAAGTTCGAAAGAATAAAGGGAAAAAAACATTTTTATTCAAGTGGCAAATTTCATCAAATGAGTTTACAAAAAAAGTATTAAAACGTGGGCAAACGTTTGAAAACCAAACAGCTGAAAATATAAAAATTAAAACTACCTTACTCCATAAACTGAAAATGATTGTAGCCCTTTTATTTAAATAATTTCTGAGACTTTTCTATTTTCATTGCTTCAAATAACAAAACGAACCAATTCCTATTTATGAAATGGTATGAAAAAATTCCTCACCCAGTAGCCATGCTTTTTGGTATAATCATTTTAGCCACGTTGATGAGTTACTTACTCCCTGCGGGACTTTATGAAAGAGAATTAATTGATGGACGGCAACGGGTGGTACCCAATTCTTATAAAGCAATCGAAGCAACTCCAATTGGAATAATGGCGATGTTTAATTCACTTTCCAAGGGGTTTAAACTAGCCTCCGATATTATCTTTGTAGTTTTTGCTGGAGGAATAATGTTTGGGATGCTGGAGAAATCTAAGATGATTGAAAATACGGTCGGGTCGATTATAAAAAATATGGGACTTGAACGAAAGTATTTAATCGTGGTGGTGATGACTTTTGTATTTGGAGCATTAGGTGTGTTTGTTGGTTATGAAAATAACATAGCGCTCGTTCCAATTGCCGCAGTTTTATCTTTAGCACTTGGAGGAGATTTGATATTGGCGGCGGGGATTTCGGTTGGAGGAATTACAGTTGGTTTTGGACTTTCTCCCTTTAATCCTTACACAGTCGGGATCGGTCATCAGATAGCAGAGATGCCTATTTTTTCGGGAGCGACTTTACGTTCCATTTTGTGTTTGATGGGCTTGTCGATGTTGGCATTTTACAATGTACGTTATTTTAAAAAAACACTAAATAATCCTGGTGGAAGTTTGGGAGATGGATTAGACTCCTCAGGTTTGGGGTTGACGAAAGATATTCAGGCCTATTCTATGACATCCAATAATTGGTTAGTCTTGGCGATATTTCTGGGGGGATTAGGATTGATGTTATTTGGAATTTTTAATTACCATTGGTACTTGATTGAGATATCTTCCATCTTCATTATGATAGCAATTGTGGTTGGAATAGCTTCTCGAATGTCAAGTCGAGAAATGAGTGAAACTACTTTAAAATCTATAGCTATTGTTGCACCAGGTGCATTTATGGTTGGGTATGCGACTACCATTCGGGTAATTCTAGAATCTGGAAATATTAGTGATACGATAGCTTTTGAATTGTCAAATATCTTAGTTGAGTTACCAATTTATGCTTCAGCATTTTTAATGTCAATTGCTCAAAGTATAATGAATTTATTTATTCCTTCTGGAAGTGGGCAAGCCTTGGCAACACTTCCAATTATGATTCCAGTTGGAGACTTGGTTGGACTGACGAGGCAAACAACGATCTTGGCTTTTCAAATTGGCGATGGTGTAACGAATATTGTTAACCCAACATTGGGTGGTTTGATTGCCATGTTGAGTATGTGTCGAGTACCTTTTGATCGGTGGTTAAGATATATATTTCCGTTATGTGGATGGATACTTATAATTGCTTGGGGCTTTTTGATGTTTGCTGTTGCAATTGGCTGGGGCCCTGCTTAATGGGAGTAATGATTTAAGAACAAGGTTTTATAACAATGTAATTACAAAATTAGACATGATAGAAACATTAGAATTGGCTTTGAGAGAAAGTCAAAAAGATGCAGTAGAAATTCTTTCCAAACTAGTTTCATTTCCAGTACTAGGAGGACAAAGTAATATTCCAATTGCGGAATGGATCGAAAAATATCTAACGGATCATGGGGTGGAATTTAGCAATGTTCCAAATGAAGAAGGCAACAAAAGATCTATCCATTGTCGAATTGGCCCTGCAGTTGATGGAGGTGTAATTCTCTCTGGACATCAAGATGTAGTTCCTGTTGAAGGGCAAACATGGGTGACGGATCCATTTGTTTTGACGGATAAAAATGATGGAAAATTATACGCTCGTGGCTCCTGTGATATGAAAGGTTTCTTAGCATGTTGTTTGGCAGCACTACCAGTAATGCAAAAAGCAGATTTGAAAAAACCAATTTATTTTGCCTTTTCCTATGATGAAGAAATTGGTTGTTTGGCAGCTCCAGAATTGGCTGAACATATTAAATCAACCTATGCTGAAAAACCTAAATATGCAATCATTGGAGAACCTTCAATGATGCAACCGGTCGTTGGTCAAAAAGGGATAGTAGTTTATAAAACTCATGTGAATGGCTCAGCTGGTCACAGTAGTGGAATAAGAAAAGAAGTAAGTGCCATTAATGAATCTGCTCGATTGATTTTATGGTTAGAAGATAAGATGAACCGACTTGTAGCTGATGGACGAATTGATGAAAGGTTTAACCCACCGCACACTTCGATTCATTGTGGGATTTTTGAACGAAGTGGAATTGCTCCCAATGTAATATCAGATAAAGCTAGTTTTAATTGGGACTGCCGAGTTATTCCAATGGATAAGAGTACAGAGATTCTTGCGGAATTTGAAGCATACTGTAGAGAACTAGAAAAATGTAACCGATCAAAATTTCCTGATTTTAAGATTACCACAGAACTAGATCATTCCGATGTTCCACCATTAGATACCCCTGAACATTTATCGGTAGTTCCATTGATTCAAGAATTATCAGGGATACAAGAATTGACAACTGTTGCCTATGCTGCAGAAGCAGGACAATTTTCTAATGCAGGATTTGAGACTGTAATTTGTGGTCCTGGTGATATTGCTCAGGCTCATCGAGCTAATGAATTTATTTCAAAAGATCAATTAAATAAAGGAGTGGAATTTATGTTCAGATTGGTCAAGAAATTTTCAGTATAGATTTCTGAAAAAAATTAACCCAGTCCTGTCTGCCGCCGAAAGGCAGACAGGTACCAAATGAAATTATTTCTTTTTTATAGCAAATATTTTTTGAAATAGAGTTTTAAAAATAAATACTCTGGTAGAAAATGATTTGGTCTGGGTTCTTATCACTTTAAGAAAAAAGTGAATAATGGGTAACTATAAAATATAGTTTTGATAAATAAGCCGCTATTTATTGTTGTTAAGTTTTTATTGCTTGACGACCACAAATTGTAA
This sequence comes from uncultured Saprospiraceae bacterium, assembly GCA_964564545.1. Classification (GTDB taxonomy): domain Bacteria; phylum Bacteroidota; class Bacteroidia; order Chitinophagales; family Saprospiraceae; genus CAJQQY01. The sequence goes on from CAZMBP010000115.1 coordinate 138,665, forward strand.
AACAAGTGACATGATTTTAAATACAACTTTTCGAACTATGCGAATATTATCGCAGAAACTATAATTTTGTACATTTAGATGAGTTGCTAAGGTAAGTAAAATAGTTTTTTATAAATTTGACAATTCAGCAAAACGATACTCTCTTTTTGCTAAAATAGAAATAGCCTCATTTTACCATTGGAGATATTATTTAGTATATCATAAAAACAAAAAATATGGAACCATTGGAATTTCAAACTAAACTATTCCAGCAAATTAAAATGAGGATTAGTGAAGGTGAAAAACTGTCTGAGGTAATTGCCAGAATTCTAAATGTTAGTCCAAATACTGCTTACAAACGAATCAAAGGAATTACCACTTTAAACTTAGATGATTTATTAAAATTGTCTTCCCATTTTAATATTAGTTTGGATAATCTAATTTTAAATATTGAAGATAATGTTGTCTTTAAGTTTTCTGCACTCAATGGACAACCCAAATCTTACACAGAATATCTTTCACCAATTTTTCAGTTGTCCGAATTAGTTGATCTTTTTCCAAATGATCCTTTTTCGATTCAATATGCCACCAATGAAATTCCAATTTTTCATTATTTTGGATTTAAGGAAATGAATTTTTTTAAATATTATACCTGGGCTTGGTCAGCTTGGGAATTTGCAAATACCAAATTTAAAAAAATGTCATTTGGAAAGCCTATTGATTCAAATGATCAATTTTTAACCTATACTGAAAAGATTAAAGCAAGGTATGTAAAGGTTCCAAGTACAGAATTTATTTCTGAAACTGCACTTCATAACACCACTCAACAGATTAAATATTTTTTATCTATTAATAGATACGAAGTTCCAGAGGATGCTTTAAGAATATGTCAAAACTTACGGGAAATGTTTGAACATATTGCAAAAATGGCGGAAGTTGGAAAGAAGTTTCTTCCAGGAGAAACTCCTGACATGAATGGGGCGGATTTCTTTTTATATCACAATGAAATAACTCAATCAAACAATATGATGGTAGCAGAAACACCTATGGGAGATCATACTTTTGCTACTTTTGATAATCCAAATTTGTTGCACACTCAAAATGAAAAGATTACAAATTATGCAAAAGAATGGTTTCGAAAACAAAAAAAGAGATCACATGGATTGAGTAAGGAGACTGAAAAAAACAGGTTTAGATTCTTTAAAATTATGTTTGATCAAATAGACAAAACTGAAAGAGAAATTGAATTAATGCTAAAAATGATGTAAATATTTTTCTCAAAAAAATTAAACCCTATTCTAAATGAAGTTGTATGGAAAACTTAATTGTCTAAGTCAATCGAAAATATTATTTGTCCAACCACCCCTTAAAATTCCCAACTCTTTCTCGACTAACAATCACTTCCTCATTTGGGTTGGGTAGTAATTCTAACTTGAGACGGCTATTGAAATAGGTGTTGATTTTATTAATTGAAGATAGCTTAGTAATATATTTTCGGTTAATTCGAAAATGAAAATTTGGGTCTAAACAATCCTCTAATTGATCCAAAGTATAGTCTAAAATATGCCTTTTCCCATTGACATTTTTTGCGCAAACAATTTTATCTTCAGAGTAAAAGTAAGCAATGTCATTGATTGGGATATACGAATACTCTTGACCAGTTTTCACTAAAAATCTTTCTTTGTATTTTTTACTGTGAATATTATTTAAAAGTGCTTGGATGGCAGAAGAATCATATTGTTGAGGCTGATGAAATACTTCCTTATATTTTTGCATGGCTTTCGTAAGTTCCTCAGGATCAATGGGTTTAAGTAAGTAGTCGACACTATTAACTTTAAAAGCCTTTAAAGAATATTGATCATACGCTGTGGTGAAAATTACTGGAGATTTGATTGTGGTTTGTTGGAAAATATCAAAACTCAAACCATCCGCCAATTGAATATCCATAAAAATTAAATCTGGTTGTTCAAAAGTATTTAACCACTTAACAGCATCTTCTACGCTATCAATGACTTCCAAAATTTCAGCTTGAGGAGCACAATCTTTGATCAGTTTTTTTAATCGAAGTGCAGCAGGACGTTCGTCTTCAATGATGAGAGTTTTCATATACTTAAAGTTTTGATAGAAGTTTCTTTTTCAGGTACAATATGATCGACTAAAGGAAGTGCAACTAAAAATGAATCAGCGGTAACAATGACATCTACTTCTTTTTTTGTAAAAAATTGGTACCGATTTTTAATGTTTTGCAATCCCATACTAGTTGATGAAATGACCTGATTTTTTTTCTGTAAATTATTTTTAATAATCAATTTATCCTTTTCAACTGATACTTTTATTATCAAAGGTTTTTTTGTAGATATAATGTTATGCTTGATGACGTTTTCAAATAATATTTGCAAAGAAAGAGGTACAATTTTTCTTTGATGGTATTTTTCTGGAATGTCAATATCAATATTTAAGTTCTCTCCAAATCGTTCTTTTAGTAAGAAGATATATGCATTTAAAAATTCCAGCTCATCGCTGATAGTAACAATTTTTTGATCTCTAATTTCTAAAATGTATCGATAAACTTTTGATAGTTTTTGAACAAAGTTAACTGCTTTATTAGGTTCTTCAGGAATTAAATAAGTTAATGTATTTAAACTATTAAAAAGGAAATGTGGGTTAACCTGGTTCTTTAATCCTTCCAGTTGACTTTGTATATTTTCCCTTTGCAGTTGTTCTTTTTCCTGAATTGACTTTTGCAATTTTGTATAAAAAATAATCCCTTCATAAATCGCCCATATCAAAAAGATTGACATAAAACTTCCAATCACTTCTGATATTCCACCTTTTGGCTCTCTAATCCAATCTTCAGGAAAACAAGAATGGATTAAATTTCCAATTACAATTTTTATTAAAAAATACCCGACAATCATCAAAATAATTTGAGAGAATAGTCTTTTCCAAATTTGATTTTCTTCTGAGAATTGGTTTAATAAAAATGCTGTTACATAACGAAATATAATCCAATAGGTTAATGTATAAAGGATTCCTACGGTATAACACCTTTTTAAGAAAGTTAGTTTACTTTCTGAAAAAAGTTCAGGAAGCATAATGATGTTAATCACAAATGCAATGATGGGGATACCAGCTAACATTAACCATTTGTCATTGAATCCTAATGTGTTTTTTACATAAGTCATAAAATAAAATTACGAAGATTAGTTGATCTTTTCCATTTCTATAAAAAGCTAAAAAAGGATGAAGCAATCTTAAAATTGGTTCATCCTTCACCCAAACTATATTATTATAAAACGAAAATCAAATGGGTTGTAGGCCATTGATTATATTCAAGATGGGAATTTATATTATTGGTTAAAAGTACTTTCGGATGAGTTGTTGATTTTATAGGATGAATTGTATTTTTAGAGTTTATTATTCAATTCGATCTAAATTCCAAGTTGCATCTGGAGTTTGAAAACCCACTAATCCTTGTGTTTTTGAATAGAAATATTTTATGGCATCTTCTTCTGCTGCTAGGACATTTGTGAATTCTTTTCCATTTAAAGTAATAGAATTTTTTTCAAGCAAAAACTGATTGATGATAGTTTCAGATTCTAGAAAATTTTCTGAAAATTGAATGTCAGTAACTGTGCTTGCTTGTGAAATATAATTCCCTGTGGAAAATCCCACTCGCATAATACTATAAAAATTTTGAGTGTTTTCTTCATAAACTTCTGAGGAAAATAATAAATCCATTAAGGTTGTCTGATTATTATCCCGAAAGATTATTCGATGAGCTTCTGAGTCGAAATATTCGCAGGTGGAATTTCCTTTAATTTTTGGTTCAGTACAAATGGTTTTGATGCAGAGTTGATCTCTTGTAACTTTTTTTCCATCAGGAGCAAGTAAGATCAAACTATCACCGGAAGCATTTTTAAAAATTAATTTTTCATTTCCAGCATATGGATTGAACTCTAGCGTTGCAGGACGTAAATCCAGATCTCCTAACTTTTTACTTGGTGGACACACATTTTTTTTACAAGAAAAAGAAAGGATCAAAATCAAAAAGGATATGGAAGAGAGGATTGTTTTACGCATGAATGAAATTGTTTTTTACTAGTATTATACAGGACTCGTGAAAGTCCTGCTACATCTAAAAAGCTAAAGCTTCATACATCCAATTTGCTAATGCTTGTCGGTTATCTTTTAGGAATCGTTGCTGATCATCTCGATTTCGAATATTACCTAGTTCGATGTAAACAGATTTACCTTTGGTTTCTCGAAGCATATGTAAATCTCTTTCTTTGATCGTACCGTGATATTGACCGTTTCTTCTATATTTTTTATACTTAGCGGAAAGTTTATTTTTAATTTTTTGAGCTACTGCCAAACTAGAATTACTGCCAGGGTAGTGGTAGAAGAAAACATCTGCTCGTTGTCCTTTTCCTCTTGAATCTATATGAAGGATAATGGTTGTTTGATCTTTATCTTTGACACCTAGGTTTTTATATTTTTGAAATAAGGAATTGATTGCATTCGAGCGCTGATATAATCTTTGTTTTTGAGAACGAGGAATGGCATAATCACCATAGCAATATTCATCCTGATCGCAACGCAATAAATTATCATCTCGAATTCCATCGTCAGGATCTCTAGTAATCATATATGCAACAGCACCGTGAGCAATCAAATTTCGCGTAAGTCGAAGAGAAATATCATAAGCATACTCGTCTTCACACATATTCATTTTACCTCTTTTTCCTATCGCTCCAGGGTCTGGACCACCATGTCCGCTGACGATATAAAATACCTTACCTTTTAGTCGATTACTTGCTACAGGAACGTGAGCATATTTTTTTCCAAAAATTCCAAATCGTCGAGCTTCTTTATATTTTTTTTCAGTTTTTACCGCTTTTTGATGAGCAACAAATTCATTAGGATTGACTTTTTGATCTACACAATTTAACTCATGAAAAGGAACCCAAAGGATTTGACTATTGACTACAGTTTTTCGTCGTAACTCTTTTTCCAATAAATATTCATTGTATTCTTTGATTCGGATAGCTTGAGCCCATTCTTTTAACCCAACTGTAGTTCTTATACTTTTACCATTGTATTTGTAAATCAAAACAGGGATTTTATAATTTTTCCCAGCTTTTAATTTACTACTCTGATTGGTCTTATTTAAAACGTGAAATTGCTCAAAATTGCAACGATGATCATTTAATTGGTATCTGGCAAGAAGAGTGACAACATTATCACCTGAAAGGGCTGGAACATCGTGATAAAAAGGCTTGTCATCATCTGCTTTTAGTGAAGAAAGAATGATGAATAGCAAAAATAGAAAAACGCAATTTTTCATGGCAAAAGTAGTGTTGGTCATAGTATTAAGTATGTACAAGATACATAAAATATCAAAGGCAAAAATAAAGGAGATTAGTTAGATGTGAATCAGATTTACGATGCAAAGATAATTAATCAATATCAAAAGTTCAATTCCATCTAAATTCAAAATTATTAAACGAGAAATTGATTTTTTATATTTTGATTTTGGCTTATGTTTTATTGGGTTTAACTTTTTTTTGACGCTGACTTTTTATGACCATTTATGTACTCCCATTGTTTAATTTTTTGTCTTTACAAAAGAGAAAAAGTCAGCGTCTTAAAAAAAATTAGAGATAATCTTCTAGTCGATATTCATCATCATAATCAAAAGGAATATCAAATTGAACTCTTGATTGACGAATGGTGATATCTCCAACTGATCTTATTTTGATTGATTGTTTTTTCCATGCTCCATTCAACATGTTTTTGAAATTTTTGAAAAATTCTTTTTGACCAATAGGAACTTCAAAACTAAGTGGTAAAGAGAAATCACTTTCAGGTGCCATTTCTATTTCCAAATCTTGTTTGATATGTGTTGACTTTTTTCCATCCACCAATACATCAAATTCTACTTTTGAAATGGTCAAAGAATAAGGATTTGGATTATTAATTACGGCATCTGAACTAAAGGTTAATTTTAAATCAGGAGGGAGGGTTACATTTTTAAATTTAATGTTTTCCAATCGAACGAATTCCGGATATTTTAGATTAGAAGCTTGGTTGTAAAGGTAGAATCCACCTGCAAATAAAACTACAAAAAAAGTGATGCCTAGTATTTTTGAAATATTCATTAGTTTGTATTTTAAAAGATAGTTTTTTGTGAAATTGAATGCTTAAAGCAAGTCGTTAATTTTTCGAAATCTTCATAAGTATTATAAACGTGAGGAGCTATTCGAATGGCATTTCCACGCTGGGATACTTTTACATTATTTTTTTCAAAATTAGATTTCAGTTTATCCATGTCCATGTTTGAAGAGAGACGTACACCAAATAAATGCGCAGATCGAAATGCCTCTTCTTCTAATTGACAACCCATTTCTTGAAGTTCTTGAATAGGATCTTTGGAAATGTTTTTACAGTAATTTTGAATATTTTCTACGCCCCATTTGAGTATTTGTTCGAGCGATTTTTGTAGCATAGGGACACCAATAAAATTGCTTTGTTCGCCCATAGCATATCGGTTGGCATGCGGCTTATATTCAGGTTGGTAATTGACTAAATTTTCAAATTGATTACTGTCTAACCTATTAATCCAATTTTCTTCAATCGGAGTCCCCTGGTCAAATTTTTCACCAAAATATGCGACCCCTGAAACGTAAGGACCTAGCAACCATTTATAACCAGCGCAAATTAATGCATCTAGTTTAACCTCCTGAATATCAATAGGATATGCACCTACTGATTGAGTTCCATCAACAATGAGTAGTGCATCGTTTTCGGTAGTTTTAGCTCTTATTCTTTTCAGGTCAAAAAGAGTTCCATCAGCCCAATGAACATTCCCAAGTGCCACAGCAACAGTATTTTCATCTATTGCATTTAAGATGTTCTCGTTCCAGATTCTACCTTTGGAAGATTCATTTTTTGGAGAAGAAATAATTTTGATCTTTGCTCCAGTCTCATCTGCTAATTTTTTCCAAGAATAGAAATTTGATGGAAAACCTTCGTCTGTAAGTACAATGTTATTTTGAGCTGTTGCATGAATGTTTTTCACTACATTTGCAATACCATATGAGGCTGAAGGAATTGGCGCAATTCGTTGAGGATTAGGACAATTGATAAGTTCTGAAAATGTACCTTTTAACTTTTCTACAGGATCAAAAAAATCACTTCGAAGTATTTTCCAAGGTTGATTTTTTTTAGCGATTGCCTGAATTCCTGCCTCTTCAACAGTCTTTAAGTTAGGAGACATATAAGCACAATTGATGTAACTTATTTCTTCTGAAAGATTAAATTTATCCTTTTGACAATTGAGCATGATATTTGATTTTTCTGCAATGTATGACGAATTTTAAGATTTCCAAAATCCATTTTTTTCAAAAAAATGATATGAAAAAACTGATTCTATTTCTCACCATTTCTCTTGGTTGTTTAATTCCTCAAAATGGATATTCAAACACATCTAGTGATCCAGTTGAAGCTAATTTTACTTTCGAAAATGCTTGTTTGTTTCAGACTGTAATATTTACCGATCTATCTGTTGGAAATATAACTTCATGGAATTGGGATTTTGATAATGGCTCAGGAGTCTCAGATGAACAAGATCCAGAATTTAATTTTTCAGGATCAGGTGATTTTGTGGTGCAATTAATTGTTTCGAATGATTGCGAATCAGATACCATGATTCAAGAGATTACTATTTATAGTGGAGTGCCTTTTTTTCAAGATACCACGGTTTGCAATAATGAGCCAGTAGAAATAAATGGCGAAGTTTACTCTGAATCAGTATTGACGACTCAGGTTTTTAATTATATCGATACTTTAACCAGTTCTCAAGGATGTGATAGTATTACCGTTTTTCGAATGACAGTCAATCCTTGTGGATGTGAATTGAAATTTCCGAATGCATTTACGCCAGATGGAGATGGATTAAACGATACATTTCAACCTGTAGTGATTTGTGACCAAATCATAGCAGATTATCGTATGGTTATTTATGATCGGTGGGGTGAAACCGTTTACGATACTTTTGAATATAACAAACCTTGGGATGGAACGATTAATGGATTTCCAATGCCAACTGATGTATTTGTATATTCGGTGCAATATGAGATAGTGGATGGAGAAAATCGTCAGTTTTTTAATGAAATTAAAGATTTTACATTAATTAGGTAGCTAATTAGTTGATGTTTTTTTATTGTGGAAAAAAAATAATAGAAGACCACGTAATTTGCTTCATTGTATTAGCTTTTTTGGAAAACCTTTTATAGATTTGCGGCAACAAAAATAAATTTATCATGAATCAAGAAGAAACTTCTTCCTCAAAAACAGATTGGCTTTTATTTTTAATTTCAACAGTTGTGATGATTGCAATGTTGATTTGGTTAAATGAGTGGTTTTGGTTAGCAATGCCGTTCTCATTAACATATTTAGTGAAAGCTTTAAAAATGATGTAATTCGGAAGAATTCCATTTTTTTAATCTAGTATATAAAAAAGATAGTCGTGCTAAACTCTAGCACGACTATTTTAATTTAGGTTAATACAGGTATTTATTCCGCTCTATTTGTTTGGGTATAAAAGAAAATATATCAAAAACTAGCAGATGCATGTTTTGAATATTTTTTTAAGATTAAGAGTAGGGAATAAATGTTAGAAAAAAGCCAAATAAAAGATGGGCTTTAAGTATGTTTTCAATTTATTAGACGAAAAACATACCTAAAGTCACAAATAATTAAATTCTATTGATCGAACGATTTTAAAATTTCTAGAACTAGACTTGTCGATTGATATAAAAAGGAAGGATCGATATTCTCGAAAGTATCTGTTGGTTTATGGTAGTCTTTATGATCTTCAACTCCTAGGTAAATAAATGGAATTTCTTTTTTATGAAAAGGTCCATGGTCTGAAGAATTTGTCCAATCGTTATATCCTAAATTTGGAGTGTCATGTCCAAATAATACATTCAAAGGAGATTTTGCATTGATATCACCTAGTTTTTCTTTGAGAATGGGATAATGATGAGTTCCACAAATGTAGATTTCATTTTTATCATTTCTACTAATCATATCAAGGTTGACATTCATCAAAATATTATCAATTGCCACAGAGGGGTGGTCAACAAAATGTTTGGCACCTTCTAGTCCTAATTCTTCTGCATCAAAAGCAATGATTATTATTGAATGTTTTGGTGGATTTTTTTTGTAAAAAGCTGCTGCAGCAAGGATGGCGGAAACTCCTGAGGCATTGTCATCAGCGCCATTAAAAATTTTATCTTCTTTATGTCCAACGTGGTCATAATGAGCAGTAAGGACAATGTATTTTTCAGGATGTTTCGTTCCAGTTATTTTGCCAATAATATTATTACAATCATATACTTTTTTAGTGAATCTTTTGTAAAAACTAAATGGTTGTAAATAACTGTCATTGAATTTTTCAAGACCTAGTTTCTCAAATCTTGTAACAATATATTCACGGGCAACCTCATTACCTTTTTCTCCACTTCTTCTTCCTTTTAATTCATCAGATGCTAGGTATTTTATATCAACCATAATTTGAGTTGAATCAACTAGGCTTTTAGATTTTATTCCTTTATTCGTGGTTATTTGGTTTGTGGTTGTTTTGTTTTGTGTTTTGCAGGAAAGAACTGAAGAGAGGAGGAGTAGGATGAGGATTGATTTTTGAAAAAAATGCTTCATGATTTTAGTTTTTCAAACTTGATAATTTTTGTGTTTAACCGTGGCACGACTTTGAACCGTACCACGGTAAGTTGTATTTTAGATTCCTACGTAATTTTGAGGAGTAATTACTTTTAGTTCTTCTTTTACAATGGGAGCAACATCAAGAGTTTCGATGAATTCGTGAATATCTTCTTTGGTCACGCTTGCTTTTCCTCTTGTCAGATTCAGTAATGCTTCATAAGGTTTATCGAAGCCCTCTCGGCGAAGTATATTTTGAATAGCCTCAGCAACTACCATCCAATTACTTTCTAAGTCCTCGTTAAGTTTTACCTCGTTTAAAAGTAATTTTCCAATTCCTTTTTCAATAGAACGGAATGCTATTAGAGTATGTCCCATTGGTACTCCAACATTTCTTAAAACTGTACTATCTGTTAAATCCCTTTGTAATCTTGAGATCGGTAGTTTGTCAGATAAGTGAGTAAAAATAGCATTTGCAATTCCTAAATTTCCTTCTGCATTTTCAAAGTCAATAGGGTTTACTTTGTGAGGCATCGCAGAGGATCCAATTTCCCCTTTAATTGTTTTTTGCTTAAAATATTCCATAGAAATGTAAGTCCAAATGTCTCGACAAAAATCCAAAAGGATAGTGTTGATTCTTTTTATTCCTTGGAAAACTGCAGCTAAATTGTCGTAATGAGCAATTTGAGTTGTGAATTGTAATCTCTCCAAACCGAGATATTCAGTTACGAAATGATTCCCAAATTTTTGCCAATCAATTGATGCATAAGCTACGTGGTGTGCATTGAAATTTCCTGTGGCACCTCCAAATTTTGCAGTAAAAGGAACTTGCTCCAATAACTTTAATTGATTGTCAAGTCGTTCTACAAATACTTTCATTTCTTTTCCTAATCGAGTAGGAGAGGCTGGTTGACCATGAGTTTTGGCTAGCATTGGAATTCCTGCCCATTCTAATGCTAAGTCATTGATTGAGTTTCTAATTTTTTTAAAATAAGGTAAATAAACTCGCTCTATGGAATGCATCAATAAAAGGGGAGTAGCTGTGTTGTTGATATCTTGAGAAGTTAACCCAAAGTGGATAAATTCCTTGAATTCAGAAATACCAATCTCATCAAATTTTTCTTTCAAAAAATATTCTACAGCTTTCACATCATGATTAGTGGTCTTTTCAATTTTTTTGATGTACAAGGCATCTTGCAAATTGAAATTCTCAAAAATATCATTCAATTTATCCACTTTGTCTAAGTCAAATCCATCTAGCTGAGGCAAAGGATGTTGACACAAAGCGATAAAATATTGAATCTCCACAAAGACTCGATATTTGATTAAAGCATATTCTGAAAAATAATCAGAAAGTTCCTTGGTTTTCTCATGGTATCGGCCGTCAATCGGCGAAATTGCAGTTAGCATATTTTTGATTTGAAAATTTGAAAATGAAATTTTTTGCAAAAATAGAAAAAGGAGTGGAAGTTTTAGCAAAAGAAAAGCGGTAAGAAAATCAAATTTTCTTACCGCTTCTTTTCAATGTGATTTTGAGGCTATTTCTTAATGTTGTCAATAGTCACCGCATCAATTTTCTTTTGGTATTCTTTTTTGATTTGAAGCGATTTTTGATCAGCTTCTTTGATGACTATGTCAGCATTTTTGTTGGCTGTATCTTCTACTTGCTGTGCTTTTTTGTCAGTTTCTTGTTTCAATTTTTTTGCACCGATTTGAGCTGCTCGTTTTTTTATAGGATTGGATCCAGCTTTTTCAACAAGAAGATCAGCTTGTTTGTAACCTTCGGTTTTTACTTTTTCCGCAGCAGACTTTCCTTCTTTTCTGATTTGAGCAGCACTCTTTTCCGCAGCAGCCTTCAACCGAGCGATTCGATCATTAGCTTCTTTTTCAAGTTTAGCTTTTCTTTCGGCCACAGCTTTTTCTAGATCTTCTTTTTTATCATCAATGACTTCTTTCACTTCTGTTTCCACAACCTCTTTTACTTCCTCCACTTTTTCTGTAATTGCATCTTGGACGGTTGCACCACCACTTCCAATTAAACTAAATTGAACTTTGGGATCAGTCATGGAACCAGTTAATTTAATTTTTACATTGACAAATTCTTTTTCCTTGATATTCAATCCTAATTTTGAAGCTTGGTCATTAAGCATACCTAGGCCTTTTTTCGCAGCTTGTCCCACAGCATTTTGATCAATTAATTTCATTGGAATTTTCGCCTTGATATCATAATCAATGTCTTGTGTAATTCCATGAGTTCCACCTATCATCATATCAATTCCTTGATATTTTAAAGGGAATTCTTTGATTAGAACTTTTCCTTCAGCTACTTCAAACCAGTTTTTTGTTCCTTTTAAATCAATTTTATGATTGGCTAATTTTTCAATATTTAGTGTTTCTCCAATTTTTTTCAATGGCTCAAAATCTTGAATAACACCATTCACCGTTTGTAAAAATCCTTCAGCAGTAAGAGTCGACAAATCGGGCATCAAATCTTCTCCTAAAAATCCTTCCAAACTCATTCGAGTAGAATAATTTCCTTGAATATATTTCGCAATTGGGGCTAATAATTTGACTGTGTTTAATTGATTAAAAGATGATTTGAAATCAAAACTTTGAATATCATAAGTCAATTTATATTTTGGTTTTTTGGGAGTGGTTGTATCATAATATCCATCTGCTTCAAATTTTCCACCAAGTGTTCTAGCATTCACATTTGACATCTGAACTTTGCTATCTTTAACGGCTAAATCTCCTCTAAAATCTTTTAAATTAAGGTTAGTATAAGTTAACTTTTTAATGTTAGCATTAACGTTAATATCCAAATTGTTTGGGATGACAATAGGCTCGTACTCTTCGGTGTTTTCATTAGCAATTGTTTTAGCTTTTGGTGATTCAGTTTCTTCCATGAATGGATTTAAATCAAAGAAATCTGAGTTCATAGCAAACTCTCCACCAAGTGTTTCATTCTCGAAAATATAATTAAAAACGTTAGTTAAATTTCCAGTTCCACTTATATCACTTTCGCCTATTTTTGTTTCAAAGTCCTTGATTATCAATTCATTAGAAGTGAATATTCCTTTGGCACTTGAATTATCTAATTGGTAAATGTCATAATTGATTTGTCCAATTTTAGCATCGACGATAAATTTGAACCTATTAAATATCTCAACTTCCTTCTCAGATTCAACAGCAACCTCCGTTTCTTCTTCCATTTCAGTCATCCATTCATCAATATTAAAATATTTAGACCTTAATTTTACATCTCCAGTTAAAGTTTTATTTGGAGAAAAGTAGGCTAAAATATTATCCAACTGTCCAGAAATTTGAAGATCACTTTTACCTAGTTTCCCATTAAAGTTATTGACCTCAATTTTCTTTGGAGAAAGGTTAGCTTGGGCTTCTGAAATAGATACTTTTGGAATTCCCTCTGCATCGTAAATCAGATTCTTTATAGAAGAACTTCCGCTTACATTAGCATCTTCATATTCTCCTTTTTCCAAAGTTGAATATCGAGTTTGTGCCATAAAATCAGCATCAATTATTCCAGATAATTCTGTCACACCTTCTATTGGAAATGCCTTGTTGATTTCTGCTAAATCAATAGTTCCTTTGACTTTGGTATCAATGTTTGGATCTGAGATTGGAGTAGTCAATTTGAAGCGACCTTCAAATGGTTTTCCACCCATTGCAAATTTAAAATTAGGAATATCGACCTTCATTTTATCCAAATTTGAACTTGGACTTTCGACATTTACTTTAGCGATAATGTTATTAAAACCAGATGGTAAATTAGGATATTGGAAACTTCCTTGATCAACATCTAAACTTACTTTGAACGCTGGAAGTATCTCCTTTTGACCATTATAAATTCCCTTTACATATCCATTAAATGCCATTTTTCCATCAGTCTGCACATCTGAAAAATCGCTAGTGTAAGCACTTGGAATTAAAGACAGTAAATTTTTAAAATCATTCTTTGGTGCATCAAATGTAAAATCAATATTGATGTCTTCATTCTCCTGCAATTGGACAAAACCATCTGCCAATAATTTCATAGCATTAATTTGGAGGTCATTGTCTTTTAACGTGTACGTATTGTTAGGAAGATCAATGTTGAAAGTTGCATCCAGTTTTGTATTCGCCCTTTTAAGGTATCGAACACCTCCACTAGTGGCTGAAAACTGTTCCACATTCGTTTTAGTAGCAAGATCAAATACATCTTGAGTGAAATCACCGCGACCTTGATGATTTAGGTTTTTTAATTCCAAAAATATATTTCCTGCTCTATCATCATAAGTGAAGTTACCTTCATTGATAGAATATTTTTTCAATTGAATTAGAAAATCATATTCAGCGGATTCTTCATTGGTTGGTTGACTAGGCATTACGATATCGTAATTGGCTTTACCATTTTTTAGAATTAATATATTAACTTCTGGTTGATCAAATGTGATTGTTTGAATTTCGATCGGTCGATCAGATTTAATCACCGACATTAAATCTAATGTAAAATCAATGTTTTCAGCTTTGACTAAATTCATTCCATCAAAATCATCAACTCCAATCACACTTAATTTATCCATTTGAAAACTAAAATCAGGAAAGCTTCGCAAAAGTGATAAGTTTACATCTGCAAAATCGACCTTAGCATTTAAGGTATTATTCGCCTCCTCCTTTATTTTTACCAAAATCTCCTCTTTGAAAAAATAAGGAACAGCAATTGCTACCCCAATAACTAAAATTACTAGTATTAGGATGGTGCTGAATATTCGTTTTACAATTTTTGTTAACTTCATCGTGTTTCAATATTTATTATTGTTGCGCTACTTTTTTAAAATGTTATTACGTTTTTTTACCTCATTTTGTTTTAGATAACCATTTAATGCATGGTAAAAGTAGCTAATATGTCTAATTTCATAGGAATTAAGAAAATCAGTTTATTCTTTTTTTGTAAAGATGACTATATTGCGCTCATTGGTTAAAAAAGTAGTTGTTTTAAAGTTTTTTTAACAAAACATACTGACGAGAAATATCTAATATTTGTTCTCAGTCATAAGTATTAAAGCCCCTACATAATTTAGGAAAATCACCTCAAATAAACGTTTTTTCCCTGAATTCATTATTATTTACAAGGAGAGATTTTCTTCTAAGTTGTAGAAACTTGATAGTTTTTGTTTTTGTTAAAAATACTCACTTTGTAACTAAGTCAACTACATCCAATATTTTTGATTAACCTTTATTAATAAACAAATTTAATGTCCTTAAAAGATTTGAATTACACTCTAATAGAAACCAAAGAGGGAGTACAGGATTTCCTAAATGAAAACCAAAATATTGAGTGGATGGGATTTGATACCGAATTTATCGGTGAAAAACGTTTCCATACTTTACTTTGCTTAGTTCAATTAGCAACAGAAAATGGCTACTATTTATTAGATACGCTTAAGTTAAAATCCTTTCCAGGTATTTTAGATTTATTTACTGATCCTAAGATATTAAAACTGACTCATGCTGGTGAAAATGATTACCGAATTTTTTACAATCAATTTGGAATTATTCCTGTCAATGTTTTTGATACCCAATTAGCAGCAGGTTTTGTAGGTTATAAATATCCAACTTCATTTCAAAAATTAGTTGATAAGGAATTGGGAGTTTTTGTTCCCAAAGGATATACTGT
Organism: uncultured Saprospiraceae bacterium; assembly: GCA_964564545.1. Classification (GTDB taxonomy): domain Bacteria; phylum Bacteroidota; class Bacteroidia; order Chitinophagales; family Saprospiraceae; genus CAJQQY01. Next base: position 154,044 of record CAZMBP010000115.1, read on the forward strand.
TTCTGATTGGGAAGAACGTCCATTCTCCTCAAAACAAATTAGTTATGCATTAAATGATGTCATCTATTTGAAAGGATTGTGGGAATCTTTGACCGCAAAATTAAAGAAACTAAATCGGGAGGCCTGGTCGCAAGAAGAATGTGATAAAATTGCTACTGAAGAATACTATTATATTAATCCACATCGAGATGCATTTCGGAACAATGCGATTTCAAATTTGAAGCCAAGGGAGCAAATGTTTATGATTAGATTGTATGATTGGCGAAGAAAAGAAGCAGAGCGTAAAAATTATTCTCAAGAAATGATTTTGCCAAGAAAGCTGATTACTCCAATTGTCAAAAACATGAATTCTGGAAAAAATGCTTTACTCAAAGATCGAAGACTTCCGACTAATACAATTTCAAGACATTGGGATCGATTTAATGAATTGTTTAATCGCAAAATTACAGAGGAAGATCGGGTTATTTTAAATTCAATTCCTCCCCAAAAAGAATCACCTGATCCAATGGAAAATACCATGTTGGAAATGTTGTATACCATTGTGGAATATATTTGTCAAAACAATCAAGTTGATCCAACCTTAGTTTTAAGTCGAACCAATTTTAAATTGATGAAAGCTGAACCTAGTTTTTTTGATGAAGCAATTGCTCAGGGTTGGCGAGCTGATCTGCTGGGAAAAGATTTACTACTTTGGTTGCGAAAACGAAAGCAATTGATTATCGAAATGGAGGATGGGAAATGTGTGATTCGGATGGAAGATTGATAGAGTTTATTCTAATAAATAAAATCGAAAAAATAACCTTCTCAGAATGAATAATTCAGGAAGGTTATTTTTTTTGGAAATCGATCTTCAGATTTGAATTTTTTCTTCTTTCTAAAAATAGTTAAATTCCAATCTAATTATTTAATCTTTCAAAAAACCACACTATGAATAAAGTAAACGTAGACCTTGGAAAAGGTTCTTTCCAACTTCGCAAAAGTCCAAAGTTTATTGGAGTTCGACTTCATGACCAATCTATTCATGCCAAAATTCCAAGACTTTTATCTGGAAAAAAAGTAACTAATCAATGGCTGGGAGGATTCAAGATTTTTAGTGTTGGAGGAGGAATGAATAAGTTAAATCAGTTTTTAGATAAAGTGAGAAAACATGCAGCTGTAGCGATTGGGACTCATGTTTATTTTAGAGAAGGTGGAAAAATTCCAATGGTTCCTACAGGTAAAATTTTGGTGACTTTTATTCCAAACTCCACGATTAAATCTCGCAATAAGATACTAAAAGACATTGGTTTGAAATTGGTTAAAAAGAAAGATAAAAACTTGTGGGTAGTTTCTATTTCTAAAAATTCTCCGAACCCTATGAAGGCAGCTGACCTGCTGAAAAAGACAGATGAAATTTCTCATGCAGTCCCATTTTTTGATTCACCATTGACTTTTCATGAAGAAATTGATGCTCCACGAGATGATCTATTTTTAGATCAATGGTATTTGAAAAATAAAGGTGGTAATACGAAAGATCCTAAAGGGAAATTTGTTCGTGGTTCTGATATGAATGTACCCGCTGCATGGAAACTATTAGGGAATCGAGGTTCTGCTAGAATCAAATTAGCGGTGGTCGATTTAGGGTTTGATATGAAACATCCTGACTTTCAAGGTAAAATGATTGCTCCATTTAGTTTGTATAATTCAGAGCGAATTCCTGTACAAGGAATGGATACACATGGAACAGCTTGTGCAGGTTTAGCAATTGCTAAGTCGAATGGTTCAGGGATTATAGGAGTGGCTCCAAATGCAAAATTTTTACCAGTAGAAGGAACAACTCATAGTGCCGATTCTCTTGAATTTGTTTTGAACCATTGTATGGATAATGGGGCTGATATAATAAGTTGCAGTTGGGGGTCGATTGAACCTGAACATGAATTGACTGCTGAACATATTTCTGTAATTGAAAATGCAGCAAAAAAAGGAAGGAAGGGAAAAGGTTGTGTAATTCTTTTTTCTGTTGGAAATGAAAATGCCGAACATATCAATCATTACTCCAATCATCCAGATGTGATTGCGGTGGCAGGAAGTACAAGTGCCGATGAACATTTAACTGTTTCGAATCGAGGAAGGGGAATTTCAGTTTGCGCGCCAGGAGGAAACTTTGCTTTAGTGACTACCCGAGCAAGCTGGGATAATGGACAAAATGTGCCTCATGGTTTTTCTGAAAGTTTTAAATATTGGAATGATGGAAAGGAGAGAGGGGCGTCTGGTTTGTACAAACACTTTGAAGGAACATCTGCTTCTTGTCCATTAGTTGCTGGAGTTTGTGCCTTGGTTTTGTCAGCTAATTCAAAATTAAAAGCAAGTGAAGTCAAGGAAATTATAGAAACTACTGCGGATAAAATTGGTGGAAAAAATGAATATACAGATGGTTATTCACTTCGATTTGGTTTTGGTCGAGTGAACGCTGAAAAAGCAGTCGCTGAAGCTCTCAGAAGAAAAAATCCATCTGCAGGTACTTCAACTACCACTAATATTTCTCCAAAAGAAAAAGCAATGACCGGACTTTTTCATTTTTCAGTTGAGTCCAGAGAGAAGAAAGGATTTGGAGTAGATATTGGAAACTATAAAAACTATAAAGATGTGGTTGAATTGACTGAAAAAATTGAAAGAGAATTTGATAATTCAGTTAATGTCAAAATTTCTCAAAAAAATGGGAAGGTGAGCTTTAAGGTCATCATTGGATATTTTTCGAGAAAAAGAAAAGCAGAATCAGTTTTAAAAAAATTGAAAAAAGCTGGGTGCAATGGATTTATTATTGCTTATTCCAAGTTGAAATAATTAGATCATTTCTCATAAAAAGAAGGTGTTATTGTATTTGCAATAACACCTTCTTTCGTTTGATGTTGAACGTTCGACGTTTTACGATCTCTATAAATATTCGCCTAGAATAATTTTTAATTTAAACTGGCGATTTCATTTTGGATATTTTCAATTGCTTGTTTCTCAAAGTTGTCTTTAAAAAATTGCGTTAGAAAAATGCTTTCTTCTTCAATGAATTTTTGCAAAACAGACTTTCTTCCAGCCTGATAAATTTCATCTGGAAAAATGCTAAACTCTTTCCTGATGGCGGAAGTATATTCTGCATAAATTTTTGGCTCAGAAGCTAACACAGACATGTCCAAATCTAAAAAAAGTTCATTGTCATGATCTTTCAAGATAGGTGAGTGTTTGATGGTACTAAGAATCATTTGCTTTAAATTTTCCAAAAACGAATCTGCTAAAAAAGGAGACAATAATTCCACCGCTCGCTCCGCACTTTTCTCTTCATTATCATTTCTACTCGGATCATAAATCAAATCATGAAACCAAATAGACAACTCAAATAGAATTGGATTTTCAATAAAGTCATAATATTCCTCAGCCATCATCAGCATACTATAAATATGTGATAAGTTGTGATAAGACCGGTGAGGTTCAGTATATTTTTCAATAACTTCTTCTAGAATTTTGCGAGAATCCGCTTTGGGAATGCTTAGTTGATAGGATAGCATATCCCAGACTTCTTCGATAAAGCCTAACTTCGATTCATCTAAATTTTCTTCAATTATTTTAATTCGTAGCATTGGTCTGTTTAAAGTTTTGCGGGCTAAAGATACTCTTTTTTACCAAACGCTAAATTTATTTTTCCGAGAAAAGTGGTAATTTGTGATTTCAATTTTATAAAAATGTAACAATGGATTTTCCCAATAACTATTCCTATTTCGAAGCAAAAAATTCTCATGGTGAAATTGCCAATGAGATAATATTTTCAGTTTTAAATGAATATGGAATTGGAGGGTTTACCCATCATTCAGATGATTCTTTAAATCAAATTGAGCAATCCTTTGCTGGAGGTTATTTTGGACTAATCAAAAATAAAAACGAGGAGATTGTAGGCACTTTTGGTTTATATAAGTTGAGTGAAACTAATTGCGAAATTCGTAAAATGTATCTTCTTCCACAGGCTAGAGGAAATGGATTGGGGAAATGGATGGTGAATTTTTTAATTGAAAAAGCAAGAGAGTTAGGGTATCAAAAAATAGAATTAGACACAGCAAGTGTACTTTTAGAAGCGATTGAATTATATAAAAAAATGGGATTCAAAGAAGTAGAAGCATGTAATGATTCCCCGCGATGTGATCGAGCTTTTGAAATGATGATTTGAAAAATCACTCAATTATCAAGGTTTTTCGATCAAAGGTAAGTCCTGTGAAAATTCCAATTCCTCCCTCAATATTTGATTTCAACACACTTGGTTGTCCAAAAGGATTACCATTTGAGTTGATGGCATCCTGTACCGTTTCCTTAAAATCATAGTAGGCTTTATCAATATGAAAAAGGGTAGAGATAATTGTGTCACCTTTTATAAAATCAAATCCAGTTCCGTAAACAATTTCATTGTCTGAGGTGGCAAAATTATCAGTAGTGGTAAAATCTTGTTTGTTTTCTCCTTCTCCTAGAATACCTCCAGACTGAAACATTCTTCGATAAAAATTTTCTTCATTGGGTGGATCTTGAAATCTAGTATAAACTAAAGCTTTAGTTGAATCATCTGGCATCCAAACTACTTCTAAAGTGTCTATCAGTATCGGTTCTAATATTTGGGTGGTAGCTGTAGCAATTCTTCCTTTTCCATCTGAAACAAAAAGGATGAAATCTTCATTATAATTTTCGGGACAAATAGCACTAGATCCATAATTATAAAACTTAGTTCCATCAGGATCTGTATAGATTCCTTCGTTTAAATCATACATTTGACCTTGGTGAGAAATAGTTACCGTTGCTCCAGAAATAGTTGGCAAACCAGGTTCCTCAAAAAAACTTACACTTTCTGAAATAACTGCGACAAATGGTTTTCCAGGTTCCAAATAGCATTCCACTACTATCTTGCTTTCATAAGTAGGCAAATCTAAATCGACATCATTCTCCAAATCACAGTTGGAAAAGCAAAAAATCATGGACAGGTATATGATTGAGAGGTAAAGGCTGTTTTTTTTCACGAGGTAAATTTAAGAGCTATTAGAAAAACTATTTCGTCGATTGATAATATCAACTAGAAATCTTAATGATTTGTTTTTATGACTTAAATTTTAAAGCTGATTTTTGGAAAAAATAGCCAAAATTTCGGTTCAGAACTTAATTTTTTACGGTTTGAAACCTAATTTTTTATAAAACAAACTATTAAACCTAGTTTTTAAAAAAAAAATCAAGAAAAATGCTTCACAAACTTGATTGAAAAGATACTTTTTTATTCACATGTTTGGATGTTTTTACTCTGTTAAATAATTGATAATCAGTTATTTATAATTGGGAAGTGGTTTTTATTTGGTTTTTTAAGATTCACAAAAGCTTGATTTTGTCTTTGTCTAAGGAGCTATCCGACTCTATATTTGTATTGTAATTAATAAGAAAGTAATTAAATGTTACTACAGAGGAGAAAGAAAAGGTTAAAAAGCTAACCTTTAAAATTAACAAATAAGGATATGTTCATGGGATTATAATTTGTTGTAGTTAGTCAGAATCCTTAAAAGGATTCTGACCTACTTCTTTTTTCCCTGAAAAAATATAAGCGGAGAATGAAAAAGAGTGGATTGCAAAATGATGCAATCAAAACTAGCTGCAAAGAGCAGCACTTGAAATTGGATATGTTCATGGGATTATAATTTGTTGTAGTTAGTCAGAATCCTCAAAAAGGGTTCTGACCTACTTCTTTTTCATAATTCATGATAAAAAATATAAGAAGCAAAGGCTTCCAAAAAAGAAAGCCATAATTCCTATGAGGAATTACGGCTACTCGAAAATTTTTGTTTATGGGAATATAATTTGATTGAAATGTAAATCTAAGTAATATTTTCATATTAAAGAAAAAATATTTGTGTTTTTACACAATAAAAATATTAGCTAAATCATATTAGCTTAAAAGATATGTTCATGGGATTATAATTTGTTAAGCAAGTCGCATTTTAATTTGAAAGTGCGACTTGTTTTTTTTTGCCCAAAACTGAATTTTTCATACCCAATATTGCCATTCAATTATTTATTAAAAGTATAAATTAGAGATTTAAAAAATCCAGCTACTATTGTCGAAAAATATTTTCTATTTTCGCTTTTTTAAGCTTAAAAAAAGAAGATATGTCTACCATTCTTATAAAAAATGCTCAGGTGGTCAACCGAGGCAAAATTTTCAACTCAGATATTTTAGTGAAAAATGGAAGAATCGAGAAAATTGATTCCACCATTGATGTGGTTGTAGATCGAGAAATTGATGCTACAGGTAAATATGTTATGCCTGGAATTATTGATGATCAGGTCCACTTTAGAGAACCAGGTTTGACGCATAAATCTGATTTATACACCGAGCCACGAGCAGCAGTAGCCGGAGGCGTTACCTCATTTATGGAAATGCCCAATACAAAACCTCCAGCGGTTACACAAGAGTTGTTACAGGATAAATATGACATCGCTGCTCAAAAATCTTTGGCGAATTACTCTTTCTTTATGGGAGCGACCAATGATAACTTGGAGGAAGTTTTAAAGACGGATGCTGAAAATGTTTGTGGAGTTAAAATTTTTATGGGATCGAGTACAGGAAATATGTTAGTTGATAATCGAAAAACTTTGGAAGGGTTATTTTCTGAAGTTCCGATGTTGATGGCAACTCATTGTGAAGATGAAGGGACTATCCGAAAAAATATGGAACATTATAAAGCGATTCATGGAGAAAATATTCCAATTGAATTACATCCGATCATTCGAAATGTGGAAGGCTGTTATTTGTCTTCAAGCATGGCTTCAGAGTTGGCTAAAAAATATAATTCTAGATTGCATATTCTGCATATTTCTACTGCGGATGAATTAGACTTATTCAGAAATGATATTCCTTTAAAGGAGAAAAGAATTACTTCTGAGGTTTGTGTGCATCACCTATATTTTAATGCTTTAGATTATGAAAAATTTGGTACTCAAATTAAATGTAATCCAGCAATAAAAGCTCCAAAGCACCAAGAAGCACTTTTCCCAGCCTTATTAGATAATCGATTGGATATCATTGCTACTGATCATGCTCCACATACTTGGGATGAAAAAAGTAATACTTATTTCAATGCACCTTCCGGAGTTCCTTTGATCCAACATACCTTAAATGTAATGTTGGAATTTTATCATCAAGGAAAAATAAGTTTGGAAAGAATTGTCGAAAAAATGTGTCATGCACCTGCAGAATGTTTCCGAGTACGAGATCGTGGATTTGTGGAAGAAGGAAATTGGGCAGATCTAATTATTGTAGATATAGAAAAAGAATGGACAGTCCAAAAAAGTAATGTGCATTATAAATGTAACTGGTCTCCATTCGAAAATCATACCTTTAAAGGAAATGTTGAAGCGACGATTGTTTCAGGTCATTTGGCTTATGAAAATGGAGAGTTCTTTGAAGATAAAAAAGGGATGAGAATGAAGTTTGATTCGTAACTGCTGACTTTAGTCGGAAGTCTAAAAAGAGCAAAGCGACTTTTTAGAAAAAAGAATTCAAATAGCAAGGTTAAAAAAACAAAAGACATTCAATTTGAATGTCTTTTGTTTTTTGAGGCAGTCGACTAAAGTCAGCAGCTACGTTAAAATAAGAAACTACTTTCAGATACAATCATTCCCGCAAATGCTGCTGTAATAAAACAAGCAATAGTTCCTCCAATCAAAGCCTTTATTCCAAATTCAGCAACTGTGGTTTTTTGTCCAGGAGCAATTGCTCCAATTCCACCAATTTGAATTCCAATAGAAGCAAAATTTGCAAAACCACAAAGCGCATAAGTAGCAATAATTAAAGATTTGATCTCGAGAACTTTAGTAAACTTACCTAATTCAGCATAGGCAAAAAATTCATTGATGGCAGTTTTTTGTCCAAGTAATTGACCGACTAAAAATATATCAGAACTAGGAACTCCCAACAACCAAGCGATTGGAGCAAAGAGACAACCCAAAATAAATTCAAGATTTAATCCTGCCATGGCAGAAGGTTGAATTTGGAATCCATTTCCTTTTAGATAACCAGCTAATTGTGTCACCCAACCATTCAATGGCGTATAATAACCAATTACATCAGTTAGAAAGTAATTCAACATTGCAATCAAAGCAGTAAAGACCAATAACATTGCCCCAACATTGACAGCTAATTTCAAACCATCAGTAGTTCCAATTGCAATAGCCTCCAATAAATTACTTCCAATTTTATCTTTTGGAACCATGAAGTCTTGATTAACTTTTTCGGGTTCGTCTTGAGGATATAGTATTTTTGAAGCAACAATGGCAGCGGGTGCTGAAATGATCGAGGCTAATAATAAATGTTGGGCAAATAAGTTTTTAGAAGCATCTTTAGCAGCTTCGATAGCTGTTTTTCCAGCCTCTTCAGTCATTCCAGTTATGTCTGGTAAAACAGCAAATGATTCCCCTAGAAATCCTACATAAGCAGCAAAAACACCTCCTGCTATGGTTGCCATTCCTCCAGTCATTAAGCAAAGCATTTCAGATCGAGTCATTTTTTCCAAATAAGGCTTAACGATTAATGGTGCCTCAGTTTGTCCAATAAAAACATTAGCTGCTGCTGCTAAACTTTCTGAACCGGACAACCCCATTACTTTTTTCATTAGCCAAGCAAAACCAAAAATGATTCGCTGTAAGATTCCTAAATAATATAAGACGGAAGAAAATGCTGCAAAAAATATAATGGTAGGTAAAACCTGAAACGCAAAAATATACCCAAAGGAAAGGGAAGGATCCATCAATCCAGCAAATAGGAATGTCGCCCCAGCTTCAGTAAATTTTAAGATTTTTACAAAGAAGTCAGATATGACTTTAAAAATTACACGTATAAAAGGAATATTTAATAAGGCTAAGGCAAGTCCAAGTTGAATTAATAATCCTTTTACGACCATTCCCCAGTCAACCGCTTTACGATTATTACTCAGTAAATAACATATCCCAATTAGTGCAACAATCCCTGTAGTTCCACGAAAAATTCCTAAAGCTAAATCCATAGTTTTTCTTTATGTTTTGCGAGGGGTAAAAGTAAGCAATGCTTTTGAAATTAAGTAATGATTAGAACCAAATCAATTTGAAAGGTTTTTATTACTCTTATCTATGAATATGATATGTTTAGCGAAAGGAAAAGTGAAAATTTATAAATTATGACGTAATTTAGGGCTTAAATTATGAAGCTAACGAAAGATCATTCTAAGAATCAAAAATATTTTACATGAAAAAGAAAAGGACGGCTGCCTTATTAGCCTTATTATTTGGTGTATTTGGAATTCATCGATTTTACTTGGGAGAACGAGTGAAAGGTTTTTTCTATTTAGGATTATTTTTTATGTCGTTTGTAGCCACAGTTGAAGGGGATGCTCCTTTTATTTTCTTTCCTGCCATTTTAGGATTCGTTGATGCAGTTTTATTTTTTGTAAAACCAAAAGAAGAGTTTGATGAAAAATACAATGCTAAATATTTAAGAAACCAATCTCAATCAAATAATCGGAGAAGTAGATTATATGATTCAAGAATGCCTAGGCAGACGAGAGAAACGAGGGAACCCAGAAGAAGAAGAGTTAATGTCGAACCAGTTAATACTTTCAAAGAATCTGGAATGCGAAAATTTGATGAGTATGATGTACAAGGTGCAATCGTTGATTTTCGAAAAGCATTAAATGCAGATTTTAAAGATTCCAAAACTCACTTTTTAATGGCTTGTTGTTATTCAATTAATGAAGAACCTGAAAAGTCATTATTTCATTTAGATAAAGCAGTTGATTTTGGATTTGTAGACTTTGAAACAATTCATGAATCTGATGCTTTGGCGTTTTTAAGAACTCATGTTAGATTTGAAGAGTTTGTAAAAAATAGTTATCAAATTCCTAGATACCTGCCAGAAGAACAAGATGAAAAATTAGATGAATTGGAAGATGAAAAAGCAACAGATTTATTAGATCAAATTGCTTCATTAGGAGCTCTATATGAAAAAGGAGTTTTGACACCTGATGAATTTCAAGAACAAAAACAAAGACTTTTAGATTCATAATCTGATATTGTAAATGTCTTGTTGTAAAATAAATGGTCAATGGAAATGATGTTCTTTGGCCATTTATTTTTTTGTTAAAAATGAAACCTTATTCTCCAATCCTCCTTTCAAAATCTTACCTTTCGGTTTTTTGATTTTTCAAAATATTTTACGAAAATGAATTGCACCAAATTAATTTTGTTTTTATTTCTATCCACTTTGTTCACTCAATGTGGAGAAGAAAACACTCAAACACCAAAAGAAGAAATGAATTCCATAGAAACAAAAAATCCACGAAAAGATGTCCATAGTTTTGCGCAACCTGAAAAAGCTAAAGCTAAACATCTCAATCTAAATTTAGAGGCTAATTTTGAGAAAAAAATATTATCAGGTTTTGCCGAATTTGAAATAGAAAATAATCAGGCGGATCAAATTATCTTCGATACTCGAAATTTGAATATCGAAAAAGTTACTCTTGGAGATGATGAAACTCCAACCTCTTTTAAAATAGGTGAGGAGAAAGAATTTTTAGGAAATCCTCTTGAAGTTGCAATTTCTCCTCCAACCAAAAAAGTAAAAATTTATTACTCCACCAATCCAGATGCCGCGGCAGTTGATTGGTTAAACCCTCAACAAACTGCTGGAAAAAAACATCCATTTTTATTTACACAAGGCCAAGCCATTTTAACTAGGACTTGGATTCCATGCCAAGATTCTCCAGGAATCAGAATGACATATAATGCTACGATTAAAGTTCCTAAAGAACTTTTACCTGTGATGTCCGCAAGCAATCCGACAGAGAAAAATGACTCTGGAATTTATGAATTTGAAATGAAACAACCGATTCCACCATATCTTATTGCTTTAGCAATTGGAGATATAGAATATGGAGAAATTGGCCCTCGAACTGCGATTTATGCTGAGCCAAGTTTATTGAAACCATCATTGTATGAGTTTGCGGATATGGAAAAAATGTTGATTGCTGCAGAAGAATTGTATGGTGAATATTTGTGGGATCGATATGATGTAATAGTTCTTCCTCCAAGCTTTCCATTTGGAGGTATGGAAAATCCTAGGTTGACTTTTGCCACTCCAACCATTATTGCAGGAGATCGGTCTTTGACTGCTTTGATTGCTCATGAGTTGGCTCATTCTTGGTCAGGGAATTTAGTAACCAATGCTACTTGGAATGACTTCTGGTTAAATGAAGGTTTTACGGTTTATTTCGAGAGAAGAATAATGGAAGCTCTCTATGGAGAAGAGTATGCAAATATGTTAGCTGTTTTGGGGTTTCAAGATTTAGAAGCAGATGTAAAAGATTTGGATGAAAAGGATACGCATCTTTTTTTAAATTTGGAGGGGCGTGATCCAGATGATGGAATGACAGACATTGCTTATGAAAAAGGAGCGTATTTTTTAATGATGTTAGAAGAGAAAGTTGGACGTGAAAAGATGGATGATTTTTTAAAAACTTATTTTAATAAACATCGATTCCAAACCTTAACAACGGAGGAGTTTATCAAATATTTAAATGAAAATTTGATTGAAAAAAATCAAGTTGAAGTAGATATTGAAGAATGGATTTATGGACCAGGAATTCCAACAAATGTTACTAAGATTACTACTGAAAAATTTGCTGCAGTTGACAAAGTAGTTCAATCAATTAAAGAAAATTTTGATCCAAAAAAACTAACGGTAACTGATGATTGGACAACTCACGAATGGTTACATTTTATTCGTCAGCTACCAACTGAAAATGAAAATGGATTGATGGAAAAATTGGATGATAAGTTTAATTTTTCAACTTCTGGAAATTCTGAAATATTAGCAGCTTGGTTTGAAATTTCGATTAAAAATGGATATTCTAACAATATACTTCCAAATATTGAAAAGTTTTTAGTTTCAGTTGGAAGGCGTAAATTTTTGACACCACTATATCGAGCATTTAAAGAAAATGAACAACTCGAAATTGCTCAAAATATTTATAAAAAAGCCAAACCAAATTATCATTCAGTCTCTACTCAAACGATGGATAAATTATTGTTTGAAGCGGAGCTGAAAGATTAAATAACCATCTGAATTTTTCCAAAAAAAAAGTCCACCTCAAATTTTTGAGGTGGACTTTTTTATGAAAAATAATTAACCGTTCATCGTTAATCATTCACCGTTAAAAAAACTATTGCTTGATTATTTTTTTAACCACAGATCCTTCGTTAGATTTTAAATTTAGGTAATAAACGCCCTTGCTAAGTTTTTCTAAATCAAGACTTTGAGAGAACTTCTCCTGAATAGAAACTTTATTTTTAGAGAAAACTAATTTTCCATTCAAATCTAGAATTTCCAGCTCTAAATCAATTGAATTATTAACTGAAATTTCTAATAACATTTCTTTATCAAATGGATTTGGTGTAATGGCAATTTCATTTAATGAAGGAATATTTTGAATGCTCGTCGTAACAGAAGTTACAGCAGAGGTATTGGTACAACCATTTCCACCAGTTACCACTACAGAGTAATTTCCTGATTCAAAAGCAGTATATGTATCACTTGTAGCCCCATTAATAATTTGTTCATTAAAATACCATTGGTAGGCAGAATAAGTATTAGGAGCAGTCAATAAGTTATCATTTACAGAAATAGTTGGGACAGGTGGAAGGGGTAAAGAGTTCACCGTAAACGATTCTGTTGAAGTACATCCAGCATCATCCGTAATTGTAATGTTATAATTATCGGCAGCAAGGTTGTTAAAATCTAGATTAGGAGAAAAAGTATATGGAGGAGTTCCACCAGCGCCATCGATTTGTGCAATTCCATTGGTTTCCCCTTCACATGGTTCATTAGTAACATTAACTGAAACTGCTAATGAAGCACAAGCATCAGAAACCACTTTGTAAATTCGACCTTGTCCCATTCTGGCAAGATATAGCTCTCCATCAACATCTTCTCCAAAAGTAGAAATATCGTAATTAAAATCGGCCACTTCTTGACCTACCCAGCCACCAGAACCATCAGGTGCAACAGTAAAAATTTCCCCGGTACAATAATCAGCAAAAATGTAAATCCCTTCCAAATCCGGATAATCTTCCCCTCGATAAACAAAGCCACCAGTAACTGAACATGGCCCAGAAAACCCTGAATGTTGAACCTCATAAATAGGAGCTACATAATCTCCAGCCGAACCACAGTTGCTAGTATTTACGTTTCCATTTAGATGATTTCCTTCGTAGCATCTCCAACCATAGTTTTCTCCACCAGGACTATTAGCTGGTTGAAAATCAATTTCTTCCCAAGCATTTTGTCCCACATCAGCAATCCAAAGATCACCTGTTTCTCGATCAAAGCTGAACCTCCAAGGATTACGCATTCCAATGGCCCAAATTTCATCTAGCACATTTGCATCATTTACAAAAGGATTATCAGAAGGAACAGAATATGGAGAACCATTATCAATATCAATTCGAAGCATTTTACCTAAAAGTGATTGAGTATTTTGACCATAATTTTGAGGATCATTTCCACTTCCGCCATCACCCATACCTATGTATAAATATCCATCTGGCCCAAATTTAATACAGCCTCCATTGTGATTACCATATGGTTGGTCAATCGTCATAATTATTTCCTCGCTGTCAGGATCTGCTAAATTAGGATCAGAAGAATCTCTTGAATACCGAGCCACAATTGTTTCTCCACTATTATCTGTATAATTAACAAAGAAAAAACCGTTGTTCTGGTAGTCAGGATGAAAAGCTAAACCAAGCAGACCTTTCTCACTTTGACCACTTGTGTTGGCCACTTTTGAATCTATATCCAAGAAAGGAGTAAAGACTACAGCACCCGATTCATCAATTATTTTAATTCTTCCCGATCTTTCAACCACAAATAATCGATCATCTCCAGCATTAGTAATATCAACAGGAGAAAGAAACCCTGTAGCATATTGCTCTAACTCGATTGTTTGAGCGAAAATGCATAAAGAAAAAAAACATAATAAAAAGAGGGTAAATATTTTTTTCATGAAAATTTTATTTTGGGAAATCAAGATATTAAAGAATAGCACAATGTAGGGATTATTTGATTTTATGGTGAAAAAGCATGTGGAGTTTCTTTGTAAATTAGCTGGCAAAAAATTAATTGAAAAATATTAAAAAAAAAGATAAAAAAGGTTTGACTTTTGAAATAACTAAATATATATTTGCACCGCATTTGGAAAACGATCCAAGTAACTTAAACATAAAATCACTCGGAGGAGTGGGAGAGTGGCTGAATCCACCGGTTTGCTAAATCGACGTACTTGGAAACAGGTACCGCGGGTTCGAATCCCGCCTCCTCCGCCAGTTTTATAATAAATCATTCTTTCGAGAATGTATCGGGGCATGGCGCAGTCCGGTTAGCGCACCTGCTTTGGGAGCAGGGGGCCCCAGGTTCGAATCCTGGTGCCCCGACAAACTACAACGCATTGATTATCAATGAGTTACGAAATAAAAAGCGAATCAGAAATGGTTCGCTTTTTTTGTTGGTGTAAGCTATGGTGTAAGCAAAATTTGATTTATTTCGATTTTTCTATTTGTTTTCTATTTACTGCCACTTCAGATAGATTTAGAGATTCCTTTAACTCAAATATTGTTTTTTATGTATATTTTAGCATTTGAAATATATGTATACTTAATGCTTTAATATGATTGATATTGTAATCCTTTGTCCTGTAGAAGTTGAGTTTAAAATAATTCGGAAAATACTCATCAATTCTAAACCTACCCAGTATAAAAACCTATCCTTTGACTTTGGGCAAATTAAGACAAAAAATAATAATTGGAATATTGCTGTAATTGAACCTGATTTAAATTTGAATTCATTTGGGCTAAAAGTAAATGAAGCCATTTCTACCCTAAATCCAAAGTTTGTTTTTTTAGCTGGAATAGCGGGAGGAATTAAAGATCCAAAGATTGGAGATATTGTAATAGGAACTAAAGCCTATTTTTATGAAGGAGGAAAAGAAACCGCTCAAGGTTTTTTTGCTCGACCTCGAATCATAGAAAATAAGTCAAATGAATTATTGACAATTGCCAAAAGAATTACACGTGAGATAAAACCATTAAATACTAATTTCCATTTTGGGGCAATTGCATCTGGCAATAAGGTTTTAGCTTCTTTAGATTCTCAATCAATTGAGATAATTAAAAAACACTATAATGATACTCAAGCTCTAGAGATGGAGTCGTATGAGTTTGCTTTGGCTGCTTCCCGATTAGAAATACCTTATCTAAATATAAGAGGAATTTCAGATTTGATTGATGGTAAAACAAAATCTGACTCTGAAGGAAATCAAAAAATTGCATCCAAGGAAGTTGCTAAATTTTTACATCAGTTAATTAGTAATTTGCCTAAGCCAACCCAAAGGTTTCATTATATTCAAAAAGTAAATTTTGCTTCTAAAAAGTTTTCATTTTCAGAAACACGAAAGTTGGGTAAAGCTATCTTGAGTTTCAATGATACTTTTATAGAAGTAAAAGAAGATGAGAATATCTATAGAATAGAAATTTTAGAATCAGTAGAATACATTAAAATGGGGGGTGATTTAAAACCCAATTGGGTTCGGGTTACCTTTTTTGAAGATGAAAAACTAGAAGAAAGATACTATTCAGAAAAATTATCATTTGATTTTGGGAATTGGATAGGAGGAAGTAAGAAGCTACTTGTCCAATTTGAAGAATTTAAGAAAAGACAATTAGTATTAAATTTCATCTAAAGACATTCATGTAATTGTGTCACTACCTTTTCTCTATTCTCCCATAATAAATTTGAAATAGTATTCTGAAGTTTTTCTTTCGCCTTGACTAATTGACGGTCAGAAATATTTGTGGGTAATGAAATAATATTTCCACAACAACAAACTTTTCCATTCACTCTAATTTCAATTTCTCCACCAGAGTAAACATAAAGCCTTTCATAATCATCGGTTTTTTGAGTGAAATTTCCAATATGATCAACAGCAATTTCGTAATTTCCTTTCTTTTCTTTTTTCCAACCTGTTCTATTTTTAAAATAATCCACAAAAGATTTATCCCAATTCCAATAACCACTTGTTTTGTAAGTCCAAAGACGTTTGTCTGTGATTCCGTATTCCTTTGGTAGAATGGTACTGTCAATTGGAATTCTTTTGATTTTATTTGATTTCTTTTTTGGAGTAGTAATTTCTTTTTTTGGAATACTAAGTTTTAAATCAGCTTCTATCTTCGCATCAGGAAGTGGATTATCGTTTTTAGTTAATTCTACATGGTTATCTTTATCAATTTTGATAATCGGTTTTTTTTCATTTAAAGAAGTGTGATTAGGGATGAAAAAAAATGAACAGCCTCCAAATAAGAGTAACAAAATAATTGTGAAAATGGGAGATAAAATTCCTTTCAAGGATAGGACTATCGTTACAAGAAATAAACCTCCAAGTATCCACGGTAAAATTTGTAAAAATGAAATTAACAACATAAATTAAAAATCAAGTATTGGAAATTAAAATATTAATTTGCAAAAATACTGAATACCGCACACAATGAATGAAAAAAACTATCAATCTATAATTAAACTCTCTATACAGAAATTAATTTCTGAAAATGGTTATACTCAAGTTGAAATTTTCAAAAAATTCCAGCAGCTTGAAATTAGAGTCAGTAGGGCAAGTATCAGTAATTTTTGTAATGAAAAATATGGAAGTATATCCCTACTCCGTGAAACAGCTAGGGGATTTAAGTTAATAATGGAAAGAGAGCTATGTTTGACTTTTAATGAAAATGCTAACCAGTTTGAAAAAAGAAAAAATTGTTCTCCTCGTCCAATACTTATTGATAAAAAAATAATCACATCAGAGATAGAAATAAGACATCAACCGTATTCAATTTTTGATGGGCGGATGGATGTTACCGATAAAGTTGAATTGTACCAAAAAGCTAAATACGAAATATTAGAAATTGGTCTTCGTCTTAAAAATTTTAGATCATACTTTGAAGAAAAAAGAGAAAGTGCTTTTCTAGATCCATTAAAAAAAATATTGGAAAACGGTGTTAATTTCAAATGTTATGTGATTGATCCAAAAGGTAACTATGCAAGAAAATATATTGAAGATCGAGCGACGTCACAACCATCTGAAATTGAGTTACTTGAAGATATTCCAAGAATTACGACTGAATTGAGAAATATATTTATTCGAATAAATAGAGAGGGATACAATGGGAAAATGGAATTATATCAATATGATCATTTTCCATATTACCATTCAACAGTCATAGATGGAGGTACTGAAAATGGAAATTTAAATATCGCACCATACCTCTACGGAATATCAAGAGCTAATACTCCTGTTATTCAACTTCAGCAGAAAAGTAATAAAGTTCTATTTAAAAAATACTGGAAATCAGTCAAAACCCTCGTTAACTCAAAGCAGGTTACAAAAATAATCTGCTCCTAATTTCCCTTCTTTCGCTAATTTAAATTTCATTTTATCTACGTAGTGCCAGATAGATTTTGTGTTTGCTTGTAAATGCAAATGGGCACTTCTATGCCTTGCCATTTCTCCCCAACTTTGGAATGAATTACATAGGAAGCATCCTTTGTTATTGGTCATTTTAAGTACTTATTTCATCTTGTAACAATTAATTTACGGAGTTAATTTCTAAAGAAAATTTCTTCCTCATTGTGTAGCTGAAAGGTTTAATCACCTATCCAGCCTTGCCAATCTATGTCTTTCGCCGAAGGCAAAATGTACTTACCGCTAGTGGCTATAGACACAAGCAAAAGGACTTCTCGCCGCAGAAAATCTTTTTGTTAACCTTTTAATTTTTTTAAAATGAAAAATAATGATATTAATATTTCATTTGGTCAATTTGTAAGCAAGCAATTAAATTCGAAACAAGCATCTCAAATCAAAGGAGGGAATGATGGAGGAAGTTCTCCTGGAGGAGATCCAGATCTAGGTGTAGTAGTAGTTGATGTAATTTTACTATAATTTTAAAATTAATGGAAAGAGTACATTCAAGTACTCTTTTCATTTTCATAATAAATACACTTTCTCTCTAAGCCAATCCTCGAAATAAATAAACTCACTTTTTTCAAGCTCAGCTTTTATTTTATTTTTTTGAGGTGAAAATCCAGAAAGCTTTTTTACAAATTTTGTGAAATTTAAAAGACCTAGTTTCATATACTCCCCAATTTCCGTATTCTTTCTAGCAAAATTTTCGCAAGCTATACAAAGATCAATAACATCTTGAGAAGAATAATTATCCAATTCAAAAGTAGAAGCAATTTG
This sequence comes from uncultured Saprospiraceae bacterium, assembly GCA_964564545.1. GTDB lineage: Bacteria > Bacteroidota > Bacteroidia > Chitinophagales > Saprospiraceae > CAJQQY01. The sequence goes on from CAZMBP010000115.1 coordinate 172,406, forward strand.
CACACATCTAAATCTCAATTTGTTGTTGACACCTTTAAACTTAGTTGTTCTGGTTAGTTCAATTATTTTTTCAAATTCGCCTCTAGCAAATAGAATTGAAACTTTACTCATTAGTTCAGTTTGCTCTCTTAAATCTTCATTTAATTTTGGGCTCCAATTTTTTATAAATTGTTTTAACCATTTGAATTTTTTAAGTGTGCAAGCTAAACCAACAATATTAGTAAAGTGACTAACATCAAAAACTCCATCTACCATAAATATTTCATAAGTAATACCAAATTGGTGCAATTCAAAAAATTCGGATCTGGATAATGGTAATCCATTTTTTATTCGATAGGAATGATGGTTAATTAAGTATGTCAAAAAAATATGTTGATTCTCCCTTGAGAAGTTTTTTATATTTTTAATAACAATATTTTTTAACTCAAAATAGGTGTCTTCATTTCTCTCCAGAAGTAATTTATAAGCCAATAGGAAGCATTGATGCAATACCGAACTTCTCTCATTAGGTTGATGGATTATTTCTTTAAGAAATTTTATTTCGGGTATTTCATTTTGCAAAACATGATTCCTATTTTGAAGTTCACAAGCATATTTTAGTTTTGATATAGCATGAAATCTATCTAAATTTTCTATTGCATCTAAAAGAGATTCTTGGCTAAGATTTATTTGTTCTTTTTTAGGATCAAAATAATGTTCATGAGCGATCTTCATTTTTTTAAACCATTTCCAGATATTCTCACTTTCATTATCCACCTTTTTGTTCATTGATTTCAACTGAAGATCATAGTGGTTTTTCAAATTATATTTTTGATATATCTGAAGCAATATAGTATCCTTTTCAAAAGCATAATCTTTTTTAGAGTTCCAGATCAAAAACCGTTTTAATTCTTTCCTTAAATCAGAAAAAGCATTGATGACATCATTCCTGTTGTAGTTATCATTTTTAAAAACAATTTTATGAATTTTCTCTGCATCTAGTTTATCGGAAGAGAAATGGGGATGATATTTATGAAGGTAATTCAGTAATCGATTTGGCACAGAAGTTTTATCATACAACTTATTCATATATGAAGTTTTAAACTCCTTTAATTCCTGTTCACTCAATTTTCCTAAAAAAATTAGCAGTTTATTTTTATGCAATGGTATTGTTTTTTTGGTGGAAAATAAATCTAAGATATTTCACTAGCTCTATTATAAAGTGTTGTTAATCAATGTTTTAGGTTGTAGGAGGAAAGGTTGAAAGGTTTCAGTAAGTAGTAAAAAGATGGTGGAAATTTAAAATAATGCGTTTTTTTATCATTTGGAAAATAGAGAAAATTGTATCAACAAACGCTAAGGTAATCAAATGGATTTGGATTTTAAATATCTAAATGAAAATCCTACTTAGCAACCCTATTCAATAATGAATGAAGAAATTGGTAAACGCTTACTCCTCAACTTTGAAGAACATTTGAAACAAGATTTCGAATCTTTTTGCCAAAGACATTCTATTGAAAATGATACAAATAATTTTATCATTTTTTTATTAGATAAAGACCTGGTGAATGCAGCTACTATTAAAAGATACACAATTTTAAATGATTATAACAATCGTTTTACGGAGCAAGATTTTCATAAAAGTAAAATGGTGGAGGAGCTGGCAGATCTTTATAATTTGAGTGCAAGACATGTATGGTCGATCCTGAAATATAGTCACCAATTGGAGTCCAATAAAAATAAAAAGTCCAAAAAATAAAACAACATCTTATATCCATCAACAATGTACAGCAAACGCACCCTCTAAATTTCATTCTTTGCATCATCTTATTTTGCTTTAGTAGCGAATGAGGTGATTGCTGGGGATGATTGTGATTCTTACTTTCACTTTATAAGCATAAAGGTGTAGATGTCTCATGTATGTAGGAATAAGAAAGAATTGTATTACTTGAGTCTACGAAATATTAGGATTGTTGTTTTGTGAAAAAAGTATCTAAGTAAGTATCAGAACAAGATAATTCGAACAATTAATTTTAAACATAAAAAAAATATAATGACAAAGTCAATTTCCTATTTGATCTGGATAATTTTATTAGGTTTTTTTTTGAACGGATGTGCAACCATGATGGGAGCTAAAGCAAATCCAGAGATGAGAACTTTTGAAAAGGTTATTGAGATTTCTAGTAAAACTAAAGATCAAATTTATATTAAAACTAATGCTTGGTTTGTAGAAACCTTTAATTCTGCAGAATCTGTAATTGAATTTCAAGATAAGGAAGCAGGAAAGATAATGGGAAAATATGTATTCAGTTAT
>CAZMBP010000116.1:0-23129 GCA_964564545.1 uncultured Saprospiraceae bacterium
TTTTAATTTTTCATTATTTAATTCAGATTCAACTTTCAAAAGTTGTTTTTCCAAACTTGTAATTATATTGTTTTTATTTTCAATTTCATTCTCTGCAATTTCGATTTTATTTGTTTTTTTAGTCAAATCTTTCTTCAAATAATAAATATATGTTGCTGATGAAAACAAAGTAAAAACTAATAAAATCAAGATACCCAATTTCCAATTCCAAGTTTTCTTTCGAGGATAATTTGGGAAATAAGTTTGAGCATTTTCCCAAGCATTTTCATCTGGCAAATCCCAACCATCATTCGACTTGTCGAAATCATTGATTCGATTTTTAAAAAAATCCTCTAAATTATTTTTGTTATCTGCCATTCTATTTCACCCTTTTTCCTTTAGAAAAAAATCCTCTAAGTTTTTTCGCAAAGCTTTTTTAGCTTTTGATAATTGCGATTTAGAAGTGCCAATTGAAATATCTAATTGTTCAGAAATTTCTTTGTGCGAAAAGCCTTCAATCACATACATATTAAATACGATTCGATATCCTAATGGTAATTGTTGAATAATTTGAACCAATTCTTTGGCAGCAATTTTATCCAAAATGTTTTCTGAAATCTCTTGCTCATTTTTCGCAAATTTTAAATCAGTAAAAGTATTTTGCCATTGATTTTTTTTCAAAAAACGCAAAGCTGCATTTACCATCACGCGATTTGACCAAAATGTAAATTCACCTCTTTCGGAATCGAATTGATGCAAATCTTTAAAAATACTAATCAACCCTTCTTGGAAAACATCTTGAGCCTCTACCCTATTCTTTCCATATCGCAACGCTAACCGAAACCACCTTTGCCGATGCCTTTCATACAAAGTCCGCTCAGCTGACCTTGTACCTAAAAGGATTTGTTTGATTAGATTATTATCGATTTGCATTTATTCTAGTTGCTACAAATAGGTATGTAATGGTTTGTAAAAAAAGGTTGCCTCAGTTTATAATTTTTCCAAAAATAAAAAAGTCACCTCAAACAATTATGTTTAAGATGACTCTTTTACTTGTCTACTTAATATTTAGAAAGAAATTATTTCTTTCTACGATTAGCCGCTTTGAATGCTTGATCCAAATCTGCAATAATATCATCAATGTGCTCAATTCCTACACATAATCGCAATAAATCTTGCGTAACTCCTGCAGCAGCCTGTTCCTTCACAGTCATCTGACGATGTGTAGTAGAAGCAGGATGACAAGCCAATGATTTTGCATCACCAATGTTTACTAATCTTTTGAATAATTGCAATGCATCGTAAAATTTCTCTGCTTTTTTATAACCTCCTTTTATTCCAAAAGTTAGCAAAGATGCTGGTTTTCCCTTAGTATACTTTCTTGCCAACTTGTAATACTCACTACTTTTCAATCCTCCATATTTTACCCAAGCAACTGATTTATGATTTTCTAAATACTTCGCAACTGCCAATGCATTATCACAATGTCTTTCCATTCGAAGTGGTAAGGTTTCCAATCCTTGCAAAATTTGCCAAGCGGCCATTGCACTTAAGGCAGAACCTGTATTTCGTAAAGCTACTGTTCGAACTCTACCAATGTAGGCTGCTGGACCGAAGGCCTCAGTATAAACTACACCATGATAAGATGGTTCAGGAGTGTTCAACATTGGAAATCGATCTTTGTGTTTTACCCAATCGAATTTTCCAGAGTCTACAATCACACCTCCAAGTGTAGTTCCATGACCAGCAATATATTTTGTCAAAGAATGAACAACTATATCTGCTCCATATTCAATTGGATTGATCAAAGCTGGACTTGCAACTGTATTATCTACAATCAATGGCACTCCCTTGGCATGAGCCACTTTTGCTAATGCAGCAATGTCAGTAATATTTCCGGCTGGATTACCAATAGACTCACAGTAAACTGCTTTGGTTTTATCATCAATTAATTTGGCAATATCTTTTGCATTTGAAGATTCCGCAAACTTAACGGTGATTCCCTGCTTCGGCAACATATGTGCAAAAAGGGTATAACTTCCACCATACAATTGTGGCGTCGAAATAATATTATCACCTGCTTCTGCAATATTCAAGATGGAATAATTGATCGCAGCACTTCCGGCACTTACACATAAAGCTGCAACACCTCCTTCAAGCGCAGCAATTCTTTGCTCCAAAACATCAACAGTTGGATTCATGATCCGACTATAAATATTTCCAGGAACTGCAAGGTTAAAAAGATCGGCACCGTGTTGTGCATTGTCAAATTCGTAAGCAACTGTTTGATAAATTGGTACGGCTACTGACTTGGTGGTTGGTTCAGATTGATAACCACCATGAATGGAAATTGTTTCTTTCTTCATGATTTTAAAATAAAGGTTATTTGAAATAAAAAAGTATTTACGAGTAGGTTCTACTAATGTTTAGGTGAAGGAGTTTTCACCGACATATTTTAATTGATTGGTTAGGAAGATGCAAATAAAAGTAGTTTTTCAATAGGATGCAAGCCTAGGAATATAGAATCATATGAAAGAATTTTGTTTTGTTTGAGAAAAAAAATACTGCATCCTCTATATTAACTCAAAATCATATTGCTCAAATTCATGTCCATTTATAATTATGGAAACTTGATGTAATCCTTTATGATACTTCCTAGTAGTAATCACTCTGAATGATTGCTTTCGATTAATCGTTGAAATAGATTTTTCAGGATATTCTTTTTCACTTATCATAAAAACCTTTTTTGAAAGGCTCCCATTTTGTTTTTGATAGTACAATCCATATTCTAATCTTAACATAGAAGGGTTAGAACTTGTATTTTTTAATTGAAAAGTAAATTCTAGTGCTTCTCCGATTTTCACTTTAGGTGTGAGTATATGGAAGTTTTCGATTTTGATTTTCTCAACATCTCCAAACCCAAATAATTTCATCACATCTTGATTACCTTGCTTGAGTATGGTTCGGCAAGCATGTTTAACTACCCAATTCAATTCTTCATTTTTTCCAAACCATTTTTTGGCAAGATCAATTACAACATCAGGGTTATCTTTCGAAATGTCATTCAAATTATTAGCAACACTTCTTCTAACAGATTCTGATGAATCATTTTTTAGCTTTTCAAGTATTGGAATAATTGGAGATGGATCTTTTTTGAGATAAGGAATTGCAATAGCCCAAGGCAATCGAGGACGACATCCTTCGGTAGATAACCTTCTCACCATGGGTTGCTTATGTGAAGCCCATTTCAACATTTGCTGAATTCCTTTTTGGGGATACTTTAAGAGGAAAGGACGAATCCCAAATTCACAACTGGTAAATTGAGTTATTTTTTCAAATGCTTTGATGGAATTTTTATAGTCATCAATTCCATATAACTCAATAAAATCTGGGATAAACATATACTCAAAACTAGCTTCTTTTGCTCCATCCTTTTGCAGCTGCTCAACAAATTTTACAAGTGTGTTGGCATTTTTAGAAAAATCATCAGACAAGTGATCTTTCATAGCAATTGAAATATATCTCATTCGTTGTTTCAATTCTCGGTTGTCCCATTTTTCGTCAAAAATTTGATTTAGAAAAGAAGTAGTATCCAATTTTGGACTTACTTTTTTTAATGATTTAAGAAATGAATCAAAGAATTTTTTTGAGTATACGTTTTTTAATAAATCAGCCATTGGTGTTTTCTATTTTTTGTATAATAACTTTTTCTTTTATTTTTTCATAAATCCATCTCTCATTCTTTTGCCCCAATCAACAGTTCATGGTGCTGGAGAATCATCTTATGAAATAATTGAAAAGATATTGAAAGGATAAAACTCGAAGTTTCTAGATAGTTTAGATATTAATTAGCAACTGGTTTGTGTAGATTTTATTAATAACAATGCTATTTATCTTTACTTTAAATCCTCGGTACACTTCTAATTATTACGGTAAAATATACTATTGTGGAAAAACTATCTAAAGGATATATTTGTGAAAGTTACGAATATATTCAAGTTGGTGGCAATTAAGAAAAGATATTCTTGTTGAAACTAACTTTGAAAGAAAAGAAGGTTTAAAAAGTATAGTATTTCAAAAAATATAATCGAAAGAAAAAAATCTTACCAAAAGTGTGATAAAACCAATACCATTTCGAATAATGTAATAAAGAGAAGTCAAATTGGATAAAAAAACAGAAAAATTTCTAGATATAGTTGATCGTCATAAAAGACTCATTTACAAAATCATAAATGCGTACTGTAATAATAGAACCTTACATAAGGATCTAGAACAAGAAATTATTCTTCAACTATGGTCATCCTTTGACGACTATGATAATAAATTCAAGCATTCAACCTGGATATATAGAATTGCTTTGAATACAGCAATATCTTTTTACAGAAAAGGCTTAGTTGAAACTAAATATTCATCTGAATTTCTCCCAAAACATGAGAATATTTTAGTCAGTAAGGAAATCTATAAAGAGGATCCTAATCTTAAACTTCTTAATCAGTTCATTCAGCAATTGAAAGAAATAGACAAAGCTCTAATCTTACTTTATCTCGAAGGACTTAGCCATAAAGAAATTGCCACAATCGTAGGGATAAGTCCTACGAATGTAGGGACAAAGCTCGCTCGAATTAAAAATGCGTTACGAAAAAAATTTAAATCATCAACTAAAAATAAAGAATAATGGAAGATAAAGAAATGCTTAAAATTTGGAGTTCCTACGACCAAAAATTAGAAGAAGTGCTAACCTTGAATAAAGAAATCGCTTATGAAATCACTAGAAGTAACCTTAACAGAACCATTAATTCTATGCGATTACCCAAAAGTATACTTCTTGCTCTTGGAATCCCTTATACTATTATTCTAGGTCTCATCACTTGGACAACTTTTAAAGCAGGGGCTTTTATCATGACCCTAGGGTTTGGTATAATCAGCCTTATTATGTACGCAATTATAATAGGTTATATTTATCATCTTTTCTTAATTGCTAAAATCAACCGTGAAGAATCAATCTCGGAAGTCCAAAAGAGAATTGCTGAACTGAAAGTTTCAAGTTTTAATATTGCTCGACTAGCAATAATTCAATTACCATTTTGGTCTGTCTGTTGGATAAGTATTGAGGCCATAAAAAATTCACCATTTATATATGGAGGAGTAAATTTAGCTGTATTCTTAGGACTAACTTATGTTTCATATTGGGTCTACAAAAACTTAGCAATTGACAATGCTAATTCTAAAATTAATAAGGTCATCTTTTCCGGAAATGAATGGGAACCAATATTGAAATCTTCGGATATCTTGGAGCAATTAAAAGAATATGAAAAATAATAGAAAGGTTGTTAAAAGAGCTATAACCTAGCATTGAATACATTAGAAAAAGAATTAATGGAAAAAGAAAATTTAGCGCAAATAAGAAAGACTATAGGGGGTGGATTCTCAATAATAGCATTAGTGACTATTGGCTCTTTTGTTGAGCAAACTGATTTTAGTATTCAGTTACAAAGTTATTTGGATCTCCAATATTGTATGCAATTTGTTCCCTTAATCCTTAGTTTATTACTTTTATATGGAGGTATCTCCTTATTTATCAATCATCCGAAAGCAAATTTCGCATTAGTACTTTTCGGATATGCAGCATTAGAAGAAATTCTATTTTCTTGGGTTGGTCTAACATCAACCTATTTATCAGACTTTTCAATTGTATTACTTTTTTGTTGTTCTGTAATTGCACTAATCATTGCTCATTCCAATGCATTTAATTTAAAAAAATTGTCATATTGGGAATTAATAATAAGTATTGCGTTCGGCGCCATTGAAAGTTTTTTACCAAGTTTTTTTTGATTAAATAAATGGCAATAGAAAAATCTGAACTCATTAAATTAAAACCTGTAGGCAAAAAGGTGTGTCCTATGGAATGTAAAATTTTAACAATATTTTTTTCGCTTAAGTCATAAAAACGAAATGATAGAGAAAATCGTAAATTCAATTTATCCCCTTTCAAAAAGATCACTTGAAGAAATTAACACTTTAATAAAATCTGAAGAATGGAAAAAAGGAGAAACTTTTATCAAACGAAATAAGCGAAACACAAAAGAATACTTTTTACTTGAAGGTGTATGTCGAAGCTACTTAATTAATCCAAATGGCAATGAAATTACTATTTCATTCTTTATGGGAAATTCAGTTCTTTCCCCATTTACGACCCGAACCCAAAAAGAAATTTCTCTTCTCAATTTTGAAGCATTGACTGATGTGAAATTAGCTTCTTTTAATGCTAATGAATTTGAAAAACTAATGATCAATAATATTGAAATAAGAGAGTTTGGAAATACTGTATTAAGAAAGGAGTTATCCAAAAAAGTGGATAAAGAACTTGGACTTGCCTCATTAACGGCAAAAGAAAGATTGCAAAAATTCCGAGAACAATTTCCGATGTTAGAAAACCTTGTTTCTCATTCTGTTATTGCTTCGTATTTGGGGATCACAAATGTTTCCTTAAGTAGATTACGTAAAGATATTACCCTATGAATCGATTTTATCATTTGTTAATGACAAGGTAAAAAAGCCTATTTAGTTTTGCATAAAAAAACAATTATGCGAACTTTTATCTTTTGGCTTCTTTCCATTTTAGGAGCAATAAATGTAAATTCCCAAATCACCGAAATCGATGAAATTCTTAACAGGGAAATTTCAAAATCTAAAACCCCTTCTATTCAATATTTACTTTTCAATCAGGATAGTATCCTTTATGAGAAGAGAGCAGGGTTTGCTGATTTAAAAAACTCAAAACTAACTAGTAGTAAAACCACCTATAGTTTTTATTCCATCACCAAGACTTTTACTGCATTATCCATAATTCAATTGGTCGAGGACGGAAAAATAGAACTTGACAAAACTGCTTCAAGTTACCTGCCTAATTTTCCTTATACACCCCATATTACAGTACGACAACTACTCACTCATTCAGCAGGAATTCCAAATCCAATGCCTTTACGTTGGATTCATTTAGAAGATGAACATACAGAATTTGACCAAAACGCATTTTTTCGAAAAACTTTTGAAAAGCATAATAAAATAAAATCGGAACCGAATGAAAAATTCTCCTATTCTAATCTTGGATATATTTTATTAGGACAAATAATTGAAAACATCTCTGGAATGCCATATGAAAAGTATGTGGAAGAAAACATCTTGAAAAAGCTCAATGTAGAAAATGAAATTGGTTTTACAATCAAGGACAATCAAGCTATTGGTTATCAAAAAAGAAGAACTTTAATAAATTTCATATTGGGCTTCATGATAGATAAATCAAAATTTATGGGTAAAAACATTGGCAAATGGAAGCCATTTAAAAGAAGTTATGTTAATGGACATTCGTATGGCGGGTTAATTGGAACAGCAAATGGACTGGCAAAGTATTTACAAGAATTGCTAAAACCAAAATCGACATTTGTAACCATTCGACAGAAAACAATGCTATTTTCCGAAAATTATACAAGTCAGAATAAATCAACTGGAATGTGCTTGTCCTGGTTCAAAGGTGAAATCGATGGAAAAGAATATTTTACACATGCAGGTGGAGGAGGTGGTTATTATTGCGAGGTAAGAATCTATCCAGAACTTGGGATTGGAAGTTTAATCTTAATGAATAGGTCAGGAATGAAAGACGAAAGATTTTTAGACAAGTTGGATAAATATTATATTGAGCTAAAAGAAGCCAGCAGGTAGCATTGTGTATGTTCTTCTTTGCCAGCAAAAGCTAGTCGCGTCGCATACACGCGACCAATAGCTTATTACGAATTGCAATCAAGCCAAGGAATCATCTTAATATTTCAAATTAAAAGATAATACTTATGAAACAATTTAGAATTCAGCAAGCAGGGGCTATCCTGATGACTATTATTTTAATTCTGATTCAGCAAGCAGTTCAAGGGCAAGACAATATAGGTTCAGGAATTATCCAAGCAGACCAATTCAACCTCCGCTATGTGATTGAAGGAGAAGGGAAACCAGCAATCGTCATTGGAAGTTCAATTTACTACCCTAGAACATTCTCACAAAACCTACGAAAGCAAATTAAGTTCGTTTTCCTTGATCATCGAGGATTTGCTCCATCTCCAGGTGATGTTGACACTACTGATTTTTCACTCGATAAAATAATAATGGATATTGAGCATACTCGGCAGAAGCTTGAATTAGGCAAAATCATTATTATTGGTCACTCAGGACATTCATATATGGCACTCGAGTATGCGAAAAAGTACCCAGAAAATGTGACAAATGTAGTCATGATAGGAATTGCTCCAGACTTGAGTGAATCAAGTGAAAAGTTAATGGATCAGACCTGGCAAGAATCTGTAGATCCAGAACGTAAAAAAATAATGGAAACAAATTTACTCCATCTTCCGAATGAGAATCTTTCTCAGTTATCTCCAAGTCATGCTTTTATCCAATCCTATATTCGTAATGGGCCAAAAGCTTGGTATGATCCTAAATTTGATTCTTCACCACTCTGGGAAGGGGTGGAAATTAACATGGATATGTTTTCTTATATGTGGGGGCGTGTCTTTCGAGATATTGATATTACAATAGGCCTTAATGATTTCCGTAAACCTATCTTTCTGGCATTGGGTCGTTATGATAATCTGGTAGCACCACCTTCGACCTGGGACTCTATTCGACCTAAATTTCACAATTTGACTTTACGGATTTTTGAGAAAAGTGGTCATACTCCTCAGTATGAACAACCAGTATTATTTGATGCAGAACTTCTTGAATGGTTGGAGCTGAAAAAAGAATAGTCAATTCGTCAATAAAATTTTGCTTGAAGCCTGAAACACATAATTTTGCGTTTTAAATTTTTGTTGAAAATGAAAAAACCTATTTCAGGACAAGACAAAAGACAACAATTCTAAGAAAAATGAAAAAAAATCGAAACAAACAGATATTTAGAATAGTGCTATTCCTAGGCACGGCAATCTCTTTATTCTTTGTACCATGGCTTTTGGTTAAGGCATGGATACTTCCGCTACCAGATACAATTCAAGAACAGTTAGATCAGTCCATTAGTCATGGGTTTGACGGAATGATTGTTTATGTAGACCAAGCTGGCAAACCACCTCAATATTTTGCTTCCGGCTGGCATAATCGAGAATCTAAGATACCTGCCAAACCTCAAGCTCTTTTTAAGATTGCCAGCATTGGCAAGCTGTATGATGCTGTAGCAGTTACCAAATTGGTAAGCGATGGGAAGCTTTCTCTAGATAAAACAATTGCTGATTATTTACCTGAACTTGCTGGAAGAATCGAAAATTCAGACAAAATAACTTTGAGTTTGATGATACAGCATAGAAGTGGAATTCCTAATTATTCGGACGCTCCAAATTTTTGGGAAACTCCAATTGGTTATGAAGAAAGCCTTGCATTGATTCTGGACAAACCAGCTAACTTTGAACCCGGTGAAGACTATGAATATTGTAATACAAATTATCTTCTTATAAATAAGATAATGGATGACGCACTTGGTTATAATAACTTTCAGTTCGTTCAAGAAAAAATTCTAACTCCACTAAATCTAAGCAATACGTTTGGTTCAAAAAATGACGTGAATATGGAAGATGTGATGAGTGGCTATCATGTAGGACATCCCTTTGATCTAAAGGAAGACGATTATGGTATGTTAGCCACAGCAGAAGACGTAGGCACTTTTCTAAGGGCATTGAATGATGGATCATTGTTTGAACCAGGAGAACAGGAAATATATTCTTCCATTTATAAGTATGAACATTCTGGTTGGGTTCCAGGATACCAGAGTTTCGCAAAATATCACAAAGACATTGATACTGTAATTATTGAATTCTACAGCACAACCGATTCTAAACTGTACAATTGGAACTTGTCAGAAATAATAAATAATAGAATTGTTAAAATATTGAAAAGACAAAAAAGCTCCTAACAAAACATAAAGAGGCTGCCTTTTAAATAAATAAAAAAATCCAACTTAGGATTTTTATTACCACGTAGACACAAAGGTCAAATAAAGTTCTGTCTATATGACATTTGTGCCTATGTGGTAAAATTTAACTTAGGAGATAACCACTTTAAATTAAACCCATTAATCCAACTCCGAATTAATTAATCGCATTTTCCACATCTCTCAAAATATCCTCCACATTCTCAATCCCAACCGACACTCGAATTAATCCATCCGTTATTCCAACCGCCTCTCTTTCCTCTTTTGGGATATCCATATGCGACATCGAAGCAGGATGAACAATCAAAGTATCCACATCTCCTAGCGTCGGAGCAATAGTGCAAAATTGTAATCGTTCCATAAATTTTACCGCTGAATCAAAACCTCCTTCAAGTTCGAAACTTAACATCCCTCCTGAACCACGCATTTGTTTTTTTGCTAAATCAAAATCTGGATGAGTTGCTAAGGATGGATGATTAACGTGTTTTACTTTTTTATTTTTTTGTAAAAAATCGGCTATGGCATCGGCATTTTTACAATGTCGATCCATTCTTAATTCTAAAGTTTTTAATCCATTGTTGAGCATCCAAGCATCAAAGGCATTGGAGTTAGTTCCGACCAACTTCATGACCTTCCACACTTTTTCTAACATAAAATTTACATCTTTTCCTATCACCGCTCCGGAAATCGAATTACCATGTCCATTCAAAAATTTAGTGGTGGAATGAATCACGAAATCAATTCCAAACTTAAATGGTTGTTGCAAATAAGGAGTTAAGAAAGTATTGTCAATTGCAGTTTTCACTTGGAACTGTTTTGCGAGTTCTGATATTTTTTCCAAATCAATACAAGCCATAGTTGGGTTGGCAGGTGATTCGAGGTAAATCATTTTGACATTTTCATTTTTCTCTAACAATGCTTTTACATTTCCTAAATCAGAGAAGTCTGCAAAGATAGTTTCCACTCCTAGAGGTTCTAATATTTGTTGAAAAAAATAAGTGGTTCCTCCGTAAAGGTTATTTTGGGTAAGCACTTGATCTCCTGATTTCACACTTGCCATCAGCAAAGAAGAAATCGCAGCCATGCCTGAACTAAATAAAAAACACTTCGCCTCCATGTCCAAACCAAAGGTTTCTAAATTCGCAATTTTATCTGCCACAGTTTCAATAGTTGGATTACCATATCGAGAATATAAATGCCCTTCTTTTTTTCCAGAAAAAATATCAATGCCTTGCTCTAAATTTTCAAAAGCAAAAGAGGAGGTGGCATAAATTGGCAATTGATGGGGATGATTGTTTAGTTTTTTTGTAAAATCATGAACACATAAAGAACCAAATTGTATATCTTTTTTCATTTTTTCTTAAATTAAATGATTGTAAATTTGTGCGATTTTTTTCAACCACAAAAGGCACAAAAGAATCACATAAGATTAAATTAATTTTGTGCCTTTTTTGGTTCAATTTTTCGATATCCGAAAGTATAAAATATTAATTATAAAAACTTGTCTCAAAACATGAGTTTAAAATATATTCTTTTATTTCCAGCCCTATTCGTTTTCAATTTTTCAATTGGACAAGTTGATCAGGTAGAAGGTGAAAATTACGAAGATGAAATAATTGAAGAGGAAGAAGAAATAGCGGATGAATTCAATTTTAAAAAAAGTATTTTCCTTGGGACGAATTTTCAATTGGGAGTCCCGCTTGGAAAATTTGGAGAAAACGTTGATTATACCGGCTGGGGATTTGGTGGAAATGTAATGTGGAAATTAAAAAAAGATGTGCCTGTTTATGCAGGAATAGATTTTAGTTTTCAAAATTATGATTTCCAAGCAGTCACCGAAGTTACATTTGATTTTGAGGAATATGAAACGAAAACGAAAAATAGTATCGTTTTAAGTCACGTTCAAGTTCGTTATTACCCAGAAGTTGATTTTTTTCTCCATCCATATGTGGAGGGAATGATTGGAGTGAAAAGTTTATTGACTAGAACTATTTTGACAGATAAAACAGATGGTGCCAATGATCAAATAAATAGTCAATTTGAAAATAGTGATTTTGCGCTGAGTTTGGGAGGAGCAGTTGGATTTGAAATTCCTATTTCCAAAAATTATTTGTTTCTTGATGTTCGATGTTCTTATTTGAAAGGAAATTCTGGAGAATATTATGTAAGAAAAGAGGACGATTCAGTTTACCTACAACCAATTGAAGTCTTTGAAATCAAAAATTCAGCAACTGATTTATTGGTTCCACAAATAGGAATAAAATTTTTGATTGGATTTGGAAATCAAAATGATGAAGAATATTATGAGGAGAATGATAGCTATGATGAAGAAGAATACTAAATTTGTACAAACTCACTCTTTCAATTAATAATATTAGGCTCTCAGACACATTTAAAATTGCTTATTAGAAAACTCGAATTTAATAATGGAAGAAGGAAAAAAAACAGATGGCGATGGTCGTAATTTTGAACATCATGAATTCTTGGTAGATGGAAATCAAGTTCCTATGCGAGTTGATAAATTCTTAATGTCAAAAATGGAGGGAATTTCTCGAACAAAAATTCAAGAAGCGGTCAAGGCAGGGATGGTCAAAATCAACCATAGTGATTGTAAGCCTAATGAGAAAATCAAACCTTACGATTTGGTGACCGTATTTTTTTATAAAGCCAGAGGTCACTCAGAAAATGTCGTTCCAGAAGATATTCCACTTGATATTGTATATGAAGATGATGACTTGATGGTTGTCAACAAACCTGCAGGTATGGTTGTACATCCTGGTATTGGAAACTGGACGGGAACGTTGGTTAATGCTTTGGCTTTTTACATGAAAGGAAAAAAAGAACTTCCTATCAAAGAAGGTAATACCAATGAACGACCTGGATTAGTTCATCGAATTGATAAGGATACTTCCGGACTTTTGGTGATTGCCAAAACGGAAGAGGCCATGACCCATTTAGGAAAACAATTTTATAACCATACCATCGAACGAAAATATGTTGCTTTGGTCTGGGGAGATGTAGAGGAGGAAAGTGGTACGATCGAAGGACATATTGGAAGGCATCCTCAGCATCGAATGATGCGAACTGTTTTTGCAGATGGAAGTGAAGGAAAACATGCTATTACTCATTACGAAGTTCTAGAGAGATATTATTATGTTACTATGATTCAATGTCAACTAGAAACAGGAAGAACACACCAAATCAGAGTTCATATGAAATACCTTGGTCATCCTTTATTTAATGACAAAAAATATGGTGGTGATAGAATTGTCAAAGGAACTGTTTTTACGAAATTCAAAGCCTTTGTTAACAATACTTTTGCGGTGATGCCTCGACATGCTTTGCACGCCAAAAGTTTAGGTTTTATTCATCCTAGTACTGGAGAGAAGATGTATTTTGAAAAGGATGTTCCAGAGGATTTTCAAAATGCCGTTACTCGTTGGAAAAATTATGTGGCGAGTAGGAAGGAAAATTTGTAGTGATTTTGTTTTGTAGGTGGAGACAAGATATACCTTGTCTCTACAATTATTATAAAAAAGAAAAGTGTGGCCTCAAAAAATGTGGCCACACTTTTCTATTTGTTGCAATAAAAGTTATTTAAAAAAAGTTATTTTCTCATCTTTGTGTTTCTTACAATAAGAATCCATTTCCCTAACTTACCTTACCTTTTTCCAAAAGGAAACTTAACGGACAAAAAAATTAATTTTACACTTGTAACTTGGAACACATTCCCATGTTTATTCGTTTGTTTTAATATATGAATTTAAAATTTTTACCCTCCATTATTTTATTTCTACTCTTACCTATTATTGTAATAGCTCAAGATGAATATTGCGGTGCTCGACAACCTGATTTTTCGGGGACAAATATGGATGAAGCTACTTTGCATCGAATGCAAGAATTGGAGACATTCACTCAACGTTGGATTTCAGATAATCAAAATAAAGTATCCCTTCGAGAAATAATTACAATTCCAGTAGTGGTTCACATTGTGTGGATGGATGAATCAGAGAATTTTACTGATCTTGAGATTGAAGCACAGATTGATGGCCTTACTGCTGATTTTCGAAAATTGAATGAAAATTCATCAATCATTCCACCAATGTTTCAACCACTTGCTGCCGATGTTGAAATTGAATTTTGCTTGGCTTCAGTTGATCCTAACGGAAAAGAGACCAATGGTATCGTTCGAAAAAAAACTGACTATGCTAATATTGGAGTTTTACAATTTGACGGACGTCCACGAATTTGTTACGATGATTTAGGAGGAAGCTCTTCTTGGAATCCAGAAGATTATATCAACATTCGAGTGGGGCAATTGAATGGCATAATTGGAAAGGCCTCTTTTCCTGGTGAAGATATTCCAGCTGAGGATGGAATCATTATAGATCCAAGTGCATTTGGATTTTTCTGCTCTTCAGAGAATGGATATTTTCATGGTAGAACTTTAACTCATGAAATGGGACACTTTTTTAACCTTCACCATATTTGGGGAAAAAATGGTTGTGACACAGGTGACCTTGTTGATGATACCCCAATGCAAGACACCGATTATAGAACGGAATGTCCTTCTCATCCTCAAGTCTCTTGTGGCTCTGAAGATATGTTTATGAATTACATGGATTATACGGATGACAATTGTATGGCTATGTTTACCAAAGGTCAAAAAATGAGGATGCTTGCAGCCTTAGACACATTTCCTAGGTCGAGTTTAAAAACCTCGGGAGCTTGTGCTTTAGGAAATACCAGAGACATCACTCTAACTCCCGATGACATCTTACTTTTTCCAAATCCAGCTGCTGATTGTGTTCATATTGATTTGGATTTAGATAATGATTTACCAATTCGGATGGCGATTTTTGATACCATTGGTCGTGAAATCTATTCCAATCAAGTATTTGTAAAAGATTTGAGAACCTTTGATGTTTCCAACATTAGTAATGGAATTTACTTTATCTACTTTGAATCTAACGACCAAGTTGCTTCAAAAAAATTGATTATCGATAATTAGCGACCGTGGTTCAAAAAAAAAACAGTCTACTCTCTACTGAATAGGCTGTCCAAAATTGTTATGACAAAAATTTACTAATTCTCTTCTTTTGGTTTTTCAAAAATAACTTCGATATAATAACTCATTCCAGTTCCTGCGCCTGGAGGAGTAAATACTTGGATAAATCTCCACCCTTCAGCAGCATATTCTCTGATTACATCTAGATAATCTTCTTTCGGTTTGGCAGTCCACATGCTGATGGGGATTCTAATAATTTTGTAGTCAAACATAAGCCAGTAGTTTTGATGAAATAATTAAAATGAAATTGCAATAATTCATTATTTGCTTCCATTTTGCTCGGCAAATGATTGTCTTTTTTCGACTAAGAAAAAAACTAAATATTTATATACTTATTCGATGGAGGAAGGTCGACAGGTAGGTTGAATGTTAGACATTTTACGGTCGTCCATTAGATTTTACTAACTCACCTCTAATGAAAAAATAAGATAGTTGTAATGATAAGAAAACCCCATGACTAATGAAAGTCACAGGGTATTCGGTAGCAATGACGAGAGAATACAGCGTGTTTAATTGTTTAGGCCTCGTCATCGGGGCTACCTATATTTTTAAGAATTTTGTTCTAAATCATTTTTGTGGTTTTATGATGTCACAAATCTAGCATTTTTTTTATTTACTATATATCAATTCCTTTAATAAATTTCATAAAAAGTTAATATTCTAAATTGATAAAAATCACAAAATCTAATCAATTAGTTCCATCTATTTTTAATGATAATATCCTATCTTTGAAAGTCTGGTTTCAGATGTTACAACTCCTGCCTTTCTATCAATAAAAATTAAATATCAACTTTTATTATTCTAAATAAAAAAAATAAATATGATCCCTAGCTTTACTTCTAATCTTATATTTTCAATTAAAAATATTATAAAAATAGGTGTCCTATTTTTACTATTTAACTTGCCTCAATCCATCCAAGCACAACATTCAATTGCTAGAGAATGGAATGAAGCCACATTATTTGCCATTCGAAATGATTTAGCACGTCCTACAGTACATGCGAGAAATCTTTTTCATACTTCTATTGCAATGTATGATGCATGGGCGGCTTACGATACTATTGCACAAACCTATTTATTAGGAAAAACCGTAAATGGTTATGATTGCGAATTTTTAGGAATAGATACACCTAGTAATATTGATTCTGCGAGAAATGAAGCTATAAGTTATGCAGCTTATAGAATACTAAAACATCGATTTCAATTTTCTCCAGGTGCAATTAATTCCTTACCCATGTTCGATACTATGATGATGGATATGGGGTATGATATTTTTTATACCAATCCAAATTATACAACTGGAAACCCTGCAGCACTTGGGAATTATATTGCTCAATGTTTGATCAATTTTGGTTTTCAAGATGGTTCAAATGAACAAATTGGGTATAATAATATTGCTTATGAAGAAGTGAATCCACCATTGGTGATGGCATTTCCAGGAAATCCTAACATTGTTGATCCTAATCGTTGGCAACCACTTACACTCGATTTATTTATTGATCAAGCAGGAAATCCTATACCATTTAATACACCTGATTTTTTATCTCCGGAATGGGGACAAGTTTCTCCTTTTGCATTATCTCCAGATGATGCCAGTATTTACCAACGAGATGGTTTTGATTATTGGGTTTATCATGATCCAGGTCCTCCCCCCTATCTAGATACAACTGCTGTTGGAGGTATTTCAGAAGAGTACAAATGGGGATTTGGATTGGTTTCAGTTTGGTCTTCTCACCTTGATCCTAATGATAGTGTAATGGTTGATATTTCTCCTGCTTCGTTCGGAAATATCCCTTTGGCAGATTACCCGACTGACGTGGCTGGACTTCGAGATTTCTATGACTTTTTAGAAGGCGGTGATCCAAGTACGGGACATGCGATGAATCCTAAAACTGGACAACCGTATGCTCCTCAGATGGTTCCTCGGGCAGACTATGCAAGGGTTCTAGCAGAATTTTGGGCAGATGGTCCTGACTCCGAAACACCTCCTGGTCATTGGTTTACTATCTTAAATTATGTAAACGATCATCCTGATTTCGAAAAAAGATACCGTGGACAAGGACCAATTCTTGATGAGTTAGAATGGGATGTCAAAGCATATATGATGATGGCGGGAGCGATGCATGATGCAGCAATTACCGCATGGGGAATTAAAGGATGGTACGATTACCTTCGTCCTGTTTCAGCTATTCGATGCATGGCTGATTTTGGTCAAAGCTCTGATCCAAATTTACCAAGTTATCATCCTGGAGGAATTCTTTTAGAGCCTGGTTATATTGAGCTGGTTGATTCAATGGATGTACTTGCAGGTGATTCCTTACAACATGTTGGAAAAATAAAATTATTCGCATGGAATGGCCCTGATTCAATTCCAAGTGCGGATACTACTTATGCAGGTGTGGGTTGGATCCTTGCAGAAAATTGGTTTCCATACCAACGGCCAACATTCGTCACACCTCCGTTTGCAGGGTATGTTTCAGGTCACTCGACTTATTCTAGAGCTGCGGCTGATATCATGACTAAAATAACTGGTGACGAATTTTTCCCAGGAGGAATGGGTGAATTCCATGCTCCAATGAATGAGTTTTTAGTCTTCGAAGATGGGCCAAGTGTTGACCTTACCTTGCAATGGGCTACTTATCGAGATGCCTCTGATCAAACCAGTCTTTCAAGAATATGGGGTGGAATTCATCCTCCAGCAGATGATATTCCAGGCCGTTTAATTGGGATAGAAATTGCTAATGATGTTTTTGATTTAGCTGAGTCTATCTTTTTTGTTGATGCCGATAATGATGGTTTTTATAACTACGAAGATTGTGATGATAACAATGAACTAATTAATCCAGACTCACCTGAAGAGTGTGATAATATTGATAATAACTGTAATAATGAAGTAGATGAGAATCTACCACTTTATGCTTATTTTATTGATGCAGATGAAGATGGTTTTGGTTCCGCAGATAGTTTAATTGAAATCTGTAGTGAAATGACACCTCCAGGATATGCTGGAAATGCAAACGATTGTGATGATACTAATCCAATGATTCATCCAAATGCTACTGAGGTATGTGATAGTATTGATAATAATTGTAGCGGTATGATTGATGATGGAATACAATATTACACTTACTATTTTGATGGAGACGAAGATGGCTTTGGAACTCCTGATTCATTAATAGAAACTTGTAATGAAAATCTTCCTATGGGATTTGTTGAAAACGACTTGGATTGCGACGATACTAATGCCATGGTAAATCCTGATTCTCCTGAAGTTTGTGATAATCTAGATAATGATTGTAATTCTTTAGTCGATGATGGACTTCCACAATTTCAATTCTATCTAGATGCGGATCAAGATACTTTTGGAGATCCAGATAGTACTATTCAAACTTGCTTTTTTGAAGCACCAGATGGATATGTGACGAATAACGATGATTGTGATGATACTAATGCTGAAATCAATCCAGACGCTATTGAAATTATAGATAGTTTGGATAATAATTGTGATGGATTTATTGATGATATTGATTCTAACAAAAATCTGGAAGATATTTTCAAGTTAGAAATTTCTCCAAATCCAGTTTCTCAAGATTTAATGGTTCAATACGAACATGATGGAACGTTAACTTTCAAGGTTATTAGCGTTGACGGAAAAGTATTGTTAGAAAAAACTAGATCAAATGCTAAATCAATTATTTTAAATGTAAATAACTTACCTCCTGCTTTATACATTTTGCAAATTCAGAATGAATCAGGACAACGATTGGTTCAGCAATTTGTGAAATATTAATTTTTAGGTTTACTAACCATGAGCCATCCCGAATTTTTAATTACTTAAAAATTCGGGATTTTTTTTCATATTTCGTACCTGATGTCACGATAAGAAATTCATTGATAGATTTTTTCTACCAATACTGAGTCTCTTACGAGACTTTGTTTTTGAAGAAAAAATCCCTCTAGAGGCTATGTTAAAAAAACTCATCCCCTCTCCTCTCCTTTTTCCCATTTTCCAAAAAAACAAACACAACCAACTGGCAATCAATAGTTTAAACATCAAACATGTTACTTTTTTAACATTCTTCGTCTAAATGGGTGTTATTCGGTTTTTATTTACTTACCATTCTCATTTTACTAATCACATTTTGATTTTTTTAGAATATCTCACCTGTAGAATTTTCTAGACCACAAAAGAAGAAGGAAGAAGATCACCGGTCAAATTTTATTTTTTAAGAAGATTTATTTTTTGAAAAATGATTTCGCAAATGTTGTAACAATACATTTACGGATATTTTTTTTCATTAGTAAATCAACAAATTTTTATTTTTTATGAAAAAACAAGTAAAGCTTACTGCAAAAGAAACCTCAGCAACTAATCGAGATTTCTACAACTTGTTTCGACCTATCGCACCTAGTTTAGATATTATTGGAAAAGTAGCACAGGTCATTAGTGCCATCACGGAGGCGATCACGATATGGCACATCACTCAAACTGAAATGGCAGGTTACTCGAAAGGGGTAGCTATTTTCGTTTCACTTTTAGCCATGCTTTTGGTGGTTTCAATTTTGGAATTGGGAGGCCGAAAGTTTTTACAAGTAGTCACCCGAGCACTCGTTTGGAAGCGACTGAAAAACACCTGGTACATACTTTTATTTGCCATCGTTACATTGATTACAATTGGAATGGGTGTACTTTCTTTTAGATTATCGACCAATGGAATTCAGCATGCATTTATTTCAAATGTCCCCGTGACGATTGATATTGATGATTCGAAAATCAAAAATGATTACCGAACGGACGTTGCGGCAATCACCGCTGAATTCGACAAAGAGTGGAATTTAATCAAGGAGAATCACCAAGATGTAGTGGCAAGTGCTGCTGAAAATTATGATGCACAAATCGCTGCTCTCGCCTTGAAAGAAAGTTCATTTGAACAAAAATATCGTTCAGGTGCCAAGTGGGCAAAAGGCCATGTTGATAAATATCAAAAGCAAGGTGCACAACTTTTATCGAAAAAAACCAATGCTATTGCAGCACTAAAAGCTGACCAAACTAAAAAATTGGAGGATTGGAGAAAAAGAAAAAACAATGCAATTGCAAGTGAAAAATCAGAAATGAAATCGACTATTGCCATGGCCACAGCAAAGCAAGATAAAGTCATTTCTTCCAAACTGACAACTGCTACTTTTTGGGGTACTTTGTTTTCATGGTTAGTTGGCTTTAGTGTTGTACTCGCATTTATTTGTATCGTTACCGTAGAAGTTTACCGACGAGGTAGTGGTATCCAAGTGGAGTACGAAGAGGAAGATCAAGACCCAAGCATTTTGGAAATGTTTTACAATGGATTGATCATGCGATGGGATAATTTCTTCAGAGTTCGTGCGGAACGATTTGCGAATATTTCTAGGCCTGATTCGACACATCGTTCGATTGGTTTTAATTATCCGAGACAAACGATGACGAATGAGTTGGGAGACGATTTGCCAGAAGGGTAATTTTTTGAATATCGAATTTCGAATTGTGAAGTTTTCACCAAAGTTTGATTGGAGGATTACTTCTTAAATCATAAATCCTTTTTTGAAATTCTAAACTTAAAATCCCTCAACCATAAAAATGGTTGGGGGATTTCTTTACGTTAAAAAAACATTGAAGTTGTTTAAAAAGTGATACTCATTAGAAAATTTATTTGCTAATTACCACCTTTTCTAAGAAGTGATTTTCCCCTTCAATTACCCGAAGGAAATACAAACCGCTTGGCATTTCACTTAAATCCATCTGATATTCATTATGACCTTTAATCATTTGGATAGTTTTAATCAATACTCTTTTCCCATTTACGTCAATTAATTCAACATAAGTAGTTGGAGCATTATCTGTTTCGTAATAAATAATTAATTGATCTTTTACCGGATTTGGATAAAAGCGTAAAGTGTTTTTCTCCGGTGTATCAAGAGACTTTATTTGTTCCTTACTTTTGTCAACAGGAACCTTGGCGTCATTATTTGGGATAACAAAACTACTTGAACTCGAAATATTATAAGTGACATGAAGAGTCGCTGCACTAGTAGAACTTCCATTATAAGAATCAGCAGTCCTAGCACCATCACCTGAAATGATAAAACCCATAGAGTTATTTGCTGCCCATCCAGATCGATCTACAATTTCTTGCACTATTGAACTAAGGTCGGGAGTTTGCTGATCATTTCCAGCTTCACCTATAGTAGACCAGGCTGGCGGTGACCAATTGACTGACTCAGAAGTAGTTGATCGAGAAGTAATATTGAAATCCGCTGAGGTAAAAGATAAAGCATTGTCAGTATCTTCTCCATGGATCGTCAAGTTAGTAGATCCTGAATCGGTTTCATCGGTAGTAAATTGAATATAAGCATTGGTGATTACCGCACCTGTAGGTATGCTTAAACCATTGAATACAATACCTACAGTTTGTTCATCTGAACCATCCTCCACCATTTCCAAATCACTACTCGTGGTATTCATATCGCCATTAGCTGATTCTTCCGCATCATCGTCACCCTCACTTACTTGAATTATTATACTGGTAGTTGGGTTTTGAAATGTAATTGAAATTTCCTCGGAACTGTTATTTCCTTCGTTATCAGTAGCCGTGACTTTTAACAAATAACTACCAAACGCTGGTGGTGTCCAACTGATTGAATAAGGCGCATCTACATCAATTCCAATGGAAACTCCATCTACAAAATACTCAACTTGCGTTACACTTCCGTTACTGTCAAATGCATCAACATTTAATGCTATGGAATTTAAGTTGGTAAAGACTTGTCCTTCAATTGGATTTATCCAACTGACTGTAGGTGCAATAACAGGAGGCCCTGTGGAAAAAGTAACATGAAGAGTTGCTGCATCGTCAGAACTTCCATTAAAAGATTCAGCAGTTCTGGCTCCATCACCTGAAATAATAAAACCCATTGAATTATTCTCTACCCATCCAGGACGGTCTACAATTTCTTGTACCAATGAGCTCAAGTCGGGAGTTTGCTGATTTGATCCAGCTTCTCCAATTGAAGACCAGGCTGGTGGTGTCCAATTGACTGACGCAGAGGTAGTTGGTCGGGAAGTAAGATTAAAATTCGAAGAATTAAAAGATAAAGAGTTATCAGTATTTTCTCCATGGATGGTCAAATTCGTAGATCCCGAATCGGTTTCATCGGAAGTAAATTGAATATAAGCATTGGTGATTACCGCACCCGTAGGTATACTTAAACCATTGAATACAATACCTACAGTTTGTTCATCTGAGCCATCCTCCACCATTTCCAAATCACTACTTGTGGTATTCATATCGCCATTAACTGATTCTTCTGCATCATCATCTCCATCACTTACTTGAATCGATATACTGGTAGTTGAATTTTCAAGTGAAATTGAAATTTCTTCTGAACCGATATTTCCCTGATTGTCAGTAGCCGTGGCTTTTAACAAATAACTCCCATATGCTGGTGGTGTCCAACTAATTGAGTAAGGCGCATCTACATCAATTCCAATGGAAACTCCATCTACAAAATACTCAACTTGAGTTATACTTCCATCGCTATCAGATGCATCAACATTTAATGCTATCGGATTTAAATTTGTAAAAACTTGTCCTTGAACTGGATTGATCCAACTGACTGTTGGGTTAATAACTATTGGTACACCTGAACAAATACAATCGACACCATAAATGTCATTAATAGTATTTGGATTTCCATCATCACAAGCAGCTCCGATATAAATGTTAGAATCTGTATCATCACAATCTGTATTATCAGAAACGTATCCTACTGGAACAGAACAGTCCTGAATGGAATTATTAGGATCGCCAAATCCATCGCTATCGCTATCGGCAAAATATGTATTATTGATCAAGCCTTCATCTATCTGACCATCACAATTATTGTCTAGGCCATCGCAAATTTCCGTCGCACTTGGATTTACACTTGCATTACTGTCATCGCAATCTGTATTATCTGTAACATAACCAGTAGGAACCGTACAGGCTTGAAGGGAATTATTTGGATCGCCAAATCCATCACTATCGGCATCTGCATAATACATATTGAGCAAACCCTCATCTATCTGACCATCACAGTTATTATCTA
>CAZMBP010000117.1:0-26005 GCA_964564545.1 uncultured Saprospiraceae bacterium
CATTTCTTCTATCGTCTCTACGATCATTTCTTCGGTCACCTCTACGATCGTCTCTTCTCTCGCGCTCTTTAGAAGCTGGAGATTCTCTTTCTTCAACAACTTTCTCTTCCATTTCTTCATTTTGATTTTCCACATCATGAACTTCTTCCTCTGGTTCTGGTTCTGGCTCTGATTCTATTTCTTCTGGCTCTTCAAATATTGGAGGAGGAGGATTATTAATACCTGAGACACTCACTTTTTTACGAGGTCTTCTTTTAGTTTTTTCTTCTTCGTTTTTTGACATTTCTGGATCATTTTGTGAGGAATTCTTAGAGGAAGGAGAATCGGAGAGGTCACTTTCTTTTTCACTAACTGCTTGCTCATCAAGAATTTTATAAATCAATTCTTGTTTATTTAATTTATTTAGATTTTTAACTCCTAGCTGTTTTGCAAGATCTTTCAACTCTGGAACTAACATGTCATTTAATTGCAATATGTCGTA
Organism: uncultured Saprospiraceae bacterium; assembly: GCA_964564545.1. GTDB lineage: Bacteria > Bacteroidota > Bacteroidia > Chitinophagales > Saprospiraceae > CAJQQY01. The sequence continues at coordinate 482 of CAZMBP010000117.1, forward strand.
CTTCATATGTAGATTTTTTGAAATCTATTATTTTAATGTAATATGATAAAAATGGTTAAATATAATTGTAGTGGTGAAATAGCTTAGACAAGATCAAAATTTTATGATGGTAAAAAATACAGACTTGTATAACGGGAATAATTTGGTGCAACGACCTAAAATATTGTCACTATCTAAAAGAAATTTTCAACTTTTGAAGAGGTAATTTAAGATAGACGAGTAATTGGTTTATTAACAGGGTGCTTCGAGAAAATGTTGTATGCTTAGAAAATAAACCTTCTAGGTGTGCATTAATTCTGATAACGCAAAAATACATTTTATTTTTAGATTCAAATACTATCTTTGCAAAAAAAATAAAAAGTTTTCCACAATGTACGGTTGTTTTATGAGAATTGATACCTTTTTTATTCATTTATGATATAAATCATCATTAATTAGAACTTTTTTTTTTCGATTTTCGTATCTCCCTTAACTTTATTTTTTACCAATAAATATAAAACAGTAAATGTTACAGATCAATTTTATTAGAGAGAACAAAGACCGAGTCATTGCAGGTCTTAAAACGAGAAATGTTGCCGATGAGGATTTGGCGATTGTTGATAAGGTAATTGCGATTGATGAAACTCGCAGAAGTACCCAAACAGAATTGGATAATTCCCTAGCTGAGTCGAATCGAATCTCTAAAGAAATTGGAAATTTATTCAAACAAGGAAAAAGAGAAGAAGCTGAGGTTTTGAAAAATCAGGTTACTGATCTCAAAACACGTCAAAAGGATTTGAGCCAAAAATTAAATGAAGCTCTAGAACAAATGGAAACGGAGTTATTAAATATTCCAAATGTTCCTCACCCTTCTGTTCCTGCTGGAAAGTTAGAAACGGATAATGAAGTATACAAAGCTTGGGGGGCTGATTTACCTGAAATGGGAGAGGCTGCATTACCGCATTGGGAATTGGCGAAAAAGCATAATTTGTTTGATTTGGAGTTAGGAGTGAAAATCACAGGTGCTGGATTTCCTCTTTATCGTGGTAAAGGAGCAAAATTACAACGTGCTTTGATTAATTTCTTTTTGGATGAAGCAGATGCAGCTGGTTACGAAGAAATTATTCCACCTCATTTGGTAAATGAAGCAAGTGCTAGAGGTACGGGACAATTGCCTGATAAAGAAGGTCAAATGTATCATGCAACGAAAGATGATCTTTATTTGATTCCGACAGCTGAGGTTCCAATTACCAATATGTATCGGGATATGATTCTTACTGAAAAAGATTTTCCAATAAAATTGACAGGTTATACGCCTTGTTTTAGAAGGGAAGCTGGTTCATATGGAGCGCACGTAAGAGGATTGAATCGAGTTCACCAGTTTGATAAAGTGGAGATTGTAAGAATTGAGCACCCTGATAAATCTTATGAAGCGCTAGAAGGCATGCTTAAACATGTAGAGGGCATTTTAGAAAAATTAGAATTGCCATATCGAATTCTACGATTGTGTGGAGGTGATTTAGGGTTTACTTCTGCTTTGACTTTTGATTTTGAAGTATATTCTGCTGCACAAAAAAGATGGTTGGAAGTAAGTTCTGTTTCTAATTTTGAGACATTCCAAACTAATCGATTAAAGTTGAGATTCAAAGATGAAAATGGAAAATCTCACTTAGCGCACTCATTAAATGGGAGTGCTTTGGCATTAGCTAGAATTGTTGCAGCTTTGTTAGAGAATAATCAAACTGCTGATGGAATTAAAATTCCGAAGGCATTACAAGCTTATACGAGATTTGAAATGATTGATTAAATAATAATAAAGTTGTTTTAAAATATTATAATCCCGAATTTTCGAAATGAAGATTCGGGATTTTTTTATACCTCACCCTTAGCTCTTCATCCTGATGGTTCGGTCTGAGGTATAAAAAATTTCATTTTCCAAAAAAAAATAATTAACTCGCAAGTGACCTCCATTCAAAAACAAGTCAAATAATCAGAAACGTATTTTTTCATAAAAAAAACAAAGAAGTGGATACTAATTATATGATTTATATGGCAATCGTCGGTGCAGGATCAATGATCGGTGGATATGTCTCGAATACCTTAAAAAGTAAATTTGCGAAATACCAACAAGTTGGAATCAGAAGTGGTTTGACAGGGAAAGAGGTAGCGGAGGATATGCTTAAATACTATAATATTCATGATGTGAGAATTGTTCAGGGACAAGGAATGTTGACGGATCATTACAATCCAAAAACCAAAACAGTTTCCTTAAGTCCAGCCGTTTATAATGGTAGGAATGTTTCGGCAGCAGCAGTTGCTTCACATGAATGTGGACATGCAGTACAACATGATATTGATTATCCAATGTTGCAGGTTAGATCACAATTAGTACCTTTTGTGAATATGGCTTCCAAAGCATTATCTATGTTGATGGTGGTAGCTTTTATGCTCTTAGATCAATTTCCTCAATTAATGTTATTGACGATTATTGCATTTGCGACAACTTCACTTTTTAGTTTAGTTACCTTGCCTGTAGAATTTGATGCAAGCCGAAGAGCATTGAATTGGTTGGACGAAACGGGAGTGGCACAAGGCGCAGAATATGAAGGTTCCAAAGATGCATTAAAGTGGGCTGCAATGACTTATGTTGCGGCTGCATTATCATCTGTTTTGATGTTATTATATTTGATCTATCAATATGCTGGTCGCCAAAGAAGATAACTTTTTTCCCTATTTATAAAACTTAAACGGCTAATTCTATTTGTTAGAATTAGCCGTTTTCTTATTGAGAAAGTAACATTTCTTACTGATAGTGTACATTTTAAACATTAAAAATAAAATAAATGTATTTTTTTTTATATTTTAGCTTCATAGTTTTGTAAGTATAACACTAGCCTTTAGAATTGCCACATTAGGGTATACATAAAATTATTTTTATTAATTTTTAGTTGGAATTAAAAACTTCACCATTTCAGAATTTACCCTTTTCAAAAACGATAAAATATTTTTATATATGACAAATCATTGAATTAGGATATCACTTTGCAATTACTGATACTATTTATTTTAATTACCTATGAACACATCAAAAAAAAGATACATATTCACGGACTTTGACAATATTCAGAAAGTCAAGTTCAAAAAATTGGAACGCGTCTGCGATAAGATTTTTATATTAATAAACACTTCCGATAAATTCATCCCTTTTTCTTTAGTTAGAAATTTGCAAAAATTAGGAAAAGCAGTTAAATGGATTCCCGTAGAAAATAATAAAAACCTTACACTTAATTATCATATCTGCTATTTGATGGGAAGAATGCATTCTAAAATTAATCTTTCAACTGAGTTTGCAATTCTTTCTGATGAAGATTCTTTTGACTCCATCATCAAGTATATAAATAAGAATAAACGAAAATGTAGACGAGTAAAAACAAGTGGTTCTAAGAAAAAGGTGCGACGGAAAATTGTTACTTCAAACCTACCTCAACGTCCAATCTATAAAGGCGAACGTGCTAATAAAGATGTAAAGAAAGAATGGGTTCCTCTTGAGGAACAACAGGATTCATTGGTCGCTTATCGCGAAACTAAAGATCGGTTAAAATTGGTCGCTACTCGTCCATATAATTTGACATCACTTCGAGATTACATTCATATCAATAATCAGGAATTAGTGGAACGTGGAAAATTAAGTGTGGAGGAAATTATTGAAATGATGGAACTTAATAATGAAATAGAAGTGAAAGGAAGTTTAGTTGCTTATCATTTTTAATAGTACATTTTCCCTCCAAATTATTTCAAATCAAAAAAATAAATCAATTTTCTTGTTAGAAAATTTGATAAGTTATATAACTTATTGATAACCAATATTTTATCAATAACTCGTTTTTCTAGAGGTCAAGTTTTTTTTCTAAAAAAAATAAGGACAGACATATTCTTGTTTTTTCTAAGAAAAAACATTTTATTTGACCGCATTAAATTTTTCCGTTCTTAGACTTAATCTGCAGTCAACTTAAAATGGAAGGCAAAAACGACAAATTAAGAAGTGTTGGTTTTCATTATTGTTGACTTTAAAAGGAGAATTTGTCTTAGAATTAAATTTAAAATTTTAATATATTATGTCAGACTCAATAGAAATGGGCCTAGAAATGGCGAAGGAAAATATGGATCACGCTATAGAACACTTGGCCTCAGAATTATCAAAAATTAGAACTGGTAAAGCTTCACCTGCAATGTTGAAGGGACTTTTGGTTGACTATTATGGTGCACCTACACCTTTGACGCAAGTTGCAAATGTAGGCGCAACTGATGGAAAAACTTTGACGATTCAGCCTTGGGAGAAATCAATTATGGGAGCAATTGAAAAATCAATTTTCGAAGCAAACCTAGGATTGACTCCTCAAAATAATGGTGAAATGATCATTATTAATATTCCGCCTTTGACAGAGGAAAGAAGAAAAGAATTTGTGAAACAAGCAAAAGCTTTAGGAGAAGAGGCGAAGGTAAGTATCCGTAATTCAAGACACAAAATTCTTGAGATTATCAAAGCAGAAGTGAAAGATGGTTTTCCTGAAGATGCAGGAAAGCGGGAAGAAGATAATGTTCAAAAATCAGTCAATAATTATGGTGATAAGATTAATGCACTTGTAGCTGCGAAAGAAAAAGATATTATGACTGTTTAGAAGTAAGTAGTGTTCAGTAGGTAGTGAGCTAGTTCGAACTGCCTACTGAATACTAAAAGCTGTAAACTTGAACTCCATCCTTTTTTCTTACAAATAATTTACTCTTCTGAATGGCGATTTGATTATCGATGGAAACTCCATCGGGAAGGTCTATTATTTTGGTAGAGAGTGATTTTAAATTAAACGCTTTCAACTCTTCTTTTTCCTTGTAAATCAATTGGTTGTCAATTATCTGGAAATAAGTTAATTCCTTTATATCAATAGTTTTTTGATATTGAGCATAGATATCAAAAACTAGAATTCCCAAATATGGGTCATTGACGTACAACCAATTTTCTTTTTCTAAAATGAAATTTGGTTGCAATGGTCGCTCGAACTCATTGCTTAAATTTATGATACTTTCTCGAAGTATTTCTCCGTTGCGATTTATTTTTTTTATTTTATAAAAAACCAAATCATATAGCCAGACATTGTTATCATTTGACATTCCAACTGCTTCCACATCAGTCAAGTTTAAATCAAATAAACTAAACTCACCCGTTTTATTTAATGTCCGATCTAAAGTATAAACCGTCATGAAATCTGGATAATACAATAACACACTAAAAGGATTGGTGATATCAATATGTGTTAAATCTCCTAAAGTATTATTAGAAAAACGAAATAATTCCTTGCCTTCAGGACTGTATTTTATGACTTCGTTATCGGTAGTTATGATGTATAGTTGTTGCAATTTATCAGTAGCTATCCATTTGGATTTGATGTCGATAGATTTGATTAATTCGTAGGCGGAAGTATCGGGTGGGGGAGGAGAATTTTTTGCGGAGCAGGATGGGAAAATTAAAAATGATAGTATGATGAAAAATGAATATCGAATATCGAACAAGGATTTATGATTTGAGAAGTTTGAAGAAACTACGCAAAGAGTACTTCTCAAATCATAAATCCTTGTTCGATATTCATTTTTCATTCTTTTAAATTTCGTTTTTAAAAACTTTACCTTCCTCATTCTCGAAGAATTGAATTTTTATTTCATTCCCATCAAAAACACCGTAGGAGCATGCATGCATCCATTCACCAATATTAATATAACGACTAGTCCCATTTTTTAGCGTGAAATCAATTGGTAAATGTCGATGCCCAAAAATGAAATAATCAACATTTAATTCTTCTATTTTTTTATTGCAAAATTGCACTAGCCATTCTTTTTTCTCACCTAGAAACTCCAACTCAGCAGGACTAACTGCTCGACTTTTTTGCGACCAAAAATTAGCTAACCCAACTCCTAAGTTTGGATGGATCATTCCAAAAAGAAATTGACAAATCTTATTAGCGAAAACTTTTTTGAGAAATTTATAACCATAATCTCCTGGTCCTAAACCATCGCCATGACCAATAAAAAACTTTTTGCCATTCCATTCTTTGACGATAGGTTCTCGAATAATAGGAATGCCAAACTCTGTTTCGAAATACCGAAACATCCACATATCGTGATTTCCAATAAAAAAGAAAATTGGGATTCCTTTATCGCGGAGTTCTGTTAGTTTTCCAAAAAGGCGAGCATAGCCTTTGGGAATGACACTTCGGTATTCAAACCAAAAATCAAAAACATCACCCACCAAATATATTTCGTGCGCATCATGTTGGATGAAATCTAGCCATCTAACTATTTTTTTCTCTCGCTCTAGACTGGTTAATTTTGCATTGACTCCCAAATGAAAATCTGATGCGAAGTATATTTTTTTTCCTTGCATTGATGTAGCTGCTGACTTTAGTCGGCAGTTTTGAAATATTAAATTAATTTGCTGCCGACTAAAGTCAGCAGCTACGTTAAACTTTCTCCATTTCCGTCCCGCATTTATTGCAAGTTCGAAGTTCTTTTGAATTCATAAAATGATTCATCACCGGAGGTAATTGATTCACGATGTCACTCATTTCGAAAGTTGCTTCGTGTAATTTGTTGTTGCAGTTTTCACAAAACCACATCAATTTATCTTCTTCATTATCTCGTCGATATCGTTCAATAACTAACCCAATAGTATTGGCAGGACGCTGAGGAGAATGAGGAATCCGAGGAGGTAACAAAAACATATCACCTTCTTTTATTTCAATATCTTCAGGTGTCCCATCTTCGTGAATAATTTTCAAAGTAATATCACCTTCAATTTGATAGAATAATTCTTCACCATCTTCGTAGTGATAATCTTTTCGACCGTTCGGCCCACCGACGATCATAACGATGTAATCATCATTTTCAAGATAAACTTGTTTGTTTCCAACGGGTGGTTTTAACAGATGTCGGTGTTCATCAATCCAAGCATTGAGGTTAAAAGGTTTGCGTATTGCCATTTTTTATGATTTTGTAATTCGTAATTTTTGCTAAATTTAGGAATTTGAATTTTAATTTTCGTAAAAGAGAAAACAAAAATGGATATAAACTTAAAAGGAAAAAATGCATTTGTTGGTGGGAGTAGTCGTGGAATTGGAAAAGCTACTGCCATTGAATTAGCAAAACTTGGAGCAAATGTAACTTTAGTTTCAAGGAGTGCTGAGTTGATGATTGATCTTGTTCAAGAATTAGATAATTCACAAGGTCAGTATCATGATTTTTTAGTGATTGATTTCAATGATATTGAGAATTTAGAAGAACAAGCAAATATTTTGGCTTCAAAAAAAGACATTCACATTCTAGTGAATAATACAGGTGGCCCAGCTCCTGGAGAAATACTCGAAGCAGGATTAGATGATTTTTTAAAGGCCTTTAAAAATCATGTTATCTGTAATCAATTGTTGGTGAAGATTTTTTCAGCTGGAATGAAAAAATCTGGCTATGGAAGAATCATCAATATCATTTCAACATCGGTGAAAGAGCCTTTGGAAGGTTTGGGAGTGAGCAATACTACACGAGCTGCCGTAGCAAATTGGGCAAAGACTTTAGCAAATGAATTAGGCGAGTTTGGGATTACTGTCAATAATGTTTTACCTGGATTTACAGATACGGAACGGCTGTCGGAAATTTTAAAAATACGAGCTGAGAAAAGCGGAATTTCTGAAGAGGAGGTTATTGAAAAAATGAAAAATACTGTTCCGCTTCGAAGATTTGCAGAGCCGAAAGAATTGGGAATGGCGGTGGCTTTTTTGGCGTCACCTGCAGCTTCATATATTACGGGGACTAATCTGGTAGTTGATGGTGGAAGAACGAAGAGCCATTAAGAAAGGATATATTCAAATGAGAATAAGTTCAATGTGTCTAACCTATCCTACAAAATTAGATGTTAGATCTCTCTCCATATTAAAGAGTATAATAAAGATAAATATGTGATTAACAGAACGATATTTTATACTAATTCCATAATGATTTTTCAAATATTAGCATCGATAATTTAATAAATACGGAAAATTATGATTTTTAGCATCTTTTTTGCCGTAATTTATTTTCGAAAGTAATAATTAGCACCTACCGAAATAATTTATAAAATGATAATTTATGAAAATTGTTCAAGAAATTTTTCAGGAAAAGTCTGGATGGGAAATTATGTTTCAAAATGAAAATGTTGAAACCCCACAATTTGTACTGGTTTTTGGTAACAGAGAAATCGTACAAAAAAGTAAAATCTTTGAAGAGATAAAAAATAAATATCCTACTGCTGATATTATTATTAGTTCTACCTCAGGAGAAATTATGAATACAGGTTTTGTTGATGAATCTGTTGTAATTACCGCCATTGAATTTGAACATACCAAACTTGAGACTTGCCAAGTAAATATTAATAATTTTAAAAATAGTTATGATGCTGCTTCTGAAATTGTTGCCAATCTTTGTAAAAAAGAATTGCAACATGTGTTTATCGTTGCTGATGGGCAACTTATAAACGGTAGTGAATTAGCAGAAGGACTCAATCAATTTAAAGAAAAACAAGTTGCTACAACTGGAGCTTTAGCTGGAGATGGATATGATTTTAGTAAGACTTTAGTTGGGTTAAATAATGTACCTACTGAAGGAAACATTGTAGCCATTGGGTTTTATGGAGACCGTCTAAAAGTTAAATTTGGTTCAAAAGGTGGATGGGATCCCTTCGGGCCAGAGAGGTTGATTACAAAATCCAAAGATAATGTGTTATATGAGTTAGATAACCAAAATGCTCTTGACCTGTATAAAAAATATTTGGGAGAGGCTGCAAAAGAATTACCTAGTTCAGCCTTGTTTTTTCCATTATCTATAAAAGTTGAAGGAGGGGATGAGCCTCTTGTAAGGACAATTTTATCTATTTGTGAAGAAACTAAAAGTATGACCTTTGCGGGGAATATGCCTGAAGGAGCAATGGCACAAATGATGAAACATAATGCAGATCGACTAATCGGAGGAGCGGAGGAAGCGGCTGAAAAATGTAAAAAGGATTTTGATAACTCTGAAAATCCCGAGTTCGCCATATTAATCAGTTGTGTTGGAAGGAAGATAGTTTTAGGTCAAAATATAGATGAAGAAATAGAAGTAATTCGTGACCAGTTTGGTGAGAATACAATATTAACTGGATTTTATTCCTATGGGGAAATTGCTCCATTTAATCATCTTTCAAGATGTGAATTACATAATCAAACGATGACAATAACTACTTTTTCAGAAATTTAATTGCAAAGAATCTAAAGCCTAATGACAAATAAACTATTATCACGACAAGTTAAGCGAGTCTTTGGACAAAACCCTGAATTATCTGAAGACCTTGTCCGGTTGTTAGAAATGGTTGATCAATCATATGAACATTATGAAAGAGATAGACGATTGATTGAGCGGGCAATGGAAATCAGTTCTGAGGAATTACAAAGATCTCATAAAGTTCTTGCCGACCAAAATGAAGAGTTGGAGTTATTTGTATCTAAAGTATCGCATGATCTTAAAGCACCTATCCGAACCATTAATTCGTTTGCTCAACTCATACATCGAAATTTATCTAAAATAGATCATAGTTCTAAAATTGTTGATTATTTAAATTTTATTACAAATGGAACCCAGAACATGCAATTACTTATTGATGGGTTGTTGTTTCATGCTAGATTAGGATTGAAGTTAGAATTGAAAGATAAAATTGATTTAAATGAATTAATCTGTACAGTTAAAGGTAATCTTGGAGGAATAATTCAAGAGAATAATGCTTCTATCATTGTAGATACTCTTCCTGTTGTCTCAGGGAGATCACATGAGATGTTGCAACTTTTTCAGAATTTAATTGGAAATGCTATTAAATTCAAAAAGAAAGATGTTGCCCCATTGGTAAAAGTAAGCTGCAAAGAAAAAGATACTGAATATATTATACTAGTAGAGGATAATGGAATAGGCATCGAACCCGAATATAAAGACCAAGTCTTTGGAGCATTTCAAAGATTAAATACTACTCTTGATTATGAAGGATCAGGATTGGGACTTTCAATTTGTAAAAAAATCGTTGACAATATTGGTGGAAGAATTTGGGTAGAATCAGAGTTTGGAGTTGGCACTTCATTTATTTTTTCTCTTCCAAAAGAATCAAAAGCCGAAAGTGATATTAAAAACTCGAAAGTTAATATCAACGACCAATCTAGTATAGAATCAACATTAGTTAAAAAGTAAGATAAAGATTAATATTTCTAATTATTGATTAATAATTGAAGAGCTTCTTCATAGCCTATCAACCCTTTTCCAACAATACTTTCCACACACACATTTTTTAAAAAAGAATGATGTCGAAATTCCTCTCGCTCATAAATATTCGAAATATGAACTTCTACAACTGGTGTTGAAATTGCAGCTACTGCATCCGCTAATGCAATCGAAGTATGAGTATAACCTCCTGCATTGAATATAATTCCATCCCACAAAAAACCGACTTCATGTAATTTATCAATCAAAGTACCTTCATGGTTACTTTGAAAATAATAAAGTTGCAAATCCTCATTTTCGTATTTTTTTTCCAACGAATCAAAGTAATCTTCGAAACTTTGACTACCATAAATTTCAGGTTGTCGTTTTCCCAAAAGATTGAGGTTAGGCCCGTTGAGAATTAGGATTCTTTTCATTTTAAGATTGATTTTAATTTTACCACAGATTACGCAGATTTTTACAGATTTTCATAAAAAATCTAGGAATTTGTAGATTGTGAGAATCTAGGTAATCTGTATAAGTAAAAACAAAAACGGTTCGAAGAAATAAATCTCCGAACCGTTTATATTTTCTAGAATTATTTTTTTAGAAAAATTAATTCGCCATTTCAGAAAGGAATTTAATTCGCATTAACTGAATCTCTTCCATTGTCACATCATCTTCTTGCAATTCTTTAAATGCTTCTTCAGGACTATCCGAATCGGCTTCCATAAAGTATTCGTAAATATCTTCTCTAGAATATTCATCTACATTATCTTCTAAATAATAATCAATATTTACTTTAGTTCCTGAAACTACAATCGCATCTAATTCTTCTAACAAATCTTCCATGCTTAAATCATTTGAAGAAGCAATATCTCCCAAAGGAATCTTTCGATCAATACTTTGAATGATATTTACTTTTACTCTTGATTTGTTTGCGACTTGTTTGACTACTATTTCAGTTGGTCGATCGATATCATTTTCCTCTACATATTGCTTAATCATTTCTACGAAAGGTTTTCCGTAGCGACGTGCCTTGCCAGAACTTACTCCTGAAATGTGAGGCATGTCATCCATTGAAATTGGATATTGAGTAGCCATGTCTTCCAACGAAGGATCTTGGAAAACTACGAATGGAGGAACATTTTTTTGCTTTGCAATACTTCTCCGCAAATCTTTCAACATGCTCATTAAGACTTTGTCCAAAACTGCAGACTTACCAGAGGAAGCAGCAGCAGCGTCAAATTCTTGAGTAACTTTATCGTAATTATGATTTAGAGTTATCTGAATTGGTTTTGGATTTTTAATGAAATCTCTACCGGCATCAGTCAATCTAAATAAACCGTAATTTTCAATGTCTTTGTAAACTAAATTATTCAGTAAACCTTGTCTGAATACCGAACTCCAAAAATTATCATCCTTTTCCTTTCCTGCTCCATATAATGGCAATTGATCATGTTTGAAATCCACCATGTCCTTGGTGTTCTTTCCCATGATAAATTCAATTAATTGTTTGATTCCATAATTTTCATTCAAACTTTCTACCGAAGCTAGTGCTTGTTGCATTTCAGTTTGAACTTCTATTTTCTCTTTTGGATGGCGACAGTTATCGCACATTTTGTTGCATTTATCATCATTGTATTGCTCTCCAAAATAATGCAATAAAAATTTACGACGGCAAGCAGTAGTCTCTGCATAAGCCATAATTTCTTGCATCAATTGAGCAGTCATTTCACGTTCTGCTACAGGTTTATCTCGCAAGAATTTTTCAAGTCTTTGAATATCTTTATAATTATAATAAGCTATACATCGACCATCTAATCCATCTCGACCAGCACGTCCTGTTTCTTGATAATAATTTTCTATACTTTTTGGAATATCATAGTGGATCACAAAACGCACATCTGGTTTGTCAATTCCCATTCCGAAAGCGATGGTCGCAACAATCACATCTTTTTCTTCCATCAAGAAATCATCTTGAGTTTTCGAACGAGTTTTTGCATCCAAACCTGCATGGTAAGGTGCAGCCTTGATATCATTAACATTCAAAATTTTAGCAATCTCCTCAGTCGATTTTCTACTTTGTACGTAGATAATTCCTGATTCGCCTGGCATCGTTTTGATGACTTGAATAATATTTTTAATAGTATTTTCTTTCTTCCCTTTTGGACGAACCTCATAGTAAAGATTGTCTCGATTAAAAGAAGAAACAAAACTACTCTCTCCCGACATATTCAAGTTCTTCACGATGTCCAATTGAACCTTTGGCGTTGCCGTAGCAGTCAAAGCGATAACTGGAATCTTATTTCCAATCAATTTTAACATCTCTTTGATTCGTCGATATTCAGGTCGGAAATCATGTCCCCATTCTGAAATACAATGTGCCTCATCGACACCTACGAAAGAAATTTTAGTGTTTTTGAAAAACTCAATATTCTCTTCTTTAGTCAAAGTCTCAGGAGCAACAAAAAGAATCTTAGTAACACCAGATCTGATATCACCTTTTACTTTTTTCATTTGAACTTTAGTCAAGGAAGAATTGAGGAAGTGAGCTACATCATCATTCGAACTATAGCTTCGAATGGAATCCACTTGATTTTTCATCAAGGCAATTAATGGAGAAATAATCAATGCTGTTCCTTCCATCATCATTGCTGGAAGTTGATAACAAAGTGATTTTCCACCACCGGTAGGCATAATAACAAAAGTATCATTGCCATTTAAAATGCTTTGTATAATTGATTCTTGGTTTCCTTTGAATTTATCGAAACCGAAGTAATGCTGAAGTGCTTCGTGTAGGTTTTCGTTTGTTGCTACCATTTCTGATTGTAACATTGTTTCTTTTTATGATTTATTAAAAATGTATTCAGGATTTGGAATGAACCATAATTAATATGAAATTTTTAAGCAGTTAGTTTTACTCTAGTTTTTATTTTGAAAGCAAGAATTTGTGTGGGTGTTTTAATTGATTTCAAAATAAAAAGTAAAATAAAAAAGCGAGCAAATAAAAGTAATTAATTATTGAACCTTTCCAAGGCAGAGTGTTACCGAGTGTTTAAAAAAAATGAAAGCATTTAAAACAAGAACTAGAATATTAAGTTTTGGAAAAACCTAATTACATTTGCCAAAAATGCTTTTTGTATAATCGAAGTAGTGTTAGTAAATATAAGAAAATAAATCGTTTAATTCGGAGAATTAACGCATTCTTTCTTATATAAATTATAGTACGTACGATTATTTAAGAAAACGGTAGAAATCTATTTTTTGTTTAAAAAATAATTTCAGTCTAAGGGGGGTATTCTCTCATTTTTTTTCTAAAAGCCATCAAAAATACTTAAAAAAAAAGACCTAAACAATAATCTTTGTTTAATAAAAAAGGGTAATTATCACTTGATAAATATTATGAATAAACAAAAATTAATTTTGTCAACCGCCTTGGAAACTATCCGAATTGAAGCTGATGCCATCAATGCATTGGAAGAGAGTATGGATCAAAAATTTTGCGAATGCGTAGAAGCTATTTTCGAATCTAAAGGTAGATTGATTGTAACTGGAATTGGTAAAAGTGCCATCATTGCACAGAAGATGGTCGCTACTTTGAATTCGACTGGAACGCCTGCAGTTTTTATGCATGCAGCAGATGCGATTCATGGTGACTTAGGGATAGTGCAACCTGACGATATTGTTTTGTGCATTTCCAAAAGTGGTGAAACTCCTGAGATAAAAGTACTCGTTCCTTTAGTAAAAAAATTAGGAAGTTTGATGATTGGAATGGCGAGTAACATTAATTCTTTTTTGGCCAAAAAAGCAGATTACGTTTTACATACACCTTGCGATCAAGAAGCGGATCCAAATAATTTAGCACCAACTGCAAGTACTGCTTCGCAAATGGCGATGGGTGATGCATTGGCAACTTCCCTCTTAGCATTGCGAGGATTTACGCCAAATGATTTTGCACAATATCATCCTGGAGGTGCGTTGGGTAAACAGTTGTATTTGAGAGTGCATGATATTTTTCCGCAGAATGAAAAACCTTTTGTTTTGGAAAATGAAAATATTCGAAATACCATTATCGAAATGACTTCCAAACGATTGGGCGTTGCAGTCGTCGTTGATGAAAAACAAAATGTCAAAGGTATTATAACGGATGGAGATTTGCGTCGAATGTTGCAAGGTCAAGATGAAGTGGAACATCTACAAGCAAAAGATATCATGACTGAAAATCCGCAAAGGATCGATCAAGATGAATTAGCTATCAAAGCACTTGGAGTGATGCGTTCGAAAAGTATTACTCAATTGATTGTGGTGGATGGTGAAAAATATGTTGGAGTGATTCATTTGCATGATTTGATTCGGGAGGGATTGGTTTAAAATAATATTATGGATGAACAAGGAAAAGTTGAGGATGTAATATATTATCATAATGGAGAAGGTGATTTTTGGTTTTTAGGGAAATTGATGAAATTAATAGTATTACTTTTATTAAGTGCTGCTAACGGAGCACTAGCAGCACTAGTATTAATTGTAATTTTATCATTTTTTATGGAAGATCAAATATGGGTATTTCGAATTTCTTGGATATTATTTAGCATATTAATTTTTTATTTGATATTGAAAAGTGAACGGAAAAGTAAAACATCGTATAAAATTTATAAGGATAGACTCGAATTTTTTAATGAACGGTATCCCTTAGAAAAAGACATCATTGATTTAGATGAAATAGATCAAGTTCGATATGAAGATGATTTTGGAAAAAGTTATAGTTCAGATGTTTCACACCAATCATGGATTTATTGTTATTTCAAAAACGGGTATAAATCCAAAAGTATTAATATAAAAAAGGATCGTTTAAAACTCCAAATTGGCCGAGATCGAGAAACAGAAAATAGAGTGATAAAAATTCTTCTATTTTTTCAAGAAAAGAAAAAACAAGTTTATATCTCAACGAGAAGTGGAAAAATAAAAACTGCTTTAAATTTAAAAAACTGGACAGATCCAGGAATTCATCCGTCGGTAAGACTTTAATGTAACAATGATTTTACAAAAAAATAAATTCCTTTCAGGCATCGCGTTAAAAATAGTATTCCTTTTCTTTTTTCTATCCTCCTGCACCCCAAGCAAAAAAGAAATCACTCCCGCATTTTACCATTGGCAAACTAACTTCTCTCTCTCTCAATCCGAAAAAGATTACCTCCAAGATTTATCCATTAAAAAACTTTACGTGAAATTTTTTGATGTAGATTGGAATGTACGAGCGCAAGAACCATTACCAGTTGCCGAAGTAATTTTAGACACTACAGATTTGCAAAATGTCGAAATAATTCCAACCATTTTTATTACCAATCGAAGTTTGAAAAATTACCCTTTGGAAAAAATGGAATTGCTTGGGAAAAATATTTTAGAAAAAATCTTTTCTATCAAAGAAGATGTGCAAGAAATTCAAATTGATTGCGATTGGTCAGGAACGACGGAGGAAAAATATTTTCGGTTATTACGCTTTTTCAAAAAAGAAATACAAAAAGAAAAAATTCAATTAAGTGCTACTATTCGATTGCATCAAATAAAATATTTTAAAAAGACTGGAGTTCCTCCGGTAGATCGAGGAATGCTCATGTTTTACAATGTCGATGATGTAAAAGATTATGAAACCAAAAATTCTATTCTAGATATAGAGATAGCTAAACAATACTTTTTTAATTTTGAAAATTACCCTTTAGAATTAGATGTGGCCTTGCCGATTTTTTCATGGGGAGTTTTATATCGAAGTGGTGGAATGATTAAGTTGATTAATAATCTTCGAGTAGAAGATGTAGCAGATGGATCATTTTTTTTACAAATTGATGAAACGCATTTTGAGGTGATAAAAAGTACTTATCTTCAGGGGAAATATTTGTATGAAGGTGATATTATTCGACTCGAAACAGTTCCCTTGGAAACATTAAAAATGTCTGCCGAACTTTTAAAATCTAAAATTGAAAATCCGAATGTAACTATCAGTTTTTATCATTTGGATACGACTACGATTAAACATTACCCCTATGAAAATCTTGAAGAAATTATTAATGCCTTTGAATGAATCTATTTTTGATTATTCGAATTTGTTTTTTGAAAAGACAAGGCACGCTTTGCCTCTAAGGTCGTGGCCGCAATATCTAATAATTATCTTCCTCCTAGTTCTTCCTTTCCAAATTTCCAAAGGTTGCGGGCCATATCATTTGACCTTCGAAGGCTATTCATTTATGAATCCCAATATCGTAAATACCAACGCAACCTACGCTCCATATTTTTTACGATTCAATGATTTATATAATTCGCCAGACTCGTTGGAGCAAATTCAGCAAGATGATAATTTGCAAGAATGGAACGAGCGGTTTTGTAATTTATATAAAATAAAAGATATCCAATATGTTATTTACAAAGCAACAGTAAATGACATGAAGCAACTTCGAAATGCCTCCAATGATAAAAAGGCAAAACTCCCCAAACGATTGAGGAATAATGATTTTGCTCATCATTTGCGAGATAAAAAATGTATCGAAGTGATGGACTATTTGATATATGCTAAGCAATGCGAAAGGCACGTGACAGTAGGAGAGGGGTGGACTACTCCTAAACGAGATGTGGTCGAAATGCAAAAAATGGTGGAACGTGGCAAACGTGCTTTTATGAAAACGGAGTCGCATTATGTTCGTTTGAGATATGCTTTTCAAATCATTAGATTGGCACATTATGCTAAGGCATATAATGCAGTTATGAAGTTGCATGAAGAGCTGATGCCAAAGGTTCATGCCAATCCAAGTCTGTTAGATTATTGGATCATGGGACACAAAGCTGGGGCATTGTTGAAATTAGGAGATCGAGTGGAAGCAGCATATTTGTACTCATTGATTTTTGCTAATTGTCCGAGCAAGCGACAGTCCGCTTATCAAAGTTTTTCTATAAAAAATAATGAAGAATGGGATCAGTTAGTTTTGAAATGTAAGAGTGATGAGGAGCGGGCGATGTTGTATACCATGCGAGCAAATCATGACGATAGTCAAGTAATTTTTGAGATGGAAAAAATTTATGAGTTCGATCCTAAGAGTGAAAATTTAGAACTTTTATTAGTGAAAGAAATTACGAAATTGGAGAAAGATTTTTTGGGAAAAGATTTTAATGATAACATAAAACGAAACAAAACCTATTTTAAAATCCCACGAAAAAATGCAAAGAAATATTTAAAACGAACGCAAGATTTTGTTAGTAAATGTGTCAAGGAAGGAAAAGTGATTGATTTAGATTTATGGAAAATTGCTGAAGGTTATTTAGCATTTTTAGCAGGTGATTATTTTAAGGCTGATCAGATTTTTATCAGACTTAAAAATACTATCGGGAGTGAAAATGAGGAGATGGTGGAACAGTTGGAAGCAGCTCAATTAGCTTTGAAGATAGCTCAATACAATCCTCCGATAACACTCAAAGACGAAAACGAAATTGGGAATATTATTCGAAATAATCCTAACTACTGGAAGTATAAAGATTTTCCAGATTACATCAATGACAAGTTGGTTGACATGTATACCAAGTCAGGTGAGAAGGGAAAAGCATTTCGATTACATCATACTTTGGATGCTTTAAAAATGAATCCAGATATTGAAATGATCGAAGACCTAATGAGGATTTGTGATAAAGAAAATAAAAGTAACTTGGAAGAAGTATTGGTCAAAAAAGATGGACTGACAACCATTAAAAATGATTTGCTTTTGCTCAAAGGAATTGTTCTTTTTAATCAGGATAAAATTGAAGCGGCTGCTGAAACTTTTCGAAAAATTCCAAGGAATGTTCGGGACTTAGAACCGAAGTTTAATCCATTTCATGAACATATTATTGACTGCGTGCATTGCCCAATTGCAGATACGACTATGTTTGATCGAGCTGGAATAGTTGAAGAGTTGTTGAGGCTAGAATATCAAGGTCGAGCACATTTAGAAAGTGGTGCTTCCTCTTTTTATCAGTTGGGAAATGCTTATTACAATATGACTTATTTTGGAGATTCATGGCATGTGACTGATATGTTTCGAAGTGGTGGAAATTGGGGCTATGTGAATAAAGAGAATCGGTATTTGGTTTATGAATC
This sequence comes from uncultured Saprospiraceae bacterium, assembly GCA_964564545.1. Taxonomy (GTDB): domain Bacteria; phylum Bacteroidota; class Bacteroidia; order Chitinophagales; family Saprospiraceae; genus CAJQQY01. The sequence goes on from CAZMBP010000117.1 coordinate 18,873, forward strand.
TGAGTTAGGTAATGTTGAAAATAAAAGAATGGATCGTGCTCGGAAGTATTATGAAACTGCATTAGAGTTAGCAAAAAATAAAGAGCTGGCAGCACGTGCTTGTTTTATGTTAGCGAAATGTGATTTAAATGATTTTTATATTGATCCCGAAACGGAATACCATCCTTACGATAATTTGATTCCTGTTCTTCCTGAAAAATATAATTTCTATTATTTGAAATTAAGGGATGAGTTTTCGGATACTCAATTTTACGAACAGGTGGTGGAGGAGTGTTTGTTTTTGGAGGCGTATTAAGCCCTAGCCCCTAAAGGGGAGCCTTTTTCAAATATGCCTTTGGCATTTGAAAAAGTTGAGTGGGAGGTATTAACCATGGTTTTTTAAATGGACTTTGAATCTAAATTCAAAGTCCATTTTTTAGTTTTGGATAAATGAGAATTGGATTGTGGTTAACTTTTTACCTGGCTGAAAGGAAAAGAAAAAAGGCTCCCCTTTAGGAGCTGGGGGTTAAAAAAATCTTAAAACTTTAACTCTCCCCAACCAATTTTCTTTTCAACCAGTCTTACCAAGTATAACAGCAAAAAATATAAAGCAAGCAAAAAATTGATAGAACTAAAATCTAAAGCCTATGAAAAATTTAAAAATATTAATCGTCGTGCTCTCTAGTATTATTTCGATAGGAAGTTGTTCGAAGGAAGGAGATTTGATTCAAGATTTTGAGGTGAAAATAGAAGAAGCATTTGATATAAAATTAAATGAGAAAGCGATAATACCAAAGAGCAATTTAAGTTTAAAAGTGATTGACGTGTTGGAAGATTCTCGTTGTGCAGCAGATGTTGTATGTGTCTGGGAAGGGCAAGTAAAGTTGAAAATTGAAATTACAGATAACCATATTAAGACAACTAAAGAAATTATTCATCGAGTTGGAAAAGATTTATCATTGGAATTTGGTGATCATATTTTTTCACTCACACATGTTACACCCGATAATCAAATAGATGAAGTTATTGAATTAGATGATTACACCTTCACTTTTTTTATCGAAAAAAATAAACTGACAGCAGCTATTTAACTTAAACTATCTACAACATCCGAGTTAAATTTTTATCCTTTGTTGATTCATTTCGGCAAAGGATTTTTTTCGAATATCAATTTAAGAACGAGGATTTGATAAACTCTCGTCAAACTTCTCAAATCCTTGTTCTTAAATTGATATTCCCATTCACACCTCATTCCGTAACTGTTATATCTCCTGAATATCTTTCAACTATTCCATCCTTAAAAAGAATATCAGCGGTATAAATATAAACACCAGTATTGACATTTTTTCCTTTAAAAAATCCATCCCAACCAATTAAATTATCATTCGGTTGAAAGTTTTTATTAGAAAAAACAAGACCGCCCCAACGATTAAAAATTTGAAAATTCACCACTTCTTCTACATCAATTCCTCCGTAGATTGTGAAATAATCATTGGCTCCATCTCCATTTGGAGAGAAGGCATCTGGGATAAAAACATTTCGAGTTATATCAACTGTAATTGTAATGGAATCCATCGTAGTACAACCATTTTCACCACTAGCAATCAACACATAGGTAGTTGTCACTCCGGGGGTGAGCGTTGGATTAAGACAATCGGTGGAGCAGTTAAGTCCTTCCGTTTCTAACCATGTAAATGAATTGATGGGTAAATTTGATTGAGTTTGGACATCATACGATTCTCCTAATTTTATAGTTGCATCCTCTCCTAAATCAATCTGCAAAGCTACTGGATCGACAAGAACTGCATTCAAAGTCGTTTCACATTGATAGCTATCCATAATATTTATCGCATAATTTCCTTGAGGTAATCCCTGAATGAATGGATCGGTTTGAGCAGGTTCTCCATCGATGGAAAAAGTATAAGTTCCAGAACCATTTTGAATATTAGAAATAAGAATGGAACCATTTTCTTCTTCAGGGCAACCAGGGGCAATAATTTCTAAATCGGCGGTAATACCAAAATCAGGAACTATTTCCAAAAATGTAATGACGTTACTATCACAACCATTGCTCGCCAACAAACTGTCAACATACATTCCAGTTGTATTATAAATCGAATTTCCCACTTGCAATTCCAAACCTTGGCAAAGTGTATCGTATCTAATAAACTCATCAGGCGATTCTAATAATTCTACTACATTAGAAATGACTCTACATTTTGGATTATCAATCGTTCCAATCGAATTTGAGACTAGAGTTCTGTACAATTCTCCAGCATTTGGATTATTAATGAAAACTGAACTTCCATTTTCTCCAACTATATCGTTCCAAGTTACTCCATTGTCTGTACTTCTTTGCCATTGAAAATAAGGATTCGGGTATTGACTTCCAAAAACAGCAGCATTTATAGTTGCTGGTTGACCAGCACAATAGAAAGGATTTAAAGGACTTGCATTGATCTCAGGGCCACAGGTTCGGAATTCTATATTGTCAATTGCAATATCATTTCCATTTCCACCAGGAGCACTATTTCTAATGGCTAAATCCAAACTGGTGGTTCCAGGATCTGTGGTAAAGGTGAAACCATAAGTATTCCATTGACCATCATTAGGGATTGCTCCTGTTGAGTATTGAACAACTCCATTAATTAAGAATTCTATATTTGGACTAATACCTGTTATTGATGGAAGTAATAAATTTATGGCATCTGCTGAGAATTGATACAAAGTTCCTTCACAAAGATTATCGATTGTATTTTCATAAAAAATACCTGGAGAAAAACTGGCATTAATAACCATCATGTATCCATTCGGATCATTACTGTTATCGCCAATGTTAACCCAATTTGTGGCAAAACTTCCCCATGAAGTGGTGTTATTAGTAATGGTGTATGATCCATCAATAGGGGGCGGAGATGCTGAATAGGTATAACTTGGAGCGTAACCATTAACATCGGAAGCTAATACATTGAGGAACCCAGATCCAAAGTCACCATCTGTAAAAATATTTTCACCTAAAGCACCATCACAAAAATTAGTAGGACTAGCAATCGATAAAACGGTCTCTTCAAATTTTTGATTTTGAATAATGTCTTGTTTGGGAATGATCGTATTCTGGCTAAAGGATAGAATAAGTAGGCAACTATTAAGTAGTAGAAGAGTTCGTGTAATCACTATTTTTTAAATTTAAGTTTGATTCAGGGTTAATCAATCGCAAAATAAGTAAAAGATGTGAATTTAAATATCTCCAATGAGTCAAAATCTCAGTTTAAATTTCTCGAAAAAAAATCCTACTTTTCAGCTTAATAAAACAACAAAAATATGATTTTTCCAATTGGTGATGATCAGGTTAAAGGTGGCTATTTTCCCTTATTTGCATATGGGTTTATTGTACTTAATATAATAGCTTTTGTCCTCCAATGGACGATGGATCCACCCAACCCAAGCAACCCTTATGAGATGACTTTACTGACTTGTGAGTATGGTTCTATTCCTTCTGATATCATTAATGGGAAAAATTATTTCACCTTATTGACCAGTATGTTTATGCATGGAGGTTGGATGCATTTAGCAGGAAATATGCTTTTCCTTTGGGTGTTTGCAGATAATATTGAAGCGACGGTGGGGAGTTTTAAATTTGTACTTTTTTATATTGTTGGAGGGTTGGCAGCGTCGCTTGGACATATTTATTTTGGAATGGGGACTGAAGAATTAGGATGCTGTTTTCCATGTGGGAATGCCCAAGGAATAGAATGTGTACCTGGTGCAGTCAATAAGTGTACTGGCTCAATTCCAACGGTTGGAGCTAGTGGAGCGATCTCAGCTGTCTTAGGAGCATACATGGTAATGTTTCCAAAATCACAAGTCAAAGTGTTAGTGCTGGTCTTTTTTAGATCATTTAAAATATCCGCTTTTTTGTTTTTAGGAATGTGGATTGCGATGCAATTGTATAGCGGTTTTTCGGAAATGGGGCAAGCTGCAGCAGGAGGTACAGCATGGTGGGCACATATAGGAGGATTCGTTTTTGGAGTAATAGCTGGATTCTTATTAAAAGAAAAAGGAAATATCTTTTTTAAGAATGATTCTAATTCTCCTCCGCCGAGATCATTTGGGGATGATGATATAGTTTAGAATAACTTAATATTCTAAGAGAAATGCATTTACTTTTTCGAAGAAATACACATAAATAGTAAATCAAATTTTTTAACAAAAAATAAAATATTATGGTAAACAAAGGTTGGTTGTATGGCTTGATGGTTTTTTTAGCTCAAACTTGCAACCCATATTATAGTGCTAACGATACTCGGAATCAATATGAAGATGAGATCGTTTTTGAAGATCAAGCTATCGATGTAGAAGAAGCTATTGAAATTCCAGCAGATGTTTTTGATATGGATGAGGAAATAGAGGTAGAACCTCCTAGGCCAAGAATTGGAGAAGCACCTGCACCACCACCACCACCACCACCACCACCGCTACCGGAAGAAGAGGAGATGATTTTTCAAATTGTGGAAGATATGCCGAGATTTCCAGGTTGTGAACAAAAAGCAATTGGGAGAAATGAATTAAAGAAATGTGCTCAAGAAGAAATGATTAGGTTTATGGCAGAGAATATAAAGTACCCTAAGATTGCCAAAGAAAATGGAGTTGAAGGAACAGTTGTTATTCAATTTGTGGTGGGTAAAAATGGGGAAATTAGAAAAGCTCAAATCCTACGGGATATAGGTGGAGGTTGTGGTAGGGAAGCACTTCGAGTTGTCAAAACTATGCCACTATGGATTCCAGGAAAACAAAGAGGACGGCCAGTAGATGTTCGATATACTTTGCCAGTTGCATTTAAGTTGCCAAAGGAGAAAATTAATAAAGAGCCAATGCCCGCACCAGCACCTTATGAGCCAGATCATGAAGGAATTTACAGAGTGGCAGAAGAGATGCCCTTATTCCCCGGATGTAAAACGAAGGAGTATGTTTATGCGAGAGATTGTGCAGATGCTAAAATGCTAAAGTTTATATACAAAAATCTAAGGTATCCTTTGGAAGCAAAACAAAAAGGAGTTGAAGGAAATGTAATTATTAGTTGGGTCGTTCAAGTTGACGGTTCAGTCACAAATATTGAAGTTATTCGTGATTTAGGAGGTGGTACAGGGGCAGAAGCCATTAGGGTAATAAAAATGATGCCTAAGTGGATTCCAGGAAAACAAGGGGGGAAAGATGTTCCTGTTTATTGTTTATCGCCAATTAGGTTTAGTGTAAAGAAATAGTCATTTTAGTTTTTGTACAAAAGCCGAATTTGTAATTAAGCAAATTCGGCTTCTCTTTTTTTTGAAAAAACTAACTCAGCTCTTCCTCAATTTTTACAATTACTTCTTTCGCGCTATCATAGGTCTCTTGCATAGCCGCTGAATTATCCATCCCAGCAAAGAGTGCCATTTCACAAGTTTTAATGATTTTGATAAAACTATCAATGTGATTTTGAGAGACATTTAATGACTGTAATTTATCTTGAATGTTGGCTTTCGATAATTCGGAAATTGGAATTTTTAATTTATCGCAAACATAACCAAAGGAAGCTCTTGATACCTCATCATAAAATCCTTTTGAGTTTTGAGTAGCCATATATTTTTCTGCTAATGCTAACTTTTGCACGGCTACCTTTTGCGCTCGTTGCATTTTTAGTAATTCAAAATCGATGGAGCCTTCTCGAATTAATTTTTGTCGGTAAAGTAATGCACCACCTAAAAATATGAAAGGCAATAAAGTCAAAACCCAAAAAAGCGGCGATCCAAAAAAGTATTTTCCTTTTTCAGAAAAAGTCGTTTCAGTTTTTATCGAAACAAAATCAGGCTTATCTTCTTCTTTCTCAACAATACTTGATGCTCGTTTTTTTCGACCTTTTTTTACATTCACTTCTAAAGGAGCTATCCCTAAAGTAATAAATTGGGAACTATCCGTATCGTAATAAGTGAATCGAGGTTGCACAGAATAATTACCAGGATTCAATGGAAGTGCTTGATATTCTAATATTTTTCGACCGTAAATTTCTCCTGATTTTTCAAAAGTAGTTTCTTCCAAAATTCGAGGTTCGTACACTTCAAAATTATCGCCTAAATTCATTTTAGGAGAGAGGATTCTTTTCAAATCTCCATTCCCTTGAATCGACATGGTGATCACCATTGCATCATCAGTAGATAGATCTCGATTATTGACTGAAGCATTCATTTCGTAAGTTCCGACTGCACCACTAAAATTAGGAGGAATACTATCGGTAGAAAATGGAACTACATTTATATTGACAGAGTCCACTTGATAAGGAATGTATTTCACTTCATTAAAAAAGAAACTTCGGCGTTTGCCTGGTTCGGATTTTCCTAACCGAAGATTCAAAGGATCGATAGTTAATAAACCTGCTTGTTGTGGAAATAAGGCTACGCGTTTAAATATTTTAGTAGCATACATTTCTCCATCAATTTCTTCTTGCATGGTTCGATAACTAAATTGTCGAATATCTTGAGCAAAAAATCCTTTATATTCCGGGTCTTCTCCCAGGTCGTAGCTCTCAATATTTACCTTAGTATATAATTTATAATCGACCGTGATTTGTTGACCGATATGAGCCACCGTCGTGCTTGGTTCTGCTCGTACAAAAAACTCTTCTTCCGTATTGACTTCGCCAGGTTTAATTTTTTTCTTTTGGACTACTTCTATGGGAAAAGGTTTGGTTTTCATTTCTTTTCCATTGACTATCGCAGTCCCAGAACCGATGGTATATTTTCCTGGCTTTTTAGCTTTTACATTATAAATGATGGAGAAGGATGTCATACCTTTTCCATTAACAATAGAGGAGAATTGTTTTTGAGATGGGTTACCGACCTGGTTAAATCCCCGCCATGCAGGAGGTGTAAATTGTGTCCATCTAGCATTTGTCAAAGTAAAAGTAACTGTGAAATATTGGTCTTCTACAATTCTTCTGGCATCAGCCTCGGCAGTAAATGTTACATTATTTTGAGCAGATAATAACAATGGAAAAAGAAAGATGAGAAGGAAACTGAAATACATAGTTATATCTTTTCTAGTTTTAAAAACAAGGATAGAACTTGTTTTTAAAAATGTAAAAGCATTGTTGTGAAAAAATATAGCCATGCGTTTGTTTTAAA